>NZ_CAUSFQ010000007.1:0-29631 GCF_963530955.1 Lancefieldella parvula | reverse complement strand
CAGCTACATCTTCCTCTGAGCAAAATTAATCGCGCATAAAGAGAAATAGTCTCTAACCGTTTACCGCTCAATTCAACTTTTTATGGAATGATTGACCGACAAATGGGTATTGTTGTTATACAGACATCAGTTAGAAGATGTCTCGTGTATCCGATAGGAGGCTCCTATGGTGGACATCAAGATTTCGGGACGCAAGGTAAGCATTTCTGAGGCTTTGCACACACACGTAGATCAGAAAATCGGTGATGCTCTTAAAGTATTTGACATCACTCCTATGTCTTGCGATGTAGTTCTTAGAGTAGACAAAAACCCATCAAATCCAGATAGAAAGACAGCTGAGGTTACGGTATTTGTTCGTAACAATGTTGTTCGTGTCACTGCTAGCTCTGACGATATGTATGTGGCTATTGATGAAGCAGCAGAAAAAGTTTCCAGACAGCTGCGTAAGTACAAGACAAAAGTTGTTGAGCGCCGTCATCATGTAAAGTCTGAGCGCGGAGTTGCTCTTACACAAGAAGATCTTGCCAATCTCATTGAGATTCCAGCTGAAGATCTTGATGACCAGCTTGTTCGCGAGAAATACATTGATCTTGAGCCCATGACGGAAGAGGAGGCGCTTGTCCAAACTGACCTTCTCGGCCATGATTTTTATGTCTTTGTTAATTCTTCTACTGGTTTGACTAATGTCATCTACCATCGTAAAAATGGTGGTTATGGAATTATCAAACCTAAGATTGAGGAACAGGATGTTCAATAAAAAAGATAAAGCCGAAGAAGAAATCAGCGAGGTTGCCTTTGAAGATCTTGAGCCTACTGAGCTTTCAGCTGCATATCATAAGCCCAGTAACGTTCGAATCATCATGGACTCTTGCGCAGACTTTGCTCCAGGAATTGCTGAACAACTAGGTGTTGATATCATCCAGTTCCCTTATGTGGGACCAGATGGAGAGCACTATGATGACGGCTGGAAGAGCATCAGTGCACATGAGTTCTTTGAGGGCATGCGCAAAGACAAAAAGCTGCGCTACACCACCTCTGCAATTACTCCTGGTCATTACCTCGAGGTCTTTGAGCGTGCTGCAAAGCAGGGCACTCCAACGGTATATCTTTGCCTTACCTCTGCACTTTCTTCATCCTACTATGCAGCTGAACAAGCAGCAGATATGGTAAGAGAGAAATACCCAGACTTTGAGATTTACGTAGTCGACAATGGTGCACCTTCGTCCGCAGCTCAGCTTTTGGGTCTTGAAGCAGTACATCAGGCTAATAAGGGTCTCTCGGCAAAAGAGATTGCCGAGTGGGCGCAAGATGCGCGTAACTATATACATGGCTACTTAACACTTGAGACCTTGGATGCTCTTGCTGCGGGCGGTCGCATTCCTGCTGCTGCAGCAAATATTGGTGGCAAGCTTGATGTAAAGCCAGAGCTTACCTATGACTCAACAGGAGCCCTTACCGTCAAGACAGTGTGCAGAGGCCGTAAGAAGGCACTCAAGTCTCTTATCCAGGACTTTAGAGATAGCTATTCTCATGACACCTCGCTTCCTGTTGGCATTATTTCTGCAGACGCACAGAAGGACGCTAATTGGCTTGAGGCTCAGATTCGTAAAGAGAAGGGCTGCGAGGGACTTACCATTATTCATAGCCAGGTAGGACCAGTCATTGGTGCTCACGTTGGCCCAGGCATGGTAGCTATTGTCTTCTGGGGCACTGATCGCCGCGAGAAGCTTTCGCTTTCTGACAGAATTGCTAACAGGGTTCGTAAATCTAATTAACGGGTACAAGGTATGGGGTCGCTCTTTGGAGCGGCCCCAGTTTGTATATTTATTTCAGTCTGAAAGGACTCATACATGGCACTGAGCAAGAATGCAAAGGTTGCTTTTATTGGAACAGGCATTATGGGCGCTCCTATTGCGGAGCACCTTATTTCTGCTGGCTATGATGTTACTGTTTACAACAGAACACCAGAGAAAGCACAAAAGCTTGTCTCGTTGGGCGCTCACGCTGCAGAGAGTGTGGCAGATGCTGCAAAAGACGCTAACGTTGTCTTTACCATGGTTGGTTATCCAACTGATGTTGAAGATGTTTACTTGGCAACAGATGGTCTTATCCGCGTTGCTAAGAAGGGCGCATACCTTATTGATCTGACCACTTCTTCATCTCAGCTTGCTCGTGATATTCACGATGCTGCTGAGGTTGAGGGAAAGCATGCCTTTGACTGTCCAGTTACGGGCGGCCAGAAGGGTGCTCAGGACGGTACTCTTACGCTGATTGTTGGCGCAACTGAGCACGATATTGAGCCAGTACGCGCTCTTCTCGAGACCTTCTCGGCAAAGATTTTCTGCATGGGTGGTGCTGGTAAGGGTCAGACAGCAAAGCTTTGTAACCAGGTATCCCTTGCTTCTTGCATGATTGGCTATGCAGACGCAATGGCCTTGGCAGAGCAGGGTGGACTTGACGTTGAGCAGATGCTTGAGGTTGTTGCTAGTGGCATGGGTTCTTCTCGCGCACTTAAAGAGCTTGCTCCTAAGTCGCTTGAGGGAGACTTCCAGCCAGGATTTTTGGCTGAGCACTTCCGCAAGGATATTGCGCTTGCTCTTGCTCAGTCTGAGGACCTTGAGATTACCCTCCCTGGTGCAGAGACTGCCTTTACCCTGTATGACATGCTCTGCCAGATTGGTGGCGCTCGCAAGGGCACTCAGGCAATCTCACTGCTTTATGCTGATGAGGCTACGAGCACTGCAGCTGGTCTTGACTGGTCACTTCTGGAGAGCCAGGAAGATGAGGGTGAGCACGAGTGCTGCTGTGGCCACGACCACGAAGATGGTGATCACGAGTGTGAGTGCCATGGTCACGGACATCATCATGAGCATAAAGGTCACGAGCACGGTCATGACGGCCACTGCTGCCACTAAGTGTTAACCGCAAAGGACCCCGATTATGAGTGATATTTCTACTCCTCAGAGCTCTATTGCGGTTTTCATCGATTATGAAAATTTGGCACTAGGAACAGGCAAAAGAAAGAGAAACGGTCATCAAGAGCCAGGCCATCTTCCAGAGATGAAGCTCATTATGGAGAGGCTTGTTGATAAGGGACGCATTACTGCCAAGCGTGCATACTGCGATTGGCAGCGCTTTCCAAATGCTATTACACCCCTGCATGAGCTTGGTATTGAGCTCATTGAGATTCCAGATAGGGCTTATACCGGCAAGAACTCTGCCGATATTAGACTTGCGGTAGACGCTGTTGAGATGTGTCTTACTAAAGACCACATTGACACCTTTGCTGTGCTTTCTGGTGACTCGGACTTCTCGCCACTCGTGGCAAAGCTTAAAGAGGCTGGTAAAACAGTCATTGGCGTTGGTATGAAGGAGTCTACCAGCTCGCTTCTTGCTGAAGTTTGTGACGAGTTTATCTTCTACGAGGATATTTTGAGTTCTGGCAGAATTCCTGACTTTAAAGAGAAGGTACCTGTCGAGAAACACGACTGCTATCAGCTCTTATTTGAGACTATTGAGTCTTTGGAGCGCGAAAGCGAAACATTTATTTATGCGTCTCGTTTAAAAGAGACTATGCGAAGGAAGCGTCCACAGTTTGCTGAGGCGACTTATGGATATCGTTCGTTTACTTCTCTTTTACGTGAAGCATCGAGCCTTGGATTTATTAAAATTCATGAGGATCAAAAAAGCGGCACCGTTGTCGTAGACGGATTTAGAGAATAAAGGGTGTTTTAGAGAGGATTTAGGTTTCATGGCAGAAAAGAAAGAAACTGCTCAGAAGCCAAAAAAGGCTTCAACTAAGGCAACCGCAAAAGCGGGCTCTACAAAGGCGCCAAAAGAAGAAAAGCAACCTGCTAAGAAGGCTACTAAAAAGCCAACTATGGCACAGATGAAAAAAGTGAATGCACTGGTCATTGCTTTGTCTGATGCTAGTAGGCGCGCTCGTCAAGACGCATCTCATGAGCTTGCGGAGCTGGCCCATATTGCTCCTCTTGCCTTTGAAGAGCACATTGATTCTCTTATTGATGCACTGTATAGGCCAGAAGCACAGACTCGTTGGGAAGTGCTTGATGCGCTTGCCAATCTGAGCGCTCACTTTGGTGACCAGGTCTTTAAGGCATTTGATGCTGCTGAGGCTTCTCTGTTTGACGATGACTCAGCAACGGTGCGCCTGGCAGCATTTTTGTTCCTCTGTCAGTACGGAGCAACTTCTGCAAAGCATTCTGATGAAGCATGGCCACTTCTGGATGAGGCGGTCCAGTGCTATCACGGAGATGCTGAGTACCATGACATGCTCCAGGGTCTTCTCGCCTTAGCACACGGAACTATTTCTAAGGACGTGAAGAAAGCACTGTCTCAGCGCATGAAGTTTGATGCAGAAAATGCCACTGGATACATCAAACAGTATTCGGAAGAGATTGTTGCAGCTACCAAATAGTTTGTTTTGCATGTAAACGACTGTGTGCAAACGGGGGAGTTTACTGGTTGTATGTTTTATGCATGCTAATAAGAGTAAACTACAGGTTTGTATTATGTACGCATAGTTGCATTAAGCGATGAAAGGCAAGGATATGCCATCTATTGATGTAAAAAAGAACTCAAAGATCTTTATCGGAGTAGGCGCAGTTGTATTGTTTGCTCTTGGTATTGTCATCGGTCGCTTCCTTCTGGGCGGTGGCGGAGCTACTGGTTCTTTGAACGGTCGCACCACACTTTCTGAGGGTGAGCTCAACACTCCTATTGCTTCTTATACCTACAACGGTCAGACCAAAGAAGTAACTGCTCGTGAGGTTATTGAGAACACTTCTGGTCTTGACGCAGCAAAGCAGTCTGACGGCACCTATGCTGTTCCAGCAGCCGATAAGATCATTGGCTATGTTCGCAATGCTCTTGTTGTTGCTGAGGCTCAGAGCAAGGGTATTACCGTCACTGATGACGAGGTCAACAATTACATGCAGACCAACTTCAAGACTACTGATGTTAGCCAGGTTGCTTCTGCATACAAGCTCTCTGAAGATGTTGCAAAGAAGCTCATCCATGATGCTGTCATCATGAAGAAGTATCGTGATAGCGTTCTGACTACAACCCTTCCAGATGCTCCACAGGCTCCAACTGCACCTGAGGATGGCAACTCTGAGACCACAAGTCAGGAGTACGCTCAGTACATCATTGGTCTTGCTGGCGATGAGTGGGATGCTACGAACAACACTTGGGCTTCCCAGGACGGCGATTACTACAAGCAGCTCTCTGCTTATTCAATCTCCAAAGACTCTGCTTCTTATGCAGCTGCTCAGACCGCTTATCAGGTTGCAATGAGCAAGTACTCTGCTGTTGCAAGCAAGGCTTCTCAGGAGTGGTCACAGAAGATCAACGAGATTCTTGGTAAGGCATCTATTGCTGTTTACTCTCTTGCTCTCTAGGATCTGAAAAGCAATGAAAGTTGCTATTAGCGCTTGTTTACTTGGCCTCCCCGTCAGATATGACGGAGGGGCCAAGCCTGTTTCTGCAGTACAAAAACTGGCAGAAAAAGTAAACGTCACAAAGATTTGCCCCGAGACGTCCTCAGGTCTTCCTGGGCCTCGTCCGCCCGCGGAACAGCGAGAAGGACGTGTTTGGCTCAAGGATGGCTCGGATGTTACAGAAGATTTTGAACGTGGATCTAAGATTGCTCTTAGCGCTGTTACGTCTTCTGACATCACGCTCGCCGTTTTGAAGGCAAAGAGCCCGTCTTGTGGCGTGCATGAGATTTATGATGGTACGTACTCAGGAAAGCTTGTTTCTGGCGAGGGAACACTTACTCGTCACCTCTTAGAGGAGGGGATTTGCGTGGTTACCGAGAAAACCATTGAGAATGTAAGCCCATCTGTTGAGCATCCCGTTGCTCTTATTTTGGGAACCGGACTTGGTCATCTTGCCGATCTGGTAAAGCCAGTTCGTCGTATTGATTATCGTGACATTCCAGGTTTCCCTGTTGACGCTTCTCCTATGGCAGGTCACAGCTTTGAGGCAACCATTGGTACTATCGATGGTGTGCCTGTAGTTGTCTATCCTGGCCGCGTTCACCTCTATCAGGGCTATTCCGCCGCTGAGGTAACCTCTCTTGTTCAGCATGCTCATCACCTAGGCTGCAAAGACATTATTTTTGCAGGTGCAACGGGTGCTGTTTCTGGAAACGCAAAGACTGGCCTTGGCGTTATTACTGATCAGATTAACCTCACGGGAACCAATCCGCTTGCAGAGTGGGCAGGCCTTCGCGATGTTGAGACCCCATTTGTAGATATGAATGATGCCTTCTCGCCTTATCTAAGAACGCTTGCGCGTGGCGTAGCGGATGACCTTAAGATTGAGCTCAGCGAGGGTGTTTTTGCTGGTCTTTTGGGACCAAACTTTGAGACTCCAGCAGAGGTTGCTATGCTTCGTAGCTTTGGCGTCTCATACGTTGGTGTTTCTACAGCTCTTGAGGTTATTATGGCCCGAGCTCTTGATATGAATGTGTTGGCTCTGACGCTTGCTGCAAATCCAGCTGGTGCTCATGGAACTACGCATAAGAGTGTTCAAGAGGCATCCGAGAAGTACGCAGATGATCTTGAGCGTCTTGTTCGTGGTGTTCTCGGGCTTCTTTAGTATTTCTGCTTGAATAATACAGGGCTTCCCCGTATAGTTGTTAGCGCGCTTTTGTACGCCAGCATAGCTCAGTTGGTAGAGCACCGCTCTCGTAAAGCGGGGGTCATCAGTTCGATCCTGGTTGCTGGCACCATCAATTACTAAATAGCCGCCTTGTGCGGCTATTTTTATGCCTATCTAAATCCATGTGAAACAACTACGCTATGGTGGGTATAGACAAAGTAGTAGTAATTACTAACAAAAGGAGTTTTTATGGCTACTCAGAATCTTGAGCTTTTCTATAAGCCAACCTGCCCATACTGCCACAAGGTTATGTCCTTCATGGAGCAGAACAACATTGAGCTTCCTATGCATGACATTGTTGCTGATGACGCAGCTCGCGAGCGCCTCATTGAGGTTGGTGGCAAGCGCCAAGTCCCATGTCTGTTCATTGACGGCAAGGCAATGTATGAGTCCGGCGACATCATTAACTACCTCTCCGAGGTCTTCCATGTTTCTGGTTCAAACGATGATTCAGATGACGGCTCTGCAGCAGCTGCTTGCACTATCGGCGGCGCCTGCTCCTTCTAAGCTCATTGTCGAGAAACCCCTCTAGCAGACGGGTTTCTCGCTATATGCATTAAAAACCCCTCTGTTCCAACGTATGGAGCAGAGGGGTTTTGCGTTTGAGCATCAATTGTTTTGCTAGTTTTTCATACGTGCTACGGCGTATTCGCTGATAAGCAGTAAGAAGAGGATAAGGATAGAGGAGAAGCTTCCAATAACTGCGCCGTTAAGACCCGTAAAGCTGACCATCATCCAGATAATGGGGATGGATACAGCAAATGAAATGAGGTACGCGCGCGTAACGGCTTTTTGAACTCGCATGATGGTGATGAGCTGGTATAAAAAGTCAATCGCAGCACAAAGTCCACCCGTGGCCACCATAATGCGTGCAAGTCCGCGATATTGCTCAAAATCAACGCCATATAAGAAGCCGTTAAGAGGAATGCCAATGAACTCGACAAATGCGGCGGTACCAATGGTGACTACGGCAATGGCTCCAAACATTGCAAGTACCATTACGCCAAAGCGTTTCTTATTAGCGGGATTATGAATTGAGGTTTCTAGCAAACTAGCAAGTTTGAAGAGCTGTGGTCTGTAGATGAGTGTAGAGATCATCAAAATAGTGTGAGCTGGGAAATAAAGTGCGTTGAAGTACAACTGATTGCTGTAAGAAAGTGTGCCTTCCATGGCAAACTTTGGCAGCGAGTCAATAAGGTTGTAGAGGAAAAGTGCTAAAAAGAGAGGCCAGCACTGTACAAAAATATCTTTGATGTTTGCAAGTTTGATGCGCACGCTTTTATCGGTCTCAAGAATGGCTAGGGGAGCAGAAACAAATAGCAGGGTGATAAGGGCACAAATACCCATGCTCCAGCTTGCCCATACAAGATTTCTGGTAACAAACAACACAACAGTAAAGAGAATAAAACTGGCACTACACCTAAGAGCCTGACTGAGTCCGGCTAGATAGAGTTTATCTTTTTGCTGAAGACGACCTTCGTAGACATCTGCCATGCCGTCAACTGCCCTAAAAAGCAAAGCTCCCGTGCAGATAGAAAACATGGGCTCGGTATACCCTTTAAAGAAGCACCAAATAAGACCTGCTAGTACCATGACAACAACAGTAGCTGCGCGTTGAGTCTGGTAATCAGAAAAACTACGTTGTTCAACTATGTCGGAAACTTGATACGTGCGAACACCGTATTGGGCAATAAATAACAAAAGTGTTGCCACAACAAATGCCATGGAGAAAAGTCCTGCTTGTTCAATGCCAACAAGCTGAGAGCAAACAACAGTTAAAAGCGGGAAAAGTGCACCCCAGGCACCTTGTCCAAGTGCATTGAAGAGATAATCCTGGGACGTTTGATGTGCCAAGTATTGCTCGTCTTGATTAGCAATATCGCCAGAGACTACCGCGGACAGAAGCCTGGTCCACCATGTAACCACAATGCCAGGTTGACCCCCGTTTGTGCGCGAGTCATCAAGCTCATAGCGAGGTGTGCGAAGACGCTCTACCTGCTTATGTACGGAAGAATTGTTGTACGCAGTACGACTTTTCTTGAATGGATTGAGCATGTAAAACCTAAAATCTTCTTTAACGTGGCCAGAAACTTTGATATATGAATTGTTATTTGGGATATCGATTGTAGTCCACGATGTACATTAGGTAACAGATTGACAAACAATCGTGCGAAGATTGTTACAAAAGGGTATGGTAGATAGTACGTATTCTGAGTTATGTGGGAAAGGATGAGCATGGCAGGCAATCCTCAAGATTCAAATCTAGAGTCCAGCAATGCTTCTTTTGACGAGAAACCCATCGATGGTGCAACAACTTCTGAAGTAGCTCAGTCGCTTCTTGAACGACGCGGGAATGAGATTGCTGCTGCTCGTACCCTTATTCAAGCGCTTAAAGCACCAGCTCCTCTGCGTGATAACCTTACCTTCTTTTTGCGTTTGGTAAGAAAGGTGCTTGCTGAGTACAATCCAGATCTTCTTACTAGCTTTGACACGTTGTTGGTTGAGGCAATTAAAGCTGGACCAGATGACTTGTCTACAACTCGCGCACCTTTGCTGCTTGAGGCAATCAATGCGGTACTCAAAGTAGATTCAGAGAAGGAATCGCTTAATGCTTTTCTGCGTTTTGCTTCTACCATTGACAGCCTAAGCATGGAAGACTCCGTGCTTCTCATGCGCGCATTTGTAACTTTCTTCCACTTAGCAAATCTTTGTGAAGAGAATTATCGCGTTACCAGCCTGCGCTCTCGTGAGGCTTCTGTTGATCCATCTTCTGCAGAAGATCCTATCAATGAGATAACCGTTGCATATAGACAGCTTATTGACGAGTGCGGTGAAGAAGAGGCAAAAGCACGTCTTAATCGTCTTGAGTTCCACCCCGTCTTTACCGCGCACCCAACTGAGGCTCGTCGTAAAAACGTTGAGCGCCGAATCCGTACCATCTCAGAGCTTCTTGATGAGCGTCAGAGGCTTGGTGGTCCTGCTCGTGTGGAAAACGAGCGTCGCATGCTGCAAGAGATTGACGGCCTATTCCGTACGTCTCCTATCGGTCATAAAAAGCCAACTCCTTTGGAGGAGGCAGATACTGTCCTCAACATTTTTGATACCACCCTTTTTGAGATGGTTCCTTCGGTATATCGCCGCTTTGATAACTGGGTGCTGGGAGAAAACGCTGGTTGTGTGTCGCCTGTCTGCCCACCATTTTTCCGTCCAGGTAGCTGGATTGGCTCCGACCGCGACGGTAACCCTAATGTTACCGCCCTGGTTTCTCGCCAAGTTGCCGAGAAGTACCGTGTACACGTATTGCAGGCACTGGCTCGGGCTACCAAGGAAGTCAGTCGAGGCCTGACGCTTGATGGTATTTCTACTCCAGCTTCGCCTGCGCTTGTCAATCTTTGGGCACAGCAGGTAGAAATGAGCCAGGCCCTGACCTCTAGGGCTATTGATAAGGCTGGGTCTGAGTTGCACCGTGCGGCAATGCGCGTCATTTCTGGCCGACTCAGCGCCACCATTGAGCGCAATGCCGACCTGATGTATCAAAACGCTGAAGAGTTTATTGCTGATCTGCGCGTTATTCAGGATTCACTGGCTCAAGCAGGGGCTTTCCGTATTGCCTACGGTCCTGTTCAGAAGCTTATCTGGCAAGCTCAGACCTTTGGCTTCCACTTGGTAGAGATGGAGTTCCGTCAGCACTCTTTGGTGCACAAGCGTGCGCTTGCAGATATTGAGGCACACCCCTCAACTGCCGAGAAACCCGCCAAACTTGATGCTATGACGCAGGAGGTGCTAGATACCTTCCGCTCCATTGGATCAATTCAAAAGAAGAACGGCATTAATGCTGCTCGTCGCTATATTATTTCGTTTACGCAGTCTGCTCAGGATGTTGAGAATGTCTATAAGCTTGCACGTCTTGCGTTTGCAAATGAAGAAGACGTTCCTGTACTAGACGTTATTCCACTCTTTGAGCAAATTGAAGACCTTGAGAATGCTGTTGCCACACTTGACCAGGTAATTCAGCTTCCTGAGGTGCAGGCGCGTCTTGCTCAGACAGACCGCAAGCTTGAGGTCATGCTGGGCTATTCCGATTCCTCGAAGGATGAGGGACCAACTACGGCAACGTTGGTACTTCATAAGACTCAGGCTGCTTTGGCAGAGTGGGCAGAGAAGAACTCCATTGACCTCATCTTGATGCACGGACGTGGCGGTGCAGTTGGTCGTGGCGGTGGTCCTGCAAACCGTGCTGTTCTTTCTCAGCCCAAAGGCTCAGTCAACGGTCGCTTTAAACTTACTGAGCAGGGAGAAGTTATTTTTGCTCGCTATGGTGACCCAACGCTTGCTCGCCGTCACGTAGAGTCCGTTGCTGGAGCAACACTGCTTCAGATGGCACCTTCTATTGAACAGAAGAATACCCAGACAGACGTGAAGTTTGCTTCGCTCGCTTCTGAGCTTGATAACGCGTCCAAGCAGCGTTTCTTGGAGCTCATTCACTCCGATGGCTTTGCTGAGTGGTTCTCGGTTGTTACCCCTCTGACAGAGATTGGTCTTCTCCCCATTGGTTCAAGACCTGCAAAACGTGGCCTGGGCGCCAAGTCTCTTGATGACTTGCGTGCTATTCCATGGATTTTCTCCTGGTCACAGGCTCGTATCAACCTGGCTGCTTGGTATGGACTGGGCAGTGCCTGCGAGGCAGTAGGGGATATCGAACGCCTCCGTGAGGCATATAGAGAGTGGCCGCTGTTCACTACGTTTATCGACAACATTGAGATGTCAATCTCCAAAATTGATGCTCGTATTGCAAGACTTTATCTGGCTCTGGGTGATCGCCCTGAACTTTCGGAGATGGTTCTCTCCGAGATGTCGTTGACGCGCAAGTGGGTCCTTGCTATCACCGGTAACAAGTGGCCGTTGGAGAACCGTCGCGTGCTTGGTCCTGTTATCCGCCTGCGTCTTCCATTTGTTAATATTCTCTCGGTTACGCAGGTGCATGCCCTGTCTGAGCTTCGTATAAGGGATGACATGCTTACTCCAGAGGCACGTGCAAACATTACGTATTTGATTTTGTGCACCGTGTCTGGTGTTGCCGCAGGTCTGCAGAATACGGGCTGATGTCGCACCGCTTGTCGTAAGCTTGAGCAAACAATCGTTTATGTTTACGTAAAACTAGGATTACCTGAAATAAAGTTGCAATATTTACAAGGCGAGAAACCACTGGTAGACAGAGTTTCTCGCCTTATTTTTTTACTTTAATTATTAAATGAAAGTTGAATTACCTTAACTTTTAGTTGATACTAATGAAGTAAAAGTTCGAAAGAGCAAACTTAGTTTGCCTACGTTATTTTGGGGGATGCATGGATACAGAAAAGACCTCACAGGGTCCCGCAAATTCTGGTCCAGTTCTTCCTCTTGCCATGCTTGGTGAGGGAGAGACTGCTGTAATCGTAGCGGTTAAGGGTGCTTCTGACCTTCGTCAGCACCTTTCTACACTTGGATTTGTTGAAGGTGCAGAGGTAAAAGTTATTTCACGCGTTAACGGAGACGTTATTGTCAGCGTTAAGGGCGCACGACTTGGACTGAACCGTCAGATGTCGTCGCACATCATGGTTTCTCCGCTCTAAACACTTTGTTGTATTGCGCTGCTGGTAAAACCCGCGGCTTTTAATACGTGTTTCGATGAAAGGAAGGTTATGGCAACTCTGAAAGAAGTTAAGGTGGGGGAGAGTTGCACGGTTGCTGCGCTAAAGGGTGTAGGCGCCGTGAAACGTCGCATCATGGACATGGGCCTTACTAAGGGCACTGAGGTTTACGTCAAGAAAGTAGCACCACTGGGAGACCCAATTGAGCTCACAGTTCGTGGCTACGAGCTTTCTATCCGCAAGGATGAAGCTGCAAGCATTGAAGTAGTAGACGTTCACAAGGTAGAGGAAGCCTAATGGCACAAAAGACTATTATTGGTCTTGCAGGTAACCCAAACTGCGGTAAGACCACCCTATTCAATGAGCTTACGGGCTCAAACGGCTACGTCGGCAACTGGCCAGGCGTTACCGTTGAGAAGAAGCAGGCAAATTGGCGCGTCGATAAGGACGTCACCTTTGTCGACCTTCCTGGTATTTACTCTCTGTCTCCTTATTCACCTGAGGAGCAGGTATCTCGTGACTACCTCATTAATGAGCGCCCAGACGCCATTATTGACCTTCTCGATGTTACCAACCTGGAGCGTAACCTCTATCTGACTACTCAGATTCTCGAGGCTGGTCGTCCAGTTGTCCTTGGTCTTAACATGGTTGACCTGCTCAAGGAGTCTGGTGACGTCATTGATACCAAGGAGCTTTCCAAGCAGCTTGGTGTTGAGGTTATTGAGGTTTCTGCACTTCGCAACAAGAACATTGACACTCTGGTAAAGACGGCAATTAAGGCCGGCCAGGAGGGAACTCCTGCTGAGGGTGTTAAGTGCTTTACCCCAGAGGTTGAAGAGGCTCTTGGCAAGATTGCTACTGCAATCGAGGGCCTTGCTCCTGCAACTCTGTCTCGTTGGTACTCCATTAAGGTCTTTGAGCGCGATGCAAATGCAATTGCTCCTCTTAACCTTTCTGCCGAGAAGACCGCTGAGCTTGAGAAGATCATTGCTGCAGTTGAGCAGTCTCGTGACGACGACGCTGAGTCCATCATTACTTCTGACCGTTATGAGTGGATCGCTGGCGTCATGGCAGCTTGCGTCAAGAAGGCTCCAAAGCAGCTGACCACTTCCGAGAAGATTGACCGCGTTGTTACTAACCGTATCCTCGGTCTTCCAATCTTCGTTATCATCATGGCTCTTGTGTACTTCATCTCCATCTCTACTGTTGGTACGGGAGCAACTGACTGGGTCAACGACAACCTGTTTGACAAGGGTTTCCACTTCATGGGTATCGGCGACGCCGAGTACAATGAGGCAAAAGATGAGTTTGACTCTCATCACTATGGTGACCAGATTGACGCTTATCTCAACGCAGCTGACGAGGCTGGTATTGATACCACTGAGGTTCGTGCTGCAATCGCGGCTAAACAGTGGGATTCTGACGCTATCACCAGCTTTGAGGCAGAGACTGCCAAGAAGAACGTTGTTGCTCTGAGCGCACCAGTTCATGATGAGGCTGGCAACTTCGTTGATACTGACGACAATCCTCTTAAGCTTGACGCTGACGGCAAACCAATTCTTGCTGAGGGTCAGGAACTCCAGACTCTTGGTGGCGTAACTGCCGCTGGTTTTAAGACTGCTGTTGAAGGCGCTGCTACTGAGCCAGAAGCTTCTGCGTATGGCATGTATGTCCCAGGTATTCCTGATCTTGCTCGCGGTGCTCTTGAAGGTGCTGGCGCAAGCCCCCTTGTTACTAGCCTTGTAGTTGACGGTATTATTGGCGGCGTTGGCTCTGTCCTTGGCTTTATCCCACAGATGCTTGTTCTGTTTATCATGCTGTGCTTCCTTGAGGACTGCGGTTACATGAGCCGTGTTGCCTTTGTTATGGACCGCGTGTTCCGTCGCTTTGGCCTGTCCGGCAAGTCCTTCATTCCACTTCTGATTTCTTCTGGCTGTGGTGTTCCTGGCGTTCTTTCTACTCGTACCATTGAGAACGAGAAGGACCGCCGTATGACTGCAATGCTCACCACCATGATTCCTTGCTCTGCAAAGCAGCCAATCATTGCTTTGGTTATGGGTGTTCTTATTGGTGGCTCTTCTGCTTGGTGGGTTGCTCCTGCTTTCTACTTCCTTGGCGTTGCAATGATTGTTATTTCTGCAGTCATGCTGAAGAAGACTAAGGCATTTGAGGGCGAGCCTGCACCATTTGTTATGGAGCTTCCTGATTACCACATGCCTTCTATCAAGTCTTGGGCAATGCATGTTTGGGAGCGTATCTCTGCATACATCCTTAAGGCTGGTACCATCATCTTCGCAGCGGCTATTGGTATCTGGGTTCTTTCCAACTTTGGTTGGGCAACCTGGGAGGGCGCAAACGGCGTCTTTGGTTACCTTCCAGGCATTGAGGGCGCTCCTGAGAATGTTATGGACTTCTCCCTGCTTGCAGCTGTTGGTGGTTTCATCGGCGTTATCTTTGCTCCTCTTGGATTTGCAAACTGGCAGGCAACTGCAGCTTCCATCTCTGCTCTGATCGCAAAAGAGAACCTTGTTTCTACCTTTGGTGTTCTCTACGGTCTTGGTGATGCAAGCGAGAAGTCCGTTACTAGGTGGTCTGGCTTCGCTGGTATGTTCACCGATGCTGGTGGCATTCTTCACGTTGGTGCAATGTGCGCATTTGTTGCATTCAATATGCTTGACGCACCTTGCTTCGCTGCAGTAGGTTCTATTCGTCGACAAATGAACGACTCTAAGTGGTTCTGGTTTGCTATTGGCTATCAGTGCGTATTTGCATGGATTGTTGGCCTGATGATCAATCAGTTCTGGGAGTTCTTTGTCCTTGGTTCCTTTGGTGTGTGGACTGTTATTGCCTTCATCTTCTTGGCAGCAATTCTCTTCCAGCTCTTCCGTCCTGCTCCAAAGTGGGATAAGAAGGACGACAAGATCCTTACCAACCTTACCGAGGTTGCAAAGGCATAAGCTACTACTAGCTGAGTACGCTGACCTGATCCCCCGCACCAATTCGGTGCGGGGGATTTTGTTTATGTTTATCTCGGACTTTCTTGATATAAGATAAAAATCCATAGACATGTAAACTTAGTCTAACTTTTTGTAGAGTTTACGAAATTAGATAAAAAAACTGAAAAAATTCTTGTAAGTTTCCCTCGGTTAACTTACTATGTTTTTAAGCAATTTAGTTGCTTGCTTTATTCAGGTTCCCGTAGCTCGAAGAAAGACCCTCTCCCTTTCTTGCGAGCGTAGAACACGAGCCGCTGACTCTGGGTGTCAGCGGCTCGCCCCTTTTTTAGGATGTATTTACTTGCTTTTAGTGCAAGTCTCTGTCTTCTTCATGTTCAGAAAGATCGCTTGTATCGCGGTCCAAAAGAACCGAGACGTTCATATCAGGGTAGGCTGCCTCTACTTCATGAATAATATCGTGGACAATTTGCTTACCGTCATAGCCAAACTCAATGACTGCATCAAAGGCCATAAATTGATTTTCAATGTCAGCAATAAAACCATGAACTTGAAGAACACCTTCATGAGCTAAAGCCATTTCAGTTACTTCAGTGCGCATCTTTACAATGCGATTATCGGTGGTGTTTCTCGCATAAATACCAATAGCAGCAATGATTATTTTGCCTGATGTCTGCTTGTAAATCTCTGTACTCAGACGCCTAGTCATCGTATCAATCTCAAGAGCTGAAGTGGTATCAAGAACCTCAGTGTGGAATGAGCCAACAAATTTATCTGGGCCATAGCTGTGGATAATAAGGTCGTAGACGCCTTCTGCGTCTGGATCCTCTTTCACAATGTTGTAAATAAGTGTTGAAAGAGCAGCGTCAGGACGCATGCCAATAATTTCTTTAATGGAGCCCTGTAATAACTCGATTGAGGCCTTAATAATAAAACCAGAGATTACAACACCAACATATGCTTCAAGGCTAATTTTTGTAAAGATAAAGATAAGCGCAGCTGTTAAAACAGAAGTGGAGAGTGTGGCGTCAAAAAGTGCATCTGAACCCGATGCAATAAGGGTGTCGGAGTTTACGCGATTACCTACAGAGCGAACGTAGTGGCCCAAAATAATCTTTACCAGCACAGCTACTGCAATGATGACTAAAGACAGGGGACTATAGTCTGGCGTAACAGGATCCATGATACCTTGGATGGATTTGATGAGTGAAGAAATACCTGCATACATGATGATTGCAGCAATTACTGTTGTAGTGATGTATTCAATACGTCCGTGTCCAAAGGGGTGCTCGCGATCAGCTTTTTTGTTAGATAGTTTTGTTCCCACAATGGTGATGATTGATGAAATTGCGTCGGAGAGATTGTTCACCGCATCAAGAGTAACAGCAATTGAGTTAGATAAAATGCCTACGACAGCCTTAAATACCGCAAGAGCAACATTAGCTGCAATGCCAATGGTGCTAGTGCGTACTATGGCGGTTTCACGTTCAGAAGAGGTTATAGTTACCTGTGATTGGGTCATAGTAAATCTAGCTTTCTGTAACGTTAGAGAGAACTTTTAAAAGCAATCGTTTAAGCTCAGCGCCTTCTTCGGGCAAGAGATTAACGCATGAGCCAATCTGATGTGGGACCACTTGAATTTCTCGCCTAAGGTCTTTGCCTTTTTGGGTAAGAGAAACAATCAGTTGACGTCCGTCTTTGTTTGTTTTTTGACGCAGTACAAGGCTCTTCTCCTCAAGTTTTTTTAGAAGTGGAGTCAAGGTGCCTGAATCAAGAAATAAAAGCTCACCTAAGGTCTTGACATCCAAGGATTCATGTTCCCAAAGCGCCATCATGGCAATGTATTGTGTATACGTTAAATTAAAGGGCTTAAGCAGCGGCGTATACCTTCGCACCACTTCTTTTGAGGCACTGTAGAGTGGGAAGCAGAGCTGGTTTTTGAGGAGAAGCTCGGGGATATCGGGGGAGTTGTCGAGTGTAGAAGAGCCGCTAGCAAAAGCGCTAGCGGCTGCAACGGACTGTATTTCTTTTTGAGAAAAACTCATGAGTAAATCGGTCCTCTCGCCTTACGCAAGTAGGTTTTTAATTGCAGACTCAACTTCTGCCATATCGGTGGTTGGCTCAAAGCGTGCAACAACGTTTCCCTGGCGGTCTACAAGGAATTTAGTGAAGTTCCACATGATATAAGCCTTGTCACCAAACTTCTTGTTGTTTGCCTTTGCAAATTTGTCCAGCGCAAGGGCCTTGATACCCTTACCAAAGCCTTGGAAGGGGAAAGCTGATGCAAGACGCTCAAAGAGAGGATTCGCGGTCTCTCCGTTAACGTCGCCCTTCTTGAACTGTGGAAAATCGGTGCCAAATTTCATAGTGCAGAACTGATGAATCTCTTCATCGGACTCTGGAGTCTGATCAGCAAACTGATTGCAAGGGAAGTCTAAAATCTCAAAGCCTTGATCTTTATAAGTAGCGTAAATGCGCTCAAGATCCTCATACTGTGGGGTAAAGCCGCAACCGGTTGCAGTGTTGACAATCAGAAGGACCTTTCCATCAAAAGAGGAGAGGGAAGTTACGGAGCCGCCACGCTCTTCTACGGAGAGGTCATAGATATTGGTGTTTGCCATGATGTTCCTTTCAACTAGCCACGGATTGTCCGAAGCATTGGATGGCTTTGTGTATTGGGTAGTGTACCCCGCTTGGATTAGCTTAACACAAATAAATTGTACACAATTTATTTTTCATAGTAACGTCACAGAATAGTTGTTATTTTCATTTAGTTGTTAACCTATACGAACAAATATCAATAATTTAAGTAACGCCTCAGAGCGGCATCTTCACAAAATTTATATGTATACCATGGTTAACCATGGGAAATGTTTTCGCAGGTAAATAATTACTTGTGTACAATTGTTTCATTAGGATAACCAATTAGTAATGATTTTCACTTGTTTTCTCGTCAAAAAACCCGTATCTTCAATATGTCATTAACCGATTAATTTGCAAAAAGCAGATGGGGGATTTTTATGAAACTGAACAATTGGTGTCTCGCAGCCGGTGGCGCTGCACTTGCTGGCGTTGTTGCTGGTCTTGCTTCTAACGGCACTCTTCACAAGGCAGCTGTCAAGGCAACTGCATGTGGTCTTCGCGTCACTGACCGTGTTTCCGCAGAGACTCAGAACGTCGTTGACGAGGCTAACGACGTTGTCGCAGAGGCTCGCCGTGAGTCCAAGATTGACGCTGCAGTTCGTGCTCGCCTTGCTGAGCTCGAGGAGGGTATCCGCGCTGAGGTTACCAAGCAGGTCGACGCAGAGGGCGCACAGGCATAATTCATGCGCTTTACAATTACTAATGAAATCTCAGGTCGCATTCGTGCAAAATGCGACCTGGGTCATATTGATGAGGCTGAAGCCCGTGGTATTTCCTATGAGCTGATGCGTGTTGACGGAGTTCGTCACGCTGAAGTTCACATGGCAAACGGTTCTCTCTTGCTAAGGTTTGACCCTCTCAAGAGAGATCAGGTACTTGCGGCTGTTGGCGCTTTTGATGTCTTGAACTTGCCACGAGAAGAAGAGGCAGGTCTTGAGGACTTCTGTAGCTCAATTGAGATGGCTCTTGAGAACAATCGCTTCCAGATGGAGGTTGTGACCACATTCGCACGCCGCTGGATTATACGTTTTTTGCCACTGCCTGCAGTTGCTAACTACGCTTACGTTATTCTCCGCGCCATTCCATTTGTCGTGGAAGGCGTTAAGCGCCTGTTTAAGAAAGAGCTGACCGTTGAGGTTTTGGACGCAACTGCTATCACCACTTCAATTCTAAGAAATGAGTGGGCAGATGCATCTACGGTCATGTTCTTGCTTGAGCTGTCTGCTGCTATGGAGAACCACGTGGCAAGCCGAGCACGTCTTGCACTTCGTGATGGCCTAATCACTCGTTCTGAGAACGTCTGGGCTCGTATTGACGGCAAGGACGTTATGATTGCCCTTTCTGAGGTTGAGAAGGGTATGATTTTGCACCAGCGCGCTGGTGGCGTTCTTCCTGTTGACGGCAAAGTTGTTGAAGGCATTGGCCAGATGAACGAGGCCGCCATGACAGGTGAGTCTCGCCTTGTTACCAAAGAGCCTGGCTCAACCGTTTACGCAGGCACCGCCCTTGAAGACGGTGACCTTATGGTAAGCGTCACTGCTCCTCCAGGAATGTCTCGTATCGACAATATTGTTGATATGGTTGAGCAGTCTGCTGAACTTAAGGCTGGCGCACAGTCTAAGGCAGAGCGCCTTTCTGATGCATTGGTTCCTTACAGCTTCCTCGCCTTCTTTGGTATTTGGGGCATTACCCGAAACATCACTAAGGCTATGACCGTTCTTATGGTTGACTATTCCTGCGCCATTAAGCTTTCCACTCCTGTTGCAGTGGGTAGCGCAATGGATGAGGCAGCTAAGTTTGGCATGACGGTTAAGGGCGGAAAATACCTCGAGAAGATTGCTGCGGCTGATCTTATCGTCTTTGATAAGACCGGTACGCTGACAAAGGCAGTTCCACATGTTGAGTGCATTGTCAGCTTCTGTGGTCGCACCGAGGACCAGCTTCTGCGTCTTGCTGCATGTATTGAGGAGCACTTCCCACACAGCATGGCTCGAGCAATTGTGAACGAGGCAAAGGTACGTGGCCTCAAGCACAATGACGAGTTCCACGCAGAGGTTAAGTATGTTGTTGCTCACGGTATTCGTACCAAGGTTAACGACAAAGAGGTCTGCATTGGCTCAGCTCACTTCATTTTTGATGACGAGAAGACCCCAATGCCCGAGGGAATTCAAGACGACCTTGCACAGATTGCTCCAACCTCGTCCATTATCTTTATGTCCGAGGATTCAAAACTTATTGCAGCAATTTGTATTACCGATCCCGTAAGGGAAGATGCAGCAGCAACTATTACGCAGCTCCGTGCTCTTGGTGTTAAGCGTATGGTTATGTTGACTGGCGACTCAGAAAACGTTGCAGCAAGTGTTGCTAAGAAGCTTGGTCTTGATGACTATGTGGCACAGATTCTCCCAGAGGATAAGTGCGAGTATGTTAAGAAGTTCCAGCAGGAGGGCTACACCGTTGCAATGGTAGGCGATGGTATTAACGATTCACCTGCACTAGCCGTATCTGATGTTTCACTGGCGCTTTCTGATGCAACTGATATTGCTCGTGCTGTTGCGGATATTTCAATTAAGAATGACTCGCTTGAATCTTTGGTAATCATGCGTCTTTTGGGCCAGCAGGTAATGAAGAGGATTCATGCTGACTATCGCACGATTGTTGCGCTGAACAGCTCTTTCATCGCTGCGGGTGTAGCAGGTCTTATTACTGTAAGTACTGCTGCATATATGCACAATCTTCTGACACTTATGGTAACGCTTGCAAACACAAGGTCACTGCTTACCACTGCAGCTCATAACCCTAATGTTCCTTCTGAGGTAAAGATGCTCTTGACTGAAGGACAGATTGCTTAGAACGCACTTGTGCGTCAACAAAGTATTTTTAGATCGCGTTAGAGCTCTCGTTTCTTATTCGTAAGAGGCGGGAGCTTTTTTCTGTCTTGAATTGTCAAAAAGTGAAAATATTTTGAGTTTTCTCTTGCATTTAGTTAGCTAAGGCTTACACTTTAAATAGTTAGAAGAGGTTAACTTGTTAAGGTTTTTATATAACAGGAGCTAGTTCTAACAAAATTGCTTTATCAGCCCGGAACCTTTCCCCTCTCCAAGGGTCCGGAATCCAGGCGCCGTCGGCTCCCTTTTAGTCGGCGGCGCATTTTTAAGAAGGGAGCAAGTACGGTATGGATTGTCTTACTTCTTTTGAGAATTCATCGCTCCTAGACGTTACTTCTCCCTATGCATATTCCGCTGATAAAAAGCCTGTTTTTAATGAGGGTGCGAGAGTGTATACTCCCGAGCTCTGTCACGATTTTGCTACAACATTTGTTCGCTGTGCTGCTGGTGTTATTGCTCACGTTAAGCCGGCTGCGCTCTTTTCATTTGCTTCTCATAAGTCTTGTAGCTCTTGTGTAAGCCTTGTCTGCACTGATCCAACGTTGAGGTCATTTCTATGCAACGCGACTCACGAGCTCTCACTGTTTGGGGTAACGCTTCTTGCTACCTCTGCTATTTCTGGCGGAAAGGTGACGTTTGTTGCCTATAGACCTGAGCTTGTTGAGGATATTCTCGCCAAGTCAGAGCACCGTGAGTTTTTGGCTGCCTTTGGCCATTCCACTGAGTCAGTGCAGGCGTTGATGAAGAGCATGCGTTCAAGAATTTTTGCTTTTCATGCAAGAAAAGCTGCGTTTCCGCACGAGATTGGACTGGTACTGGGCTATCCACTTGCTGATGTTCAGGGCTTTATGAATGGACAGTCTGAGCTTTTTACTGGTGCTTGGAAAGTCTATGACAACACGGAAGAAACTCGCCTGCGCCTTGAGCAGCTTAAAGATGCAGAAGACCAGTGCAAGCATCGTTTTTATCAAGGGGAATCTTTAGCGCAGATTCTCTCATCGTATGGCAATACCAAGAAATGCCAGGTTGCATAAGGGGTGCACTTGTATTTCTTGTTGAGGTATTGAAAGTAATGTGTAGTTTTCCAGGGGGGAACCTGGACACAGAAGGAGGAAGTGTATGAGTAAAGTAGCAGTTGTGTATTGGTCCATGACGGGCAATACTGAGGCAATGGCAAAAGAGCTTGCAAGTGCTGCAGACACCGAGGCTATTGAGTCTTCTGAGTTCTCTGCAGATATGTGCGATCAGTACGATGCATTTGCTTTCGGTTGCCCTGCTATGGGTGACGAGGAGCTTGATCCTGATTTTGAGGAGCTCTTCAACGATTGCGCTGGCAAGCTTGGTCAGAAGCCAACCGCTCTCTTTGGTTCTTACGACTGGGGAACCGGCGACTGGATGGAGACTTGGAAGCAGAATGCTGAAGCAGAGGGTGTCAACGTTGTTGAGACTTTTATCTGCAACCTTGAGCCAGATGACGATGCTCTTGAGGCTCTTCGCGGTCTTGGCGCAAAGCTTTCTGCTTAAGCTGTATTACGATTTTTGCTGTTGCTGAAAAACTTGGCGAGAAAAACATCATTTTTTTGAATAATCTAGAAAATGATGGGTAGTAAAACAGCAACAGAAAGGAAGTTTGTATGTCACCAATCAATATTATTGTTATTCTTGCTGTTGTAGCGCTTTGCGGTTTTGCGGTTTATCGTGTTTACGGAATTGCTGCAGGTAAAAAAGGCTGCTGCTCTGATGAAGGAACAGGTGTTACTACCTGTAACACAGAGCAGGTTTCTGCTGCAGATGGTCCAGAAGACAAAGATGAATCTCATTACCCTTATGTTCAAACATTTGAGATTGGTGGTATGACTTGCCAGAACTGCGTCAATCATGTGACTCGAGCTCTCGATAGTATTGAGGGAACATGGGCGCAGGTTACTCTAGCTGGTGGTCAGGCACGTATCCTCAGCAAAAATCCAATTGATGTCGATGCGTACCGAGCTGTCGTAGAGAAAGAAGGCTACCGTCTTCGTGCGTAAGCACAACAAGATTTTCTCGCAAGAAACAAACTTTGAAGAAATTTTGTAAAACTTGCGTAATAGCTGTGCAAAGTAGCGCTCTTTGGCTTGTTTAATCAGCCGAAGAGCGCTATCCTATTGCCCGTATGGCGTCAAGCTATGCACTGTATCTGTTGGCCCCCGAGAGCATGTAAGTTTCCGAGTAGAGAAGCCCACGTATTGGCACTCTGGCAGCAACCATGTTGACCGGGGCCCCGTTTTGGAAGGGGTCCACCTTTGAGTGAGATTCAGAACTCGTCCATCTTCTCTTTGGATGAAATTTCCGATGAGGAAATGAACAGCCTGATCGACGGCACTGTCACTGATTTTGATGAGGGAGATCTTGTCAACGGCACCGTCGTCAAGATTGAGCGCGATGAGGTCCTCGTAGACATTGGCTACAAGTCTGAGGGCGTTATTCCTGCTCGTGAGCTTTCTATTCGTAAAGACGTTAACCCTGCAGAGGTCATCTCCCTGGGTGAGGACGTCGAGGCTCTTGTTCTCCAGAAAGAGGACAAAGAGGGCCGTCTGGTTCTCTCCAAGAAGCGTGCTGAGTACGAGCGTGCTTGGAAGGCAGTTGAGGATAAGTTCAACGCTGGTGAGACCGTTGAGGGCGAGGTTATCGAGGTTGTTAAGGGCGGCCTGATTCTTGACATTGGCCTCCGTGGCTTCCTGCCTGCATCCCTTGTTGACCTCCGTCGTGTCAAGGATCTTGGTGCATTCATGGGCACTCGTATTGAGGCTCGTGTTATCGAGATGGATCGCAACCGCAACAACGTTGTTCTTTCTCGCGGGATTGTTCTTGAGGAGGCTCGTAAGGCAGATCGTCAGGACATCCTGGGCAAGCTCCAGGTTGGCATGAAGCTCAAGGGTACTGTTTCCTCCATCGTTGAGTTTGGTGCATTTGTTGACCTTGGCGGCATTGACGGCCTGGTTCACATTTCCGAGCTTTCTTGGAACCACGTTAACCACCCATCTGAGGTTGTTAAGGTTGGCCAGGAGGTTGAGGTTCAGGTTCTCGACGTTGACCTTAACCGTGAGCGTATCTCCCTTGGTCTTAAGCAGACTTCCGAGGATCCATGGCGTGTACTTGTTTCCAAGTACCCAGTTGACGCTATCATCGAGGGCACTGTCACCAAGCTTGTTACCTTCGGTGCATTTGTTGACCTTGGCAACGGCGTTGAGGGCCTTGTCCACATCTCCGAGATGGCTAAGCAGCACGTTACCGCTCCATCTCAGGTCTGCAAGGTTGGCGAC
The DNA here is from genome assembly GCF_963530955.1 of Lancefieldella parvula. Lineage (GTDB taxonomy): Bacteria > Actinomycetota > Coriobacteriia > Coriobacteriales > Atopobiaceae > Lancefieldella > Lancefieldella parvula_A. Next base: position 5,527 of record NZ_CAUSFQ010000007.1, on the reverse strand, counting down.
GTTGTACAGGTAAAGGTCATGGAGATTGATCTTGACCGTCGTCGCATCTCCCTGTCTATGAAGGCAGCTGCAGAGACCCTTGGTATTGACATTGAGGTCACTCCACTTCCAGAGGAGGAGCGTGCAGCAGCAGAGGCAGCAGCAGCTGAGGCTGAGGCTGATCTTGAGGCTCACCTTGTTGAGTCTGAGGCTAACGCACAGGCAACCGAAGAGGCTGCAGAGTAGAGCACTTTGCGCATCTAGAGATTTGTCAAGAGACGTCATCGAAAGATGACGTCTCTTTTTATGTAAGTAACAAATATCTCCATTCCTTCAACAGGGTGTTAATGCGAAAATATAACGCTAAGTTTTTATTCTGAGGAGGAATACGCCTATGACATCAAAGATGCAGGGCCGCAGTTTTCTTGCTGTTATGTTTGCATTTTTGGCAGCTTTAATCTTTATGCCAAATATTGCATACGCTGCAAGTAATAATTCGTTTTATAACGGCACTACTACTAACGTGTCTCCTTCTGTGAGTGCGGATGGTCTTATCGAGCGTTCTGTTTACTTTACAGATGCTTCTGGCCAGACATCTAACTACGCTTATAAGGATAATGACACCACTCAGATGAACCGCTCCATTGTAGATATTGATAAGTATCAGAATCTGCAGGCAGTGGTAAAGATTACCAACATCTCTTCATCTCCAGTTTCTGTTAACGAGGTTATGCAGCTGCCACTTACTTACTATGTCAGCTCAAGCCCTAATCCTGATTTGCGTGCAACTGGATTTACCTTCTCGTCAACTAATGCAGCAACTGCAATTAACCTGAACATTAGTGGACTGAACGGCGGTTCTGGTTCTCAGCCTGCAGCTAATGCTTATGCTGCATACCAGGCAGCTGGTCAGGACAATGCTGAGATGCGTTCCATTTCTATTTCTGGTACCCTGGCTGCAGGTGAGACCATTACACTTACCGTTCCTTTGACGCTTACCAATGGTTCTACTCTTAATCTGTATGGCACCAACTATGTAGGTCTTACTCAATACCTGCTTGATCACAGAACCTCTTACGGAAACCCTCGTGTTTCAGTTAGGTTTGCAAGGCAGGTCTTGGAAGAGGGAACAAACAATTCCATTCTTAGCAGCAATAAGAAATATCTTGGCGTAATTATTAGGCCTGACGGTAGCTATTATGCTATCCCACAGGACGAGTGGAATTACATGCCAAACATTTCTGCAAGTGATATTCACGTTGATAACATCCTGTATGAAGATCGCCACAGTGCAACAGAAAATGATGCACTGTATACCGGTGGTGCTTACTACATTGATTTGACCAACATTAAGAATGCCATGAGGGACTATGGCTATTCGGTTCACACCGGAAATTCCAATAGGGGACTGTACCTGAATCTTCCTGGCTGGCAGCTGGCTGTTGATAATGATCTTGCTGACGATGTATATCAGGAGTATTCATACACTTCTCTTTCCGGCAGCAACCTTGTCATCAATGCTTCTGAGAACTCAACTGACGAGCTTGATCTTAACAACGGCGTCATCTCTCCTCTTTATACAGAGCTCAGGCAGGTAGTTACGGCACACGACAGCACTATTACCGCTAACCAGGATTCTTGGTCCATCCTTGATAACCTTGATGCAATGGTTGATCACAGTGCCGGTCAGGTTACCCCTGCTGCTGGTTCTGCTGACGCTCGCGTTAAGGTTGTTGATCAGAGTGGTACAGTTGTACTTGATACAGCAACTATGGATGCAGCAACTGTTGCTCAGAAGGCAGAAGAGATTTCTAAGACTCCTGGTGCATACTCCGTTACGTATTACTATTACTTCAACGGTAATGCTACAGCTGCAGGTAATGACTATGAGGCAGCAAAGACAGTTACCCTTACTGTTGAGTCTGATACTCCAACTCCAGCACCAACTCCAGCTCCAGAAGAGCCTTCTAACCCTGCTTCTCCTGTAAAAGAGAAGAAGACAAAGAAGAAGAAAGCACAGCTTCCAAATACGGGTGAAGAGCTTCTGGTAATGCCTCTTATGGTTATGGGTGGAGCTGCTTTGACAGCCGCAGGTCTTATGAAGCGTAAGCACTAAGACAGAGAGTTCTTCTCGTTACATGCATTTGTATTGGCAGGTATCTCTTTAGTACCTGCCAATATTTTTATGAAAAAATGGACAACTGTCCAAAAATGCTTAGTCAATTTTTATGTTTCAATATAGGTAATTCCTATATGGTTAGACAAAAAGTGCAGGTAAATAGATTTTGCTGTTATCGTCGCAATTTAATGTTTCATGTCTATTTCATCCTAGGTATATATAGGTAGATGCTGGTAATTGTTTTGTATAGTTATCTAACCCCAGCAGGGTTGTCTTATAAATCGTTTTAATAAGAAAGAAGGGTTAACATGCTGGAGAACTCACTAAGCCGTCGTAATTTTTTGAAGGCATCAGGTATGGTAGCGGCTGGTGGTGGCGCATCTATGATGCTGGCTGGCTGCAATCCTTCCTCCACTGATACTCCTCCGGCTTCTGATAAGAAGAAGATTCTTCGCTACGGCTCCGCAAATTCTAAGCAGGGCCTTGATATGCAGCGTGCAAACAACTCCCAGTCCGCATGCGTTGCAGACTCTGTTTGTGAGTCCCTGCTCCGTTGGACTGAGGATAATGAGCTTGTCACATGTCTGCTTAAAGAGATTCCAACCTTTGAGTCTGACGGTCTTACTCTTAAGTGCGAGCTCAAAGAGGGCATTAAGTTCCACGACGGTACTACTTTGACCGCAAAGGATGTTAAGTACACCTTTGAGCGTATGTTTAAGCCAGAAACTAAGGCTCTCTCCACCAGCTTCTTTGACAAGATTAAGGGTGCTCCAGAGATGCTTGCCGGTAAGGCAACTGAGCTTGAGGGCCTGACTGTTCAGGATGATACTCACTTCACCTTTACGCTTTCTGAGCCTTACATTGTCTTTGTAAGCGTTCTTGGTATCTCCTATGCTTGCATTTTCCCAGAGAAGGCTTGTGAGGCTGCTGGCGCTAATTGGGGTACTGGTACTAACCTTATTGGTACTGGTAAGTACAAGATTAAGAGCAATGATGACACTACCGAGGTTGTTCTTGAGCGCTTTGATGACTACCATGACGGTAAGCCTGCACTGGATGAGATTCGTATTCACTACTACGATGACACCAACACTCAGCTGCTTGCATTCAAGAACAACGACATTGACTTCTGCGACCTTCCATCTTCTCTGTACCAGCAGTATTCAAGCGATGCTGACGTTAAGGACCTCATTACCGCATATCAGACCCTTGGCGTTAACTTCATCAACCTCAACCTCAAAGAGGGCTTTGAGCTTACTGATCCTAAGGTTCGTCAGGCACTCTCCTTGGCAATTAACCGCCAGGAGCTTGTTGACAACATTGCTTCCGGTAACGGTACCGTTGCTAGCGGTTGGCTTGCACCAGCAACCCCTGGTTACGACAAGAACGCTCCTGCGTTTGAGTATGATCCAGAGAAGGCTAAGTCTCTTCTTGCTGAGGCTGGTGTCACTGATCTTAAGCTTTCTGCAAAGGTTAGAAAGTCTTACGAGAAGCTCCTTGTTGCTGTCCAGGAGTACTGGAGCAAGATTGGCGTTACCCTTGATGTCCAGGTAGAGGACAACGCAGTTTGGAACACCGACTGGGCTGCTGGTAACCTTCAGATTACTACCCTTGGTTGGTATCCACTGTTTGCTGACGGTGATCAGCACCTCTACACCTACTTCTACAGCACCAACGCTGCAAAGAAGTCTTCCTTCTACAACAACCCAGAGTTTGACAAGCTTCTTGTTGAGGGTCGCTCTGAGTCTAACAAGGACAAGAGAACAGAGGATTACAAGGACGCAGATAACCTGCTCACGCGTACAGACTTTGCAACACTTCCTCTGTACTGGCCAAAGAACTCTTTTGTCGCTAAGAAGTACGTCAAGAACGCTAAGGTTGGAAACTTGATTTATCACTTCTTTGATGTCGATATTGATACATCAAATTCCGATTACACCGTTCCAGAGGACTAAGTAGCAAACTTGCTATAAACTTTAAAGCGGCATCTAAGATTCTTGGATGCCGCTTCATTTTCTTGAGGGGAGAGGAGCTCAGGAGTGAGATCGTTTCTAATCAAACGAATCCTTCAAGCAGTGAGCGTTGTAGTTTGCATTTCTGCTTTAACGTTTTTTGTCTTGAACATTGTTCCAGGTGACCCAGTACGAGTCATGATGGGCGATATGGCTGATGAAGCTACGGTTCAGCAAGTCCGTCACACTATGGGCCTTGATAAGCCAATTCCAGAGCAGTACGCAAACTGGTTTGTAAAAATGCTTGGTGGAGATTTTGGAACTTCTTACACTCAGAAGCGACCTGTCATTGCACTTCTGACAAAAGCTCTGGGCGTTACGCTGCGCTTGGCAGTGTTCGCGTATCTTTTTGCCATAGTGCTTGGTCTATTGATGGGTATTCTCGCCGCGGTAAACCATGGCAAATGGCTTGATAGAACACTTATGTCAGCTGCAATCTTTGGTATTTCTGCTCCATCATTTTGGGTGGCATTAGTACTGCAGATTATTTTTGCTTTGACGCTCAAGTGGTTCCCACTCTCTGGCGTTAAAACTCCTTCCGCCTATGTTCTTCCTGTTATTGCGCTGGGCTCTCGTTACGCAGCAAGTATTGCCCGCGTTACCAGGACCAGCATGCTAGACGTATTAAACCAGGACTACATCAGAACTGCTGAAGCTAAGGGCTTAAAGCGCTCCGCTATTGTTTTGAAGCACGCGCTCAGAAATGCTCTGATTCCCATTATTACTATTGCTGGATCTCAGCTGGGAGACATCCTTACTGGTTCCATCATCATTGAGCAGATCTTTAATATGAACGGTATGGGTAAGTTGCTTATTGATGCAATTAATGCTCGTGACCTGCCGCTGATTCAGGGTAGTGTCATGTACGTGGCAATTATCTGCGTTGTGATTTATTTGCTTGTTGATATTTTGTACGCAGTAGTTGATCCACGAATTCGTCTTGGAGAGGAGGCATCAGAGTAATGGCTTTGTTTACGAGCGATAAAAATAGCGAGAAGGTCCAAAAGACCGAAGCTGTACTTGAAGATGCCGCCAAGGCTCAAGAAGCAGAACAGGCTGCCACGGGAAAGGTTCGTGCGCAGAGCTATTGGCAGGTTAGCTGGAACATCTTTAAGAAAAATAAACTGGGCATGATTTGCTTGGGCATTGTTTTGGCTCTAGTAATTATTGCAATTCTTGCTCCTGTTCTTGCTCCCTATGGTTACAAAGATCAAAACCTTTCAATTCAGAATCAGAATCCAACATTTGCGCACCTACTTGGTACTGATGAGTACGGTCGAGACATTCTTTCTCGTATTATTTACGGCTGCCAGATTTCTCTTTCTGTTGGTATTATTTCGCAGGCAATTGCCCTGTTTATCGGCTTTGTAGCAGGAGTTGCAGCAGGATATTACGGTCGCTGGGTGGATGCAGTTGT
>NZ_CAUSFQ010000006.1:0-29987 GCF_963530955.1 Lancefieldella parvula | reverse complement strand
CCACCTTCTGTGGATTAACCTAATCACCGACTCTCTGCCCGCTCTTGCTATGGCTACCGAGAAGGCTGAGCCAGGCATTATGAAGCGTAAGCCTCGCAACCCTAAGGACGGCATCTTTGCAGGTGGCGTTGGTTTTGACTGTCTTGTTCAGGGCTCTATCATTGCTCTTCTCACCATTGTCAGCTATTTTATTGGCCATTACTTTGAGTATGGAACCTTTGACATCTCACAGGTCATTGCTAACCCAGAGGCTGGTGTTGAAGGCATGACCATGGCATTCTTGACGCTTTCTATGGTTGAGATGTTCCACTCCTTTAACATGCGTTCTCTGCGCGGTTCCATCTTTAAGCTAACCAGCCAAAACATTTGGCTGTGGGGCTCTTTTGTTATGTCTTTGATTCTCACCTTTGTGGTAATTGAGACACCACTTTCTCAGGCATTTGGCTTTGCTGAGATTGGCTTTGAAGAGTACGCCATGGCAATGCTTTTAGCTGCATCGATTATTCCTCTGATGGAGCTTTATAAGGCTGTTATGCGCTCTGTTCAAAAGAACAAGGCATAAGGTAGAGGAGTACTCTTGTCCGCTAAGCGTACAAAAAGTTCCAAAAAACTAGGAGCCGGCAGGACTCAAGGGTCTCTGCCGGCCCTTTCTTCATTGCTGGATGTTCCAGCGTTTGAGCAGCTGACTCCATCGTCGGCTCAGATAAAGGCCTATGACGGTATCGTGACCGAGCTTGAAGCTCAAGGAGTTTCTCGCCAGACGATGACCATGGCCTGCGTGGTCCGCTTGGATAGGGGATTTCCTGCGGTTGTGTCAGAGCAGGGAGAGTTTCGCGCCGAGTTTGCTGCGCGCGTGACCAAGGGCCAGAACTCCACGGTAGCCGTTGGTGACTGGGTGTGTGCTCGCATTCCGGACTCGCACGATATGGGCATCATCGAGGCCATTCTGCCGCGAGAGACCGATATTGCTCGCTGGAAGGGCGGAGCTCGTGGTCAAAAGCAGACTTTGGCCGCAAATGTTGACCTTGTGCTTGTGGTACAGGCTTTGGACGGAGAGACTATCTCGGTAGATCGTATTGTGCGCTCAGCAGTTATTTCTAAGGACTGCGGTGCTACTTGTGCCGTGGTACTCACTAAATCAGATGTTGCGGGACCGGAACTTTTGGCTCAAGAGATTTCTTCTATTACCGCAGCTCTTGGCTCTACGGTAAAGATTGTTGCAACGGCTTCAAAGCTTGAGGGCGAGAAACCCGAGGCACTTGCAGACCTTGCGCAGACCGCCCAAGATCTTGGAGCTGCATGGGGAATCGATGCTGTTCGCAGCCTTGTTCCTTACGGTTCCATAGCCATCGTGCTTGGTGAATCAGGTGCTGGTAAATCAACGCTTCTGAATGCGCTTTTGGGACACGAAGCGCTTGAAACGGGAGAAGTTCGCGAGTCCGATAAGGCGGGACGTCATACAACGGTTGCTCGCCGTATGGTAGCGCTTCCTGACGCTGGTGTTATTGTGGACGAGCCAGGGCTCAGAAGCTTGCCTATTGTGGGCCATGAGAGGGGATTACAGAAGATATTCCCACACATCTCTGAAGCTGCTCAGACGTGTAAATTTAGGGATTGCACCCATACTCACGAGCCAGGATGTAGCGTTCAAGACGCCCTGCATGAGGGCAAGATTACAGAACCCCAGTTAAAGGCCTATTTATCTCTGGCAAAAGAAATGCGAGAAAGCCAGCAATTGCTTGACCCTGATGTTGTGCTTTAAGCTTTAACAGCGTAAATCCTCTAAGCACCCTGGCTTGACTAGGGTGCTTTTTTGTCAAACCAGCAGGAAACATGCTATATTGAAATCAACGAGGGTTGGTCCCGCCCAGTAATGGGGAGGGTCAACCATCGTTCATGAGTCAGGCAAATCACTTAGAAAATCATTTATTACAATCCCTCTAAAAATGTAGCAGTTATGATTTTCTAAAAATTTTTATATATCAAATTGGATAAAAATTTAAATTACCCATTTTTCATTGCGTCGCTGTAGTCTGTTGATACATTACTTTGTGTCAGATTCGCGTCAGCTATCGGACATATTTGTGCAGGTAAATCTTTTGTTTTTGTCCTCCTTCTCTCAACCCGAGCGCACAATCGGTATATCGCAAATGGAGGGGAGGAAAAAAGTGACTAAGAAAACAAGAATTTTGATTTCTGTGTTGAGTGCACTTCTAGCTAGTTTTTGTTTTTTTGCATATGTGCAAAGTGTCCGTGCAGATGCAGAGAAATCACGAGCAGAAGCAATACAAAAATACGGCGGAGAACTTACTTCAATTTTGGTGGCCACAAAACAAATAGAGCCCGGAGAAACTCTCTCATCTTCTAATACACAGGTAAAAAGCTGGATTTCTGATCTGATTCCTGAGGGTGCAATTACTAATCCAGAAAGTGTTATGGGTCGAACGGTTTCATCTGTTATTGGAGTTGGCATGCCTGTTGTTTCTCTTCATCTGCGATCAGTCACCTCTCAGATTTCTATTCCAGAAAATCTTGTTGGTCTCACTATTTCTCATGGCGAGAAGTACGGATTAGCTGAGAGGCTTAGTGCTGGTACAAAACTTGCGGCGTATGAGGTCACCGATTCTCTTATTACCTGTATTGCCTCTGATATTGCGGTATTGTCAGATGATACCGAGGGTACTCTTTACACCTCTTCTTCTGTAACGCTTGGATTAACTCCTGAACAGGTTCCTGCTGTGCTTTCTGCATATGCTCGAGGAACACTCCGCTTTACTCTTCCGGGATCAAAGATTAATGCTCAGGACTTACTACACAACAATTCTTACGTTGAAGAAGAAAACCCAAAAGATTTATCTGACACAACAAATCAATCAAGCCCATCATCTGCAAGTGAAGATGTGCAGCCAGAGAACCCTGTTTCTCCAACAGCCGACCAAAACAGCAACAGTGCGTCACAAGCAGATTCGTCTACTAATCCAGGAGGTGAAGCGTGATGTTAGAAAAGTGGATCTCATACGTAGGTCTTGACGCACGCGTTGAGATTGGAGCCATTCTTACGTACTTAGGTATCAGTAATAGGTGTGAGTTTACAGATTCTGCGGCATCTCTTAGATCAATTGTTGCTCGTTCAACTCCTCAGGATTATTCAGTCTTGATTGGTAATACCGGCTCCGATGTTTCGGATATAAATCTTGCTGCTGCGATTGTTAAAGACGGAAACGCACGCTGTGTAGTGCTAGTAAGGTCTGGCGCTTCTGGATCACTTCGTTCTAGAGCAGCTAAAGCAGGAGTTGATTTAGTTATTGACCCTATGGAATTGGGGGATCTGGTAAAGGTTGGAAGAGGATATCAATCATACGGGGCTGACAGGCTTTCTCAGCCTTTACCAGAAGCTTCAGATTATGTTGCCAGTATCCAAGAGCTAAATACCTATCTACAATCCCTTATTCCTCTTGATAAGACTTTAAAAGCTCCGATTCTGACGTTCACTTCAGGAAGAGGAGGAGTGGGAAAGACCACACTTGTTTCTTCAATGGCTCTGATTGCTTCTTCTTGGGGCTTGAAGGTTGCGTTAGTTGATTTTGACCTGTCTTATGGAAATGCTTTTGAGAAGCTTGGAATTAGACAGCCAAAAGACTTCTCTGATCTTGTTGCTGATGTACCTTCAGAAAAAGAGAACCTTCTAGAAAAGGCAACTTGTATCCATAAAAATTTGTATCTTTTTGGTCCTTGTGTAAAACCTGAAATGGCAGAACTCCTCTTTCCTTGTGTGAGTCATTTTCTTCAAGCTGTTTCTGGTTTGGTTGATTTGGTGCTCGTAGACACTACGACGGCATCAACAGATTGCTATGCTCAGGCAGCACAATGCGCAGATAGGCTGGTTATTGTTTCAGAGAACCCTCTTACGTGTATTAACTCTTTAGCAAAAGTAAGTGGACTTGCAGTGCGCCTTGGAGTGGCAAGGACTCGCATTATCCGACTTGAGAACAAAGCAAATCCAAGGGTTAAACAGGACTTCTCTGTTGGAAAAGCAGAGGTTGGTCTTGAAGCTGCAAAGATGTTTAGGATTTTTGAAGGCGGACCAGGGTTTCAAGAGCTTATTCAGCAAGGAAAGCTTTCTGTGCTGTTACAAGAGGAAACTTCATTTGCACAGTCGGTCTCTTTTGTACTTGCGCATTTTCTTAACGAGTTAGGCATTCTTCCACAACTGCGCGAGGCTCAAATTGCCCTGCAAGCAACTCCTGAGAAAAAGCCATTTAGCTTATTCAATAGGAGGAAGGAGGTGGGTTAATGCTTGTCTTTGAACGCGTTGCTAAGCAAATTGAGGCTCAAGATGAGAATGACTCACTACTCCAAAAAGAAGTATTTCAGAAGGCTAGAAAAAAGATAAAAGAAAAACTTGTTTCTCGATTAGGACTTTCTACAGTTTCTTCTCTCATTACAGGCAGTGATATCGATCGTGTAAGAGACGAACTAAGAGTTACCTGTGAAGCAATTGTTAATGAAGAGAAGGACGAGCTTTTTAGTTCAGTTGACTATGAGGAAACAATCGAACAGGTAATCAATGAGGTGTGTGGTCTTGGTCCAATTCAGCCGCTACTGAATGATAAAGATGTTACTGAAATCATGATTAACGGTTGCAACAATTTGTTTTACGAGAAAAACGGCGAGCTATTTGAATCAAAAACAGTCTTTGACTCTGAAGAGCAGATTTTGATTGTTATGGATCGTATCTTATCTCCATTAGGAAGAAGGCTGGATAGGGTAAGTCCTATTGTTGACGCACGACTTGAGAATGGAGACCGTGTCAATGCAGTTGCAAGCCCTGTTGCAGTGAACGGCACTTCAGTAACTATCCGAAGATTCACTGGAAAAATTACTTCTTTGGACCGGTTAGTGGAAATGAAATCGCTGCCTCAATGGCTTGCAAGATTTTTGTCTTGGGCTGTGAAGTGCAGACAGGGAATCGCGGTTGTTGGAGGAACAGGATCCGGTAAGACTACGCTTTTAAATGCACTTTCATGTGAAATTTCAAAGTCAGAAAGAATTGTCACTATTGAGGATTCAGCGGAGCTTAAGTTCGATTCGCATCCAAATGTTGTCAGGCTAGAGGCTCGGCCCGCCTCAATAGAAGGAACAGGAGAAATAACCATTAGATCATTGGTGAGAAACGCGCTCCGAATGAGGCCAGATCGCATTGTAGTAGGAGAGGTAAGAGGTGAAGAGTGCATTGATATGCTGCAGGCTATGAATACAGGTCACGACGGTTCTTTAACTACATTGCATGCCGGAACCGCTCAAGAGGCAATATTGCGCCTAGTGTTGATGGCTCGTTTTGGAATGGACTTACCTGCAGAAATCATAGAAAAGCAGATTGCCACTGCACTTGATCTGATAGTTATGTCTCAAAGATTTCCTGATGGAAAACGATATGTGACCAGCGTTTCAGAAATCTCCTTGTCTTCGTCAGGATCAATTGAAGTGCAAGAGGTGGTGTCGTTTGACGCGCAGAAAAGAAGTTGGCTTTTTGTAAAAGTTCCTTCTTTTATCAATCGTGCAATACAAGAAGGAATACTCAATAAAAAGGAGGTTACTTCATGGATGTCTTTACTTCCTCAATCACAGGAGGTGTTTTTGGAGTAATTATTTATTTTCTTGTATGCAACGGTGAGGAAAAAACTGTTTCTCAAATAAATGCACGAGTAACAGGTTATGTAGTTCAGTTTTTTCAATTTGCACGCAATAGCACTTTTGTCCAGCGCTTGCTCAAATGGGAACCTTTTTCTTATACATCAATGCAGCTACGTAATCGTTTTCTTTACAAATATGGGATTACCTTAGTCACTGATGCTTTCGTACTGTTTTTTATTAGTGGCATAGCTGGATCCATCTTGCTTGGTGTTCTATTTGAGTCTGCAATAGGTACGCTTTGCGGTGTTTTCTCGTTATTTCTCGTTCCTTATTTTCTATATGAACATGCCAAGCATCAATCTGCTTTAGAAATCGCCCATATGATGCCTTCGATTTTTAGAACAATCGCCGTTGCTCTTGGATCAGGTCTCACACTTTCACAATCTATTGAATATGTCAGTAAACACACAGAAGGTGTCGTATCAGAAAATTTTTATATTGCTGACATGCAAATCAAGTGCGGTTTTCCTATCGAAGAAGCTATTGAGGACTTGGCAGAAAGGTTGGATGCTCCAGGTGTTAATTTGCTGGCTAGCGCCTTAGTAATTTCACATAGAACAGGGTCTCCGCTTAAGAGTCTTTTACAGAAAACTGCCGAGTTAGTTGAATTACAAGAGAAGAATCAAAGGCTCATAGCAACAAAGACTGCTCAAGTTAGATTATCTGCTCGAATTGTATGTCTTCTCCCAGTTGTTTTATTGATTGTCTTGTCGCTTCTATCGCCGGACTTTCAAAAGGGTTTATTTACGCCATCGGGCGTTATATGCACATCAATTGCAATGGTCATGGATTGCGTTGCTCTTTTGATTATTCGAAGCATTATGAAAGGAGTAATGAAGTGATGGATTTACTATGCTCCGTATTATTTGCAACATGCATAGGTATTCTCGCCCTAGTTGTTCCCGTCAATTTGAATCATTTTGATGTCCATAGTTATTATCAGCAAATTATAAGAGGCATAAAAAGTCACAAGAGAATGAGCCTCCGGGCAAAGTCTGAGTTTACAAGAAAATCATGCCTACGTGAGATGCCAGAAATGATTGACATTTTGATTCTTGGGCTGTCATCAGGGCTATCTTTTGATTCAGCGCTTGATCTGTATTGTTTGCGAGAATCTGGAGAATTATCGAGAGAGCTTTCAAATGCTCATATGACTTGGAAGCTTGGTGCTACTACTCGCGAAGAAGCACTCAATCAGATGGCGGCAAAAGTAGGAGTTCCATCGCTTAAAAGCTTTGCGACTGTTGTGAATGAAGCGCTTACTTTTGGAACTCCTCTTGCAGAAATATTAGATAGACAAGCTTCAGTTCTTCGCGATGAGCAGCGTTCGCTGTTAGAAACGGAAATTGAAAAGATCCCAATTAAAATGCTCATCCCTCTAGGAACGCTGATTGTTCCAGCAATGTTACTTGCAATTTTAGGTCCCTTGCTTGGACCTGCATTTTCTTCTTAAGAGAAAGGAAAGCCGATGATGTTCTTCTATCAATTTTTTAGGTATCTACAAGGCTTAAAAGAGGATGAATCTGGACAGGGAACTACAGAGTATGCAATTTTAGTTGGCGTACTTGTAGTTATTGCGATTGTCGCAATCATTGCTTTTAAAGGTAAAATTTCTGAGCTTTGGGAAGCAATTACATCGGGAATTAATTCTCTATGAGCAGAAAGAGCACTGCTGCTTATTCTGTGTTCATTATTGTCACTGTATGTTTGCTATTTGCTGCACTTCTCGTATTACCAAGAAAACAGGACCATTCATCAAATACGAGCTCAGACTATGTGCAGACTCATGAAAATAGAGACGACAAAAAAGCCAATGAACAGCCAATCTCATATGCAGCAGCAGAAGATTTGTTTAAACAGAATTCCGTGCAAAGAGATAGTAAAGAAACTATTCAAAACGAAGCCCAGAGTATTTTAGAGGGCTATCAGCAAAGAGCTGATTGTGTGCTTGTTTATTCCGGATATTTAGACATAGCCGGCAATGTATGGGGCTGTTTAGTTAATGGTGGAAATTGGTCAGAACTTGTGACTGTTTCTGATCAAGGAGAGATAAGGAGGGTCTCAACATGTCACATATCCACTCAAGATGCGAAGAATCTATTAGAGCAATCAAACTAGGTGTTAAGAATACACAAGGACAAGCAACGCTTGAATATGCTCTAGTTTTATTTTCGTGCTTAATTGTCATTACGTCTCTTGGTGTGATATATCACTTTGTGCAAAATGGAGCAGTTGTTCAACTGGCTACTCAAGCTGCTTCACATACTATGCATGACTCTCTTTTAGATTTAGCCAAAGATGTTCTCTCGTTTTAAACAGAATGCTGGTCAAGCGTCAGTAGAAGCAGCACTTTTATTTCCCGTTATTCTGATGATTATTGCATTGCTTGTAGAACCTGTTTGCATTCTCTATACAAAGACAGCTATGGATGGAGCCTGTGCAGAAGGATTAAGAGTAGCAACAACGTCTTCTGACACTGAGTTAATAGAGTCCTATATCAAACGCAGACTTAAGGCTATACCAGAGATACCTCTATTTCATAAGGGTGGAGATGAGGACTGGAATATCTCTATTGATAAAAAAGAAAACGATGTCTTGATTGAAATTACGGGTCATGTGGCAGCGATGCCGCCAATAGGCTGGTGTTTATTCCTTGCAGGTCAGACGGATAACCAAGGGATTGTCTTGCATTCAAGTTTATCTGCTAGTACGTATCCAGATTGGATTGAGGGTTCTTATGCGGATTGGATTGCCTTTTGGAAAGGATAAACATAAGAAAATAAAGCTTGGACTTTCCATGTTTATAGACGATAAAGGCGGTATTACGTCAATCGCTTTTGCAAGTGCGCTTTTAGTATGTCTAGCGCTTGTATTCGCACTGGTATCGGTCGCTTGGGTTTCATCGAGAGCATACAAAACTCAGTCAATAGCAGATGCGGCTTCTATGGCAGGAGAAAATGTCGTAGCTAAATACACAACTATTGCGCAGGTAATTGATGCAAGCATTTTGAGTCTTGGGTTATCAGGATTGTTATGTGTTGGAGCCGGATTGGTTGCTTCATGTGTTCCAGGTTTAGCTTCAGCGGGTTCTAAATTGTGTGATGCAGGTTTTAAGACACTTGAAGCGCGTAAAAAATTTGCTACTTCAGCTTGTGAAGGCTTAGAGGAAATTGAAAAAATGCTTCCAGTTTTTGCAGCAATGGCGGCGAGCTCTTGTATACAAAAGAACTCTACTGATGCGGGTAACTTCGTGGGATCAGCTCTTTTATTTCCCGCTCAGTCACAATCTGATTTTGGACATTTAAATAGCGACGTTTCGTCAGATGAATTAAAAGAACAGAGCGAGCTATTACAGCAGATAGCAAAAGAAATTGAAGAGTTACAAAGTAAAGCAGAGACATCTAAAAAGAGGGCGTGGGAGGCAGACTGCGGTGGAGGTCCGTATTCTATGCGTGAAAGAGCAGAGCATCTCGCTGGTCTTTCTGGGGATATAAATCCATCTATCCCGTCGCCAACTTCTTGGACGTTCGGTATCGCTTTAAAGCGAGCTAGAGCATATTACAGAGCTCGATATGATCAAGAAATTGTCAATGGAAGCACTGCAGAAGAATTACGTGATTCTGCTATACGAAAAGCGTTTTACAACTTTGCGTTTACGGAACTTTCTAAAGGATTTTATAAAGAAACAGCTGATGGTGAGGTTGAAATGAATTTGCCTCGATTACCACATAATTTAGAAGAGACAAAGAAAACAGACCTGTATCTAAAGCCTATTTGGCCTTGCACCTATGAAAATGGCGAGAAAACCATTCATGCTCATAGGTCTTGTCCAGGAGCAACAGGAGAAAACGCGGGATTTGCATCGCTACAAGATTTAGATTCTGGAGCGGTTCATGAGTGTCAACATTGTCATTTTACGAGCAGCGATGTGGGAAGAGTGGCTTCTGCTTCGACAAATATTGATAACGGGTTTGAGTATTACTGGAAAATCGTAGTCGAAGAGTCTGAAGTTTATGAATCATCACGTCAGCAAATAAAAGATTTGCGAAAAAAGTTGTCTGAAGCTGCAGATAAATCAACTGGAATATTTCAAAAAGCACTTGATGCCCTAAAGGTTGCTAGGCCCAGATTATGTCCTCCAGGAGCTTGGGGATGTATTTCATTTGTGAGAAGAGGAGGTTCATCTCCAGAATTTCAAGGAAGTTTAGGAACACTTGAGCAGTCAGTTTTTCTCCCAGAAGGATATGCAATATCCGGAGCAACGCTTGCTCCAGACAGCTCTTCTACAAACAACGTTCTTTCAAGCTTTTTTGATCAGGTTGAAAGGAGGGGAGGGTTTATTGGACAGACCATAGATAAGGTAATGAGCTTGTGGGGATCTCTTTTAATCTCATATGGGGATGGTGTAACTTCTTGGTCTTCTAAGCTGTCGGAATTTCTTGATAACGTTGACGGAATAACAGGTGGAAGTGTCGGCTCCAAATTACAGAGTGCTTTGAAACAAATAGTTATTGACGCTGGATTAGAGCCAAGTGATTTAAGACAAATGAAGCCTGTTCTTGTTAATACAGAAAGTGTTTTGAAACAAGCTGGCTTTGAGAAAGAATCAACGATTCGTGAACTAGTTCAGAAAATACCTAATACATCAGATCCAATTGCTTTAGCTCGTTCACTTGGTGCGTTTTCTCTCCAGTATTTGCCTGACAAAATCACAATTGCAAAGCTGACCATTCCTGTCATTGATATTGAGATTCCTTTAGAAATTGATGTTAAGAAAGTTTTTGGTGGCATATGAGAAAAATGAAATTTCTTTGTTGCCAAAAAGGGCAAATGTTTGTTGAGACTGCATTGGTTCTTCCGGTTGTATTAGTGGTTGCTCTAATTGCAATCAATTTATTTAAGTTTGCAGATATGTGCTCAAAGTTTGACCGTGTTGCGGCGGATCAAATTATTGCTCATGGAATTTCTTCTAGTCATTCCACAGATGGAGGAGCACTAGAAAACTTAACTCAGAAAATAAAAGCTGCTCTTAATTGCGATGACAATTGCGACATTGTTGTCTCATTGGAGGGAGAAAGCGAGGGGATTGGGAACATGGTCTCTATTTTTCCTAAATACCAAGTAACTCTTAAGTACAAGCCTTGGCCACATACCCTGCGTCTCCCTTTAGTGTCACTAGAGTCTCCTCTATGTCTTACTCATACAACCTCAATTGTTGTTAGTCCTTATAAGTCGGGAGTTGTGATTTGAAAATGAACGTACAAGTGTCTATAGAAGAAGCCCCTAATTCTGAACAGATTTTTGAATTGTTACAAGGGAGCTTCGAAAAGTTCGTTGGGCTTTTGGGTACCGAGATAACAGCTCCTCCAGTATTACTTCTGAGGTGTTCTTCAGTTCATACTTTTGGAATGACATATCCGATTGATATTGCATTTGCAGATGATCATGGAGAAATTCTAAAAATTCGGAGACGAGTACAGCCTAAACAAATTCATAGCTGCGCAGGCGCCTATTGCACATTTGAAAGACCATCAGTTGATGATTTCCCATGGTTTGAAGTGGGACAGAAAGTGCTCATTCAAGAAATAAGTACCGAGGAAAGCAATGTTGAAAGAAGGAGTCGCTATGGCTATAGAAAACTACTCCGTCAAAATTTGCCCCAGATGCGGAGAAAAGTTATTTCAGGACATGAGAATTTGTTACGGGTGCCTTCTAGACTTCAGTGGCCCAAGCTCGCTTGTATGCAATCTCGAAACATCAAGAAATAAAAGAATTGCTAACCTTCCTCTTATAGAAACTGATGAGTATTTGCTTTCTGAGGAAGTAGGAGAGGAGTGGGATAAAGGACTGCCACCTGCTTTGTTTGAACTGGATAACTCATATTCACCAGCAGATTAATTAGTACGTGGTATCCTTTTAGGAAGAGTTGCGAAAGTAACATAAAGGAGTTTTCATGTATAAAGTTTCGCTTCGCTCTTCTAAAAAGAGCCAGTTTGTAAGGATTGCGCTTTGCGTAATGCTTTTGGCTGTTGCGTTTCTAATTGCACCGGCAAAAGCATTTGCACGTGACCTTTCAATAGATACGGTAAATATTGATGCGACGGTTCAAAAGGACGGAACGTTGCATGTTGTAGAAACTCGTACATTCTATTTCAGAGGAAGCTTTCACGGTGTCTATTGGAATCTTCCAGTTGGAAAGAATAAATATAATGGGCAGAACGTTGAAGTAAACATTACTTCAGTTACCGTTCAGGATAAGCAGGGAACGCGTCAGCTTTACAGCAAAGACTCAAATGGAAATAGTGCCAGCTCAGACGAGTATTATGTTCCCACTCTATCAGGCAATATGTTGAACTTGAAGATTTATTCAGCACATGATGATGAGTATGCACATATAACTATCGAGTATGACATTACTAATGTTGTAACAAACTGGTCTGATACTGCAGAGTTGTACTGGAAATTTGTATCTGATGGCTGGGATTCAGAGTCTCGCAATGTAACGGCTACTATTCATCTTCCTGTTCCTTCAGGACAGTCAATTGTGGCTGGAGATACAGTTCGTGCTTGGGGACATGGTCCACTAGACGCGAATGTAGAAATTACCAATAATGCGGTCGTCTACAAAGTCCCTGGCGTGGGAACTGATGAGTTTGCGGAAGCTCGTATTACGTTCCCAACCGATTGGGTTTCTGGGCTAACTCCCATTCAGCAGAATAAACTGAGCAGCATTCTGTCTGAGGAACAAGCGTGGGCTGACGAGGCAAATCACAAGCGTGATGTTGCAAAAACTCAGGTAGCTCTTATTCTTTATGCACCATTAGTACTTGCAGCTATCACCGTTGTAGCAGCAATCTTGCTGCGTATTAAATACAAAAAGGTTATGACCCCTCAGTTTAATGACCTTTACTACAGAGATGTCCCATCTAATGATCACCCAGCAGTCCTTTCCATGCTTTACAACGGTGAGTTAATTAAGGGAGACGCTCTGACAGCAACCCTTATGCACCTTTCTGATTCAAAGTACATTAGCTTGAATAAGACGGTTAGTACAAACTTCCTTGGTATGGAGAAGTCTGATTATTGTCTTACAAAGGTTCAAGACCTTTCAGAAAGCCAGCAGCCTTTCTACCCTGGCAGTTCACAGTCAAATAAGATTGATATCATGGCAATGAAGCTAATCTTTGATAAGGCTGGAGAATCTGGAGCGGTAAATACTACTGTTACCATGAAACAAATTGGTAAGTATGCTTCATCACATCCAGAAGATTTTAATAAGGCATATGAGTCTTGGGAGAGCCCCATCAAGCTTAGCTATGCTGCTAAGTATGGAACAAATAAGATTCCATTCCACGGTAAGGGAATTCTTGGTGCTCTGATTGCTGTCGATGTTCTTGTTGCCGCTGCTGCATTTTTCATGGGTGTTATGGCAGATGTTTCATTTGCCAATCTATTACTACATCTGTTTATTCTTGTCATTGCCGGCCTGGTTGCACTTGTAAACATTGGCTCTTTCGATTTAATGAACAGAGAAGGTGTTGAGACGCTCGCTAAGACTCGTGCGCTAAGAAAGTGGCTTACTGAGTTCACTAACCTGCACGAAGCAATTCCAACCGATGTCATTCTCTGGAATAGGCTTCTGGTTATGGCAGTTGCGCTTGGTGTTGCGGATAAGGTTATCGAGCAGCTGAAAGTTGCAATGCCAGAGATGCTCAAAGATCCTCAGTTTATGCCTGTTTATAGCTGGTATTACTATGGAAATGGCATGCGAACCAATGCAATTGAGAGCGTAACTAAGAGCGTTACAGCTGCTCATTCCGTCTCAACAGCGGCACTTGCTTCTTCTAACTCAAGCTCCGGCGGTGGTTTTGGTGGCGGCTTCTCCGGCGGAGGAGGAGGCGGCTTCGGCGGTGGCGGTGGCGGTGGCGGTTTCTAACGCCATAAACGCTTCAATAAACACTGCAAGAAGCAACGTTTAAAGGTCTTAATTCTCCCCGTGAACTAATCGGGGAGAATTTCTTTTTTTAGAAAATATGCGATTTTGGCATATTTGAGTTGATAGTTTTACGCTGCACTTATGGAGCAGATATCTAACAGATTAGTGGGCCAGTGCCTTCGCGATTTGCGAAAGAAGCAACGTCTTACCCAAGAGGCGGTTGCTGAGCATCTTGCTGGAGATCAAGCATTTATATCAAAGGTTGAATCAGGCGAGCGTGGCGTTAAGCTCGGAGAAGTTTTTTCTTTTGCCGAAGCCTTAGGTATAGAAGCTTCCGAACTTATCGAAGCGTTGCGTACGTATCGATAGCTTTAGATAGCTTTAGATTACTTTTTAATATAAGAAACTTTATGTAGGACGTGCTTCTTAAAAGAGGTGCGTCCTTTACTGTTTACTACTTGCCACGTCTACATCAAAAGATAAAAGAAAACGGCTCAGAGATTTCTCTCTGAGCCGATTCAAGTCGTGGTGGCGGGGAAGGGAATCGAACCCCTGACACGGGGATTTTCAGTCCCCTGCTCTACCAACTGAGCTACCCAGCCATTGGTGCTTCGAAAAGCTTATTTACTATAACAGACTCAAGCGCTTCGTCAAGCGGGCAATTTATACAATCCAGAAATTTTTTCCGCCAGTGAGGTCAAATTCAACGGTCATGCCCTTTATTGCAAAAAACGCTTCAATTTGCTCCTTTGTTTTCTCGAGCTCTTGACCGTCGATTTTCTCGCGCTCATCGGTTTTCTCGCCAGAGGGGAGTTCTATCCAGAGGGTTTGCTTACCACATGTGTCACGCAGGTGGATTTTGCTCAAAAGGCCCTGCTGAGCAAGCCTTTCATTGAGATGAATGAGGTCAAAGAAATTGACAACTTTTGGCATGCTAACTCGTTTCTCTAAACGCTTGCTCTTAAGCATACACGTTTGCAAATTGGTACAATAGATGACTAGCTTGAAATAGGTCAGCGGTCGTTGCTGCCTCCACTGAATAAACTATTCGAGGGGAAATTATGGCCTTTACGAGAAAAGAATTCTTGTCCCTTTCTGCTTTAGGAGCTGCAGGTACTTTGGCTGCATGTACTCCTCAGGCAAGGACGTCTGAGGATACGAATCAGCCTGCATCTAACGTGGACCTTGAAGAGTTCAAGTCACTTAAACTGGACATGACCCAGTGGAGCTATGACGAGGATAATGACTGTTACTATCAGCTGGGCATTCAGTACTGCACTAAGCCTGCAAGTAAGTCGGTAAACACTCTCTCGGTCTTTGTACCTGGAAAGTATTTCTCGGGAACTAAGAAGGGCTCAACGTACGAGTGCGAAGTAAGCGAGAAGGCCGTTGTGGGCAGTTTCACCGCAAGTACCGCACCAATCGTCATGCCTATTAACACAGCAACGCTGTTCCCTCAGAGCGCTCCTACAAGCTACGCATACGAAGGCCTCGCACCGTACCTTGAGGCTGGTTTTGTGTACGTATACGCAGGTTTCCGCGGTAGAAGTGCCGGTTACGATTCAACTACAGGCTCGGACGAGCTTTACGCAGGCGGCTCTCCTTGGCCAGCAGTAGATTTCAAGGCTGCTATCAGGTATTTGCGCTACAACAACGAGCTTCTTCCTTGTAACACTTCAAAGATTTTTGTGTTTGGCTTTGCAGCTGGCGGCGGCCTCAGTGCGGTGCTTGGAACCTCGGGAGACTCTCCGCTCTATACGCCATATCTTAAGGCTGTTGGCGCTGCTACACATAGCGAGAAGGGCGAGCAGCTTTCAGACTCTATTTACGGCAGCGCTTCATGGTGTCCTGCAACTTCATACGACCTTGCAGACGCAGCGTATGAGTGGTCAGCTGGTCAGTATGCAGATGCAACAGATTCTCGTGCTGAGGGTGTATGGACCCAGCCTCTCTTACAAGATCTTGCTGGCGCATATGCTTCATTTGTCAACAACATGGATCTTCTCGACAGCAATGACAGTAAGGTCAGTCTTGATGAGACTAACTCTGGCGTCTATACCGCTGGATCATATGCAGACCTTCTTATCAACGAGCTTAAGACTTCTGCGAACAACTTTGTTAAGGACAATGCATTCCCTTATACCTCTACGCCTCAGCGACTGGAAGAGCCTACGTTCCCAGGTGATCCAAATCTCGCGACGGTTCGTGGTACAGATAATGCAGCTCCTGCTACTCAGCAGGTTCAATCTACTATCTACGATACTGCTGAGCACTATTTTGGCTCTCTGAACTCAGAATCTATTTGGGTTGTATATAACCTTCGTCGTCAGAGCGTTGAGCTTGAGAACTTGAGGGGTTTCTCGCGAGCCTTAAGAGGCGCGTCGCTTCCAGTTGGAGCTTTTGATGCTCCTGATAGAAGCACCCGCGCTAATCAGCTTTTTGGTGTTGGAGAGCAAAGTACGCTGCATTTTGATGAGCAGACTGCTGACCTTATTAAAAAGAACCTTGATACGTACATGAAGCTTGCCGATTGGAAGTCTAGCTATGCTAATGATTGGACCTCTGATCTAAATAAGGCTGATACGCTGGAGAATGACATTCCAACTCGTGTTGATATGTTCAATCCACTGTACTTTACCAGCGCATCTTACAAAGGCTATCAGACAGCATCGGTTGCTCCTTATTGGCGTATTAATGAGGGCGCTCAGAATACTGATACTTCAATTTGCACCTCGTTCAATTTGGGCCTGTCTCTAAAGCATTTCTCGGGCGTGAGCAGTGTTGATTACACGCTTGTTTGGGATAAGGGCCACGTTCTTGCCGAGAGAACAGGCAATGCAACTGCCAATCTGGTGTCTTGGATTGTCTCGAGCGCATCCGTTTAAAGGGGAGGACATAGCGTGTTTCAAACAAAGAATCGCCGACTGTATGGTGTTGTTGTTATTGTTGTGCTTGCGGTAGGAGCAATATTCTTCTCTCTTATGAGGGGTGCTGATAAGTCTCAGTCTCAATCAAACTCGCAATCCCAACAGACGCAACAGACGCAACAGACGCAACAGACGCAACAGACGCAGTCTCAGAGCTCACAAAACAAGGGCTACATTGATTCTGTAGCAGCGGATGACCCGTATGCAAAGGGCATTCACCATGTTCGTATTGTGGTGAAGGATTACGGCACTATCGAGGCAACTCTTAACGCAAACGTTGCGCCTATTACGGTTTCTAATTTTGCTCATCTTGCCGAGTCAGGCTTCTATAATGGCCTTACGTTCCATCGCATTATTGACGGCTTCATGATTCAAGGTGGAGATCCTAAGGGCAATGGCTCGGGTGGATCCGAGAATAAAATCAAGGGCGAGTTTACAAAAAACGGTGTCGAGAATAACATCTCGCATACACGTGGAACTATTTCCATGGCACGCGCCCAAGATCCAAACTCTGCAAGCTCACAGTTCTTTATCATGCAGGCAGACAACTCAACTCTGAATGGAAACTATGCAGCATTTGGCACGGTAACAAGTGGAATGGACGTTGTCGATGCAATTTGTAAAGGCGTAACCCCAACCGATTCAAATGGAACTATCCCTGCTTCAGAGCAGCCAGTCATTGAGTCCATCACAATGATTGATTAGATTCCTTATATAAAATATTGTTATGTTATTGAATGACCTGCGACAAGTTGTAAAGTTGCAGGTCATTAGCGTATAACAGACCTCTCATGATATACTATTGTTATCCGAGAGGAGTGGTGTTATGCGAGCTGTTGGCGAGTTTTGCGTTCACCCAGGTCAGGGCGTATGTCTTGTTGAAAATGTAGTTTCGGAGCCTATTCCGGCCTACGTTTTGTCTCCTATTGGGCAAAAACACCCTGTTCAGATTGTATTTCCTCTTAATCAAGAGTTCAGGCTTCGTAATCTTATGACGCACGACGAGGCCATGAATCTTGTTGATACCTATCCTCAAATTGAGCTTATTACGTTCCATATTCATAATGCGTCGCTTGAGGAATCTCATTTTAGACACGCGATTAGAGAAGGTTCTTGTAAAGACTCCTTTAGCATTGCTAAAACATTTAGAGCTCGTATTGATAAGGCGCGTTCGCTCAACAAGAAACCACCTGTTTCTCATGAGAGAATCTTTAAGATGGCCAGTAATCGCGGTCTTTACGAGCTTATTACGGCACTTAATTGCACCGTTGATGAGATTCAGAGAGTATTTAGTTCACGCTATGGCGTAGAAATTGGAAAAGCATAGCGTACAATTAAACCATCCGTTCAAGAGATGGGAAATTATGGCTTCAGAAACATCTGCAAATCGTGCTGTTGTTACTGTTTTGGGCAGCGATGCTCCAGGAATTGTTGCAGCAATTTCTACCACTTTGGCTGAATCAAATGCAAATATCTTAGATATTGCACAGACTATTCTATCTGGTATTTTTACCATGACCATGCTGGTTGAACTTCAGGATGCCGAGTCTTTCTTGAGCCTCAAAGAGCGTCTTGATACCGTCTCAGAAAAGCTTGGTGTACAAGTAAATATGCAGCGTGAAGAGGTCTTCACGTTTATGTATCGTCCATAAAGAGGTAGTGTTTTGTCAGAGCTTTCAACTGAAGAACTCATTACACAAAAGCAGTCTTGGCTCACACAAGATGTATCAAATCTGAAAGTAGATATTGTCTTTTCCGATATGGATGAGACATTTCTCCATACCGATAAATCTCTTGATGATAACAACATGGCAATGTTGGATCGCCTGTCTAAGCTAGGTATTCCTTTTGTACCTTGTTCCGGACGCGCGTTTAACGTGCTGCCAAAAGAAGTTGTGAACCATCCTGCTTCTAAGTATGTGGTTTCTTGTGACGGTGCCGTTATCAGAGATCTTTCAACTCAGACCGTGCTTCACGAGTCCACAGTGACAAAAGAGCAGGCACTTGAGTTGTATCAAAAGCTTAAGGACTATCCTGTGACTTTTGACATCTTTGCGGACGGAGGTGTCTATCTGGAGCGCTCAAGGCACAATCTTATCTCTCAGCTGGGTATTCCCGCAGATCATGCGGCCTTTATGCAACGCTCGCGTACTCCCTTTGACCAAAGCGTTGAGGAGTTTATTGAAGGCGTTACTACCATTGAGCGTCTTGGTTCCTATTGGTCTGTTGCGGAAAGCGAGAAGTACCATGCACTTGTGGCAGATGCTGTTGCTTCGGTAAATGGTTTGAGCGGTACAGCTTCTATGAGCATGGGAATGGAAATCCTTGCTGAAGGTACTTCGAAGGGTGCAGCGCTTGAGTGGCTCTGTAATTATCTTGGTATCTCTACAGAAAACGCTGCAGCCTTTGGTGACTCGCTCAATGATGTTGCCATGCTTTCTGCGGCGGGAATGGGTACGGCAGTTGCCAACGCTCGTCGTGAGGATTTTGAGGCAGCAACCTATATCACACTCACTAACGATGAGGCGGGTTTCTCGCGATTCCTTACGTGGGCACTGGGGGAGTAAGCACTTGGCGCTGGAAACGTAACGTTTCAGAGTTTTCGCTTTAAAGTTTTGCTTGAGACATATTGTTTAAAGAAAAAGCCGGCAGATCCAATCTGTCGGCTTTTGTTGTGACAAGTAAAACTACTAATCGGCTAGGTTAGTGATTACTGTCCTGCTGCTCTTCAAAGACATCTTCATCGGCCGCTTCCTCATCAAGCTTAAGAGGACGGAAGCTAGCGGTATCGCCACCAACGTAGTCTGCAACGGTAGCTGCGTTTTCAACGCGCTCCTTGTGCAGTGCCTCTGCAAAGATATCTTCATCTTCCTCAATCTCTGCAATGCGCTCTTTCATAGGAGCCTCAACAAGTGGCATAGAGCCTGTCTGAGCTGCATCGTCAAGCATGATACGGGTAAGCTTCTGCTCACGCTTGACCTTGGAGAACAAAGGAACGTACTCAAAGACAATGTTGGAGTTCTCAAGACCATACCAACGAGCAGGAGATCCGCAGATGCGACGAATAAAGTATTTAAGCTCAAGGCAACGAGCGTCAAAACCGTTGATGTCAGTCTCTGGAGCTAGTACCTTACGCAGCAGACAGAATCTAAAGTCACCAATTTCGGAGTGCTCCTTGTAGATGGAATACTTGTGATTCTGTGGAGCAAGCTGATTGTTCTTAATCAGGTCACCAACAATCTGATACAGATAGGTGTTAATACGCTGGTTTACCCTAAAGCCAAGACGCAGGGTAATCTTGAACAGGAAGTCTGTACCAAAGTCATTGACGATAAACTCACGGGTATTTGGATCGTCTGTCAGCGAGATGTTAATAAAGTAGTAGGCCTTAGCACGCTTTGGACGCTTATCCAAGATGGAATAGAGGATGTCTCGATCCAGCTTGTCAAATGAAGAGTCATTGGTCAAGAAGACCAGGTTATCAGCGAGGGTTGTATAATCTGCATCGTGGCTCAAGCTACGGAGCTGGTCAATGTATTTATCTACGGGGAGATAAACGCTCTGCGTCCTCTCAACAGCGGTACCGCGCCGCCAGACAAACATGACAACAAAGATTGCGGTAGCCATAAGAACGGTAAAGTAGCCGCCGTGGAAGAACTTGGTAAGGCTTGAGAAGAAGAACATAGCCTCGATAGCACCAAAGAAAAGAATGAATGGAATGGCCGCCCATAGGCGCTTTCTGATAACAGCCAGGTAGGTGTAAAGCAAGATTGAGGTCATGAGCATGGTGACGGTAATTGCAAGACCGTATGCTGCCTCCATGTGCTCAGAGCTCTGGAAAAGAAGAACAACGCCAATGCAGCCAACCCACATAATGTTGTTAACAAGTGGGATGTAAATCTGACCTTTGGTTGTGGAGGGATAGTTAATCTTGATGTGAGGCATAAGGTCAAGCTTAATTGCCTCAGAGACAATGGAGTAAGAGCCGGTAATCAGTGCCTGGGAAGCAATAATTGCAGCCAGCGCAGAGAGAATAACGGCAAATGGTCTAATCTGACCAGGAAGCATCTCAAAGAACGGATTAAGGTCCTTAATAGTGTTAAGCGCAGCGTCATTGTGGTTGGCGATGAGCCATGCGCCCTGTCCAAGATAGTTCAGAATCAAGCAGACCTTAACAAAAGGCCAGCTTACGTAAATGTTGCTCTTGCCAACGTGACCCATGTCAGAATAAAGTGCCTCTGCACCAGTAGTACAAAGGAAGACACTTCCTAAAACCATGAGGCCAGCTGCGTTGAGCTTGCCATCAAAGAGGAACAGAATGCCGCGGACTGGGTTAAGAGCACGAACAACGCTGATGTCAGCAAACATGTTCATAACGCCCATAACGCCTAGGAACAAGAACCACAAGGTCATGACAGGTCCAAAGGCCTTACCAATGGTAGAAGTTCCCGCTTTCTGCAGGGCAAAAAGCGTACAAAGAATAGCAATGGTAATCATGACAACAATGTGCTGATTATCACCAATGATAGCATGAGCTGCAGGAATAGTACGCAAACCCTCAATAGCGGTGGTTACTGTAACAGCTGGGGTCAAAATACCGTCAGCAAGAAGAGCTGCGCCACCAATCATGGCAGGAATAATCAGCCATTTGGCGCACTTTTTAACCAAACTGTAGAGCGCAAAGATTCCGCCCTCATTGTGGTTGTCTGCCTTCATTGCAACCATGACGTATTTAACGGTTGTAATGAGTGTCAGCGTCCAGATAATGAGGGACAGAGCACCCAAAACAACATCGGTGCTCATGGTAAGAAGACCACCGTTACCAGCAATAATTGCCTTCATGGTGTACATTGGAGAAGTGCCAATGTCACCGTAGACGATGCCAAGGGTAACAAGTACCATGCCGGCACTTAAAGGAATGCCAGTTGATTTCTTGGCTTTATTCTTAGAGAAAAGCGCATGAAATGCAGCTTTACTTGTATTCATCTATTAATCCTCTCAACAGATGATTAGTACAGTTCGTCATCATATGTTAGTCCATATACCTAGTTATAACTAGACGAATGTACAAACGTACTTATTTTGCCTGCAAGCGGAAAAATTTACTCATTTTCCCGCGGTTTTCTCGAGATTTTATATGCATGGTGAATCTTCTGATTTCTTGAGAAGTCCTCCGGAATAGTTTCACTTGTTATGTCTTCAATGTCGACGCCAGCTCGCTGGATTTTCTCGACATCTGGCTTAAAGGTACGTAGGTTGCACGAGAAAATGGCAACGCCACCGCGAGTCAGAAGGCGAGAAATGCCAATGATAAGCTCAGCGTGATCTCTCTGGACATCAAACGAGCTCTGCCTCATGCGCGATGAGTTGGAGAAGGTGGGGACGTCGCAGAAGATGACGTTCCAGCGGTTTTTGGTGTGACGCATCTCGGTAATCCAAGACAGGACGTCTGCCTGGACAAACTCGTGCTCCTCACCATCAAAACCGTTGCGCTTCATGTTGCGCTTGGCCCACTCAAGCGAAGGTTTGGAGAGGTCAACGGTTGTGGAGTGAAGCGCGCCACCATCTGCTGCGTAGCAGGTAGCGGTACCTGTATAGGCAAAGAGGTTGAGGAAGCTCTTAGCTGCGCCGGCACTCTTCATAAGCTCACGAATTTCTGCACGTGTATCGCGGTGATCAAGGAAGATTCCGCAGTCTAGTCTGGAGGCAAAGTTGACCTCAAAGAGCAGGCCACCCTCATCGATGAGCAGCATTTCTTTTCTGGAGTTGTCAGCAGCGCTGCCCTCGTCAGAGTACTGAGAGCCACCCTTTGCGCGCGTTCTTGTTCGTAGATTTACGTTTGAACTGGGTACACCTAGAATGCGAGGAGCCAGGGCTAAGACGTCAAGAAGGCGACGTTTTGCAAGGTCTGGGTCAATCTCTTTAGAAGCTGCATACTCGGAGATTTGCAGCCAAGTAGTTGGCTTTGTGGCACCCTTGTAAATGTCAATGCTGACAGCGTAATCGGGCAGGTCAGCGTCGTATACGCGGTAGCACGAGACATCGTTTTTACGAGCCCACTTAGCGCGCAACTTAGATACCTTTGTGAGGCGGGCAGCAAATTGGTCAGACGCGGGAACTAATACGCTTACCGGTTGATTGTTGACCATAACAGTGGGACCTGCAGGAACTGAGGAGGACTCGGAGTTGTTTGCAGGCGCATCAGCGGTTTTATCTGCGCCATCAATGGAATCCTCTGCATTTGCAGCAGGGTAGGAGCGCATAGTGGCAATGGAGTTGCCCACGTAGACGGAAAGTGTCTGCGAAGGTGTTGCTCTAAGTACCGTATCGGTATTTGTATCGCTGGTAAGAAGCGTACTTGCCTGACCAGCAAAAAGTCCAAGTGTGGCGTAAGCAGAGCCTTGAAGTGTAGGCTCTTCCTTGGTCCATGAGAGGTCGGCAACAACGCCGGTGAAGTGCTCTGCATGTTTGAGCAGCTCAGAAGCTGCCAAGAACTGCACGTCAGCCTTGAGACCGCCTGCACGAAGCGTATAAAGCACAGCCTCTTTGGCCTTTGGGCGAGGGTCCGCTGCATAGAGTGTGATCTGGCGCTCTTGGCCCTTCTCGGCACGTTCATCGGCCTCGGCAAGCAAATCCTGCCAGGCATCGTCGTCGTGGCCAGCCCAACCCGTCATGCCCCAGCGAGCGCGCAAGATGCCCGGCGCCACGTCCAGCGCCATGCCCGCTGCCTCCTGCGCAAGCGCGCCTGCTCCCGGGAACAGCAGCGCCGGCAGCGGCGCGTCTGGCGAGAAGAGCGATGCACTCGCGGCAGTTTGCGCCTGCAGGTACAGGAGGGCAGCAGCGTAGTCCAGCCTGAGCGGCGCAAACTCACGTGCCGGCCCTCGACCGCCAGTCAGACTGCGCTTAAAGAGCGCCTCACCAGCAAGGTCAATGCCAATCGTGGCACGGTTGCGTGATACGCGCACGACAATAGTTACGTCGGGCGCAAGCGTGTTGACCATAGGACGGCTTCCGCGCTTTGCTGCAAGCCTATCTACAATGGCGTCTTTTGTTCTGACAGCAATGAAGTTGGTGTTTCTGAGCTGGTCATTTGTGCCGTGAGCGCTGACTGCAATGGTGGCATGCGGACCAATATGGTCTTCCCAAGCAATGTGGGAGAGGTCTTCGTAGAGAGCGTCTGAAGTTGCAGCGCCAACGCGATCAAGCACCAAAATGACGCGAGACGTGAGGCGAGACCATAGACAGACTCGGTAAGCATCGGCAAGTGAGCCGTAAAACGCAACTTGTCCGCCAAGGGGACGCACCTTTTTAATGCGCAGGTCGTCTAGCTCCTGTGCAAGAAGCTTCTCAAAGCCTTTTGGACACGTTGCAAAGAACTCAAGTTCTTGAGACATCGGGACACCTTTCGCCCGTAGGAATTGAATACATACTAGCGCAACATTTTCCCATGTTTTTCTCGCCAAATGGCTGGGGAAAAGAAAATACATCAAGAACCCTTGGGTCGCTTCCGGACAAGAACCCGTGGGTGCTCGGCCGTGCGTGTTTCCCGGAGGCACCCCTCGGCCGTGCGTGGCTGCGAGCAGCGCGTCTGCAGCCCGCACTACCGCCCACTCACCGAAGAGCGGAAGTTCATACATAATGTCCCAAATCATCTGTTATTTTTCGCTTAAAATACGCATAGTATCTTTTACTAAGAAATAGAGAGCTGTTTGAGGTTTGGGAGTCCTTATGGATGCAAAAGTTATGGAAACATTTGAGTCCTGGCGTGCAAACGTCACCGAAGAAGACCTGGTAAAAGAGCTCGGAGAGCTTGCAAGACCAGAAGCAGAGGATAAGCTCTATGATGCATTTTATCGCTCACTTGCTTTTGGTACCGCTGGTCTTCGTGGCACCATTGGTGTTGGCACCAACCGCATGAACGTCTACGTTGTTGCTCAGGCAACTCAGGGTCTTGCGGATTACCTCAATGCTCACTATCAAAATCCTATCGTGGCTCTTGCAAGGGATTCTCGCCTCAAGGGTGAGGACTTCCAGAAGGTTGCAGCTGGTGTTTTGGCAGCTAATGGCATCCGTGTATATGTCTACCCACGTATTGAGCCTGTCCCAACGCTCTCGTTTGCCGTCCGCTACCTCAAGACTTCCGCAGGTATCGTACTTACCGCAAGTCACAACCCTGCGCCCTACAACGGCTACAAGGTATACAACGATAACGGCGGCCAGATTACGGATGAGGCAGCGGCTGAGATTTCTGCAAACATCGCACGCGTCAATCCTTTTGACGTCAAGCCTATGGACTTTGAAGAGGGCCTGGAGAAGGGCCTGATCATTTGGACTCCAGAAGAGGTTCTGGACAACTTTATTGAGGCTATCAAACGCGTTTCTATTCCAGGATTTAAGGCTGCTGACGGCTACAAGGTTGTATACACGCCGCTCAACGGTACAGGTATGGAGTGTGTCACGCGCATCCTCAAGGAGATTGGCGTCAATGACGTTGACGTTGTTCCAGAGCAGGCAGAGCCAGACGGAAACTTCCCCACATGCTCCTATCCAAATCCTGAGTTCCGTGAGGCACTTGAGCTGGGCCTCAAGCTTGCCGACAAGGTCAAGCCAAACCTTTTGGTGGCAACCGACCCTGACGCAGACCGTATGGGTACTGCAATCCCTCATAACGGCGATTACGTGCTGCTTTCCGGTAACGAGATGGGCGTCCTGCTTATGGATTGGCTTCTTACCATGGCTGAAGAGCGTGGCGAGAAACCCCAGGATAAGGTAGCCGTTTCCACCATCGTATCCTCTGCTATGCCCGACGTCTTGGCGCGTGCTCGTGGCTTTGAGATGCGCCGCGTCCTTACGGGCTTCAAGTACATCGGCGACCAAATTGACCAGCTCAAGGATGCTGGCGAGGAAGATCGCTTCCTCATGGGCTTTGAGGAGTCCTACGGCTATCTTGTTGGTACACATGCTCGCGATAAGGACGCTATTGTCGCCACCATGCTTTGCGTTGAGATGGCTTCTTGGTACGCAGCTCGTAACATGGACCTCTACGAGGCAATGGATGCCCTGTACCAGCGCTATGGCTACTACCTCAATGGCGTTGTCAATGCTGCCTATCCAGGCGCTGAGGGCGCCGCTAAGATGGCTCAGATCATGAGCAGCCTGCGTAAGAATCCACTGGAAACGGTGGGCAACTACAAGGTTGTTGGCGTAACAGACTATGCTGAGTGTGCAGAAATGCCTCGCGTCTCGGGCCTGCAAAAAGAGGCTCCTCAGACGCTGCCAGCATCCAACGTTATTGAGTATAGGCTTGAGGGAGACAACAAGGTCATCTTCCGTCCATCGGGCACCGAGCCAAAGGTCAAGGCCTATCTCTTTGCCAATGGCGCTACTCGCGAAGAGGCTGAGGCTCGCGTTGCAGAGCTCAGCGAGGCCGCTCAGAAGGTACTTTCATAGTCCGTCTTTACCTCTAAAAGCGTCTTTCTCCGCACAGTCCTTTGGCGAGAAACCCGTCCAGCCCAGCATTCACCTTTTGTGGATGCTGGGTTTTTTACTCGGCAGCCTTTACCGTCACGGTGTACAGGGCATTTGCAGCGCTGGCAATAGTTTCTGCCGCCCATGGACGTGCGCTTACCTCAGGGGACAGAGGGTCGTGAACGTTTACGGTGCCGTCATCGTTCTTGCTGGTTACCAAAATCCAGTGATCGCCATCAGAGCTCAGCTTATTGCCCTTAACCTCAACAAGCAGGAAGGTTTCAGCATCTAGAAGCGTGGTGATATTGTCGGCAGAAATGTTATAGCTCTCAGCGGTAAGACCAAGGTTAGCTAAATTCTTCTCGAGAAATGATCTGTTCATTCCAGAGTCGGTGTCCGTTGCTTTAGCGGTTTCAACAGCGCCCGCAATATCTGCTGGAGTCCAGTTGTTCTTTCCGGTAAGTCCCATGTATGCCATAGAAAGGGCAGTTGGACCAGAACCCTTGGTGGCAATTACAGAGCCGTCATATGAGACGCCACCCCACCTGGAGTCCCAGGTATAGAGCTGTGGAGCTGTGCCTTTGGTGATTGAATCGTCGTAGGTTTTGGCTTTGCCGTCAGAATCAGGGTAGTTTGCAACAAAATCAATAGCCTCAGGGTGGGCAAGTGCTAGCTCAATGAGGCTTTTATCGCTGTATTTATCAGCGTGTTCTGCAATCCACGCAAGGTTTTTGTTCTGATCAAGCTTTGCTGCCAGGGCTTTAGTCAACTCCTCTGAAGTTCCTACAGCAACACGAGAATCAACGGAGTTGGCCTCTACCTCTGGAGTAGATTCTTTAGCGCAACCACGCACGCAGCTCGACACAATAAAGACCAGTAAGAGCGCCGCGATAATCGCCAGCCCAATGACAATATAGGTTCTCGTACGAGAATCAATGCGATGTAGTAGAGACTGTCTCTTAAAGAGAATGGCCTGCGAACCAAGGGTATTTCTCTTGCGACGTCTTGCCTGCCTATCAGAAATACCGCCATCACGAGGAGGACGGCCATTTTGTGGAGGACGGCGACGCATTGCAGGATCTCCGTAGGAGCCTTGTCTTCTATCAGGTGAATCATTCAGGGGCATGGTGGCCTCCAAGCCGTAAAAATAGTTTCACTCATGATGAATCATACGGCGAGAAGTGTATAAATACTTTTAGAAAACGGTGAATGCAATATTCCGACCGACGAGCGGGTTATTTGCACCGTTTAGCGGTTTGGCATGCGCATAAGGGTTGATTAAGTATATTCTTTTATTCACTATCATTTGTTTTCAAAGTTAGCGAGTCGTATAAGGAAAGAAGGCGTCGTGAAGCATAGAAATGCTCGACAGGACGTGATTCGTGAGCTTGTTCGCAGCGAGTCCATTCGCACACAGCGCGATCTTGTTGATATGCTCAAAAATCGTGGCTTTGCCTGTACTCAAGCAACCGTTTCTCGTGATACTGCAGAAATGGATTTGCAAAAGCTTCCTGAGGGCGCCTATGTGCTTTCTGAAGATATGCATTTGCAGAAAATGCTCTCTGAGTTTGTAGTTGGGGCTACGGCAGCAGAGAATCTTATTGTGATTCGATGCCATCCAGGCACTGCATCAGCCGTTGCGTTTGCCCTTGACGACGTTGAGCTAGACCACGTTGTTGGCACCGTTGCCGGTGACGATACCGTTTTGATGATTGTGGATAAAACTGAGCACGCTGCAGACGTGGTGCGCATCATTACGCAGCTTGGCAATGTAGAGAGCGTTCTATAAAACACAAATCTTTTGGCGAGAAACCCGTCAAAAGCACACCTCATTCAAAAAGAAAAAGGAGCCTGCTTAGTGCAGACTCCTTTTTGTTGTAGATAAACCAGAGGTTTATGGAGTACCTGTTCCTGTTCCAGTACCTGTTCCAGTACCTGTTCCAGTACCTGTTCCAGTACCTGTTCCAGTACCTGTTCCGGTACCCGTGCCAGTGCCCGTACCGGTACCTGGTGTGGCTGGAGTAGTAGGAGTGGTAGGAGTAGTGGTGGTATCGTCCTCTTCCTCCTCGTCGGTAGTCTCCTCTTCCTCTTCGTCGTCATCTTTCTCATCTTGCTTAGCATTAGCGGAGCCACCAACAAATTTCCAGTAGCTATTAGGCTTGTAAGCAATAGTTTCAGTGGTCTTAGGGAATTCAGCACGTGCAACACCAGAAAGTGCTGCGTTCATGTAGTACGCCCAAACATACTGTGCAGTAACAAAGGTAGAGGACTCTCCGCCGCCGATAATAACAGGGTCACGACTATCTGGATATCCACACCAAGCAACTGTTGCAAGCTGTGGGGTATAGGCGCAGAACCAAAGGTCCTCGGAGTTATCGGAAGTACCCGTCTTACCTGCAACTGGTTGGTTGAAGGTCTTCAGGTTGTAGGCATAGCGACCAGTACCAGAGGTAAGAACGCCGCTCAGAACATCGGTAGCAGCTGCAGCAACAGCAGGACTAATTGCCTGAACTGGGTTGTCCTTGTGCTCGTAGATAACGTTGCCATTACGGTCTTCAATGCGCGTAATTGCAACAGCATCACGACGAACACCGCCTGCAGCAAGGGTTGCAAATGCGGTGCACTGCTCAATAGGGGTTACGCCCTGAGAACCAAGAGTGGTAGACAGGTATGGCTGTAGCTGAGTGCGAATACCCATGGCATAGCACGTCTGAAGGATCTTATCGATACCAATAGCTTCAGCAACCTGTGCGTAAACAGTGTTGGACGAGTAAACCGTACCTTGACGCAGGGTAATTGCACCGTAGCTGTAGTTGCCAGCGTTTTTAACCAACCAGGTTGGCGTAATTTGCATAGGGGAGTTGCCGTTAAGAACAATCTCTGGGTTCATACCCTCAGAAAGGGCTGCTACCAGCGTATACATCTTAAAACTGGAGCCCATCTGACGGTTACTACTGGTTGCAATGTTGTACTGACTCTTTGAGTAATCCTGTCCACCAACCATTGCTTTAATGTAGCCAGTTTGAGGATCAATGGAAACCAAAGCAGCGCCCAGGCGAGGGTTGCCAAGCTCAGCAATACGCCTTCTAGCAGCCTCATCAGCATCTTTCTGGAGGTCAGGATCAAGTGTAGTATAAACACGCAATCCACCCTGGAGAATAGTATCGCTATCAAAGTCTTCCTGAAGCAGGCTACGAATGTAGTCAGTCCAGTAAGGGAACTGGCCAATGTTGTCGGTCAAAGTACCAGGGTTAAGTACTAAGTCCTCAGCAACAGCTTCATCGTACTGCTCCTGTGTAATATCGCCCGCGCGAAGCATACGCTCAAGAACGGTATTACGCCTTTCTCTTGCTGCCTCTGGATTAACAGTTGGGTCATAAGCAGAAGGAGCATTTGGAAGGCCAGCAAGCGTTGCAGCCTCAGCAAGAGTCAAATCACTTGCATGCTTGTTAAAGTAGATAATACTTGCAGCCTCAATACCGTAGGCACCATTACCGTAGTAAATGGTGTTGAGGTACATATTAAGAATCTGGTCCTTAGTAAACTTCTTCTCCATCTGAATAGAGATGTAAGCCTCGCGGACCTTACGTTTCAAAGAGCGCTCAAACTGCTCGTTAGAAAGAACGGTATTACGAACAAGCTGCTGCGTAATTGTGGAAGCACCTTCGCCGCCACCAAACAGCGAGCCAACAGATGCACGAACAATACCCCAGGGGTCAATACCGCTGTGGGAATAGAAGCGCTTATCCTCAGTATCAATGGTGCCCTGAATAACATAAGGAGAAATCTGATCCAAGGTAACAGAGCGACGCTGCTGCAGATAGAAGTCTGCAATGTCGTTGCCCTTAGAGTCATAAACGCGAGTAGGCTCTGCTACCAGATAGGCATCAGCAGAGTTGTAATCCGGCAGATCCTCGAGCCATGAAGAAACAGCTGCACCCAAAGAAAGAGCAAGTGCAACC
>NZ_CAUSFQ010000005.1:0-35529 GCF_963530955.1 Lancefieldella parvula | reverse complement strand
ACTAACAGCTTCTAACTGTGTCCAATGCTCTTTCTGAACCGTCAGCATGCCGACTACTGGGCCTTTGGCTGAGCCTCGGCTTTTGGAACACAGATAAGCATAGTCCTGCCGTACTGATCAGTGTAGTTACAGGTAAAGAGCGTAAGAACATGATCAGCGCGAGAAATAACATCTGCTGCATCAGAACGCGAGCTTACTGCCCTAGAAAGCCTATCTTTCAAGTAAGACCTGAACTCATCAACAGAGCCGAAGTTAAACTGCCTGACTTCCTCATCGTCTTCGTCGGTGTGATAGGTAAATACCGGCTCAAGCTCATATGTCTGAGTAGGTGTGACGTACCAGATGGTCTCAACCTTATCGAAGGTAGATTGGTCATTCATTGCTCCAATGTACTGGAACATGGAGCCGTTTCTCATATGGTGACCATAGAGAATGGTTTGCTGATCAGTAAGGCCGTTTGGATTGTTCTGGTAGTCCATAAAAATCTGACCACCGATTGACCACTCACCCTTTGCGTTTGTGTGCAGGTAGTGATCGTTGTCTGTAGTCTGATACACAGGATAGTTGACTTGCGTATCTGGAATCTGAATCCAGCCGACAACCTGGTTGTTTACTGCCTGAAGACCAGCCCAATCAATAACTGGAGCCTCGTCTTTTTTCTCGGAAACTGTTGCGTATGTAGCAAGCTCTTCGTTGATGACGTCTTGCTCGTGGTATTCAAGCTGGGTTTTGCCAAACATAACACCAGCAACAACCAAGAGGCCAATGCCAACTACCAGCAAGAGTGTGGAAAGAATATAGGCAAAACCTTTCTTCTTAGCGGGTTTCTCGCCAGACTTTTTAGGAGAGGTTTTTTTGTTTCCCTCTTTTTTTGAAGACGCGGAATTTTTCATAGAAACTATCTCGACGGATGTTTTTGAGGTGTGAGTATTTCCAGCCGTCTGATCGTCAGCGGCGAATGAAGCAAAATGCTTGCCGTTTTTTGATTCCATGCACTTCCCTTCTGAAGGTACTCTTTGTCATTCCTTTGTCATACCCTTTAAAAGTTTAGCTATGCACGAAACAAAAATCTCTGTACATCTTATGAAGTCATCGCATAATCACATTTTGCGGTATGCAAAACCCGCGCCTCAAATCTCCTGAAGCGCGGGTCTCATGTGCGATTGCGGATGCAGGTACGCATGCATGCAAGTTCTATTTGCGGACTACGTGCGTGCGGTACGCGTTAGCTTATGCGTCAGCCATCTCGGCTTTGAGCTGGACGATCTTCTCGCGATACTCTGGAAGAGATGCGCCAAGAATCTGAGTAGCGTAAATAGCTGCGTTTTTGGCGCCGTTAATGGCAACGCAGGCAACGGGCACGCCGGATGGCATCTGGACCATGGAAAGCAGGGAGTCCATACCGCCGAGATCAGAGGTCTTCATTGGAACGCCAACGACAGGCAGTGGAGTAAATGCAGCAACAACTCCGCCCAGGTGAGCGGCCTTTCCTGCAGCTGCGATGATTACCTTGAGGCCACGGTCAGCGGCGGTCTCGGCCCACTGGTGAACCTTGTCTGGAGTGCGGTGTGCAGACGCGATAACCAGCTCGTATGGAACGCCAAGGCGCTCGAGCTCGGCGGTGCATCCCTCCATAGTTGCAAGGTCGCTCTTAGATCCCATGATGATACCGACAACAGGCTGATCTGCCATCTCTGCTCCTTTGTTACGTCTCTTAAAATAGGTGGATACGTCAAATATCCACCTCACAGTATAGAGTATGATTTTCTTGAACGTTGGTCCATCAGTCCACGTGAAAGGAAACTGTAATGAATGAAACCAACTCTGTTCTGTACCAGCGAGAAGGCTCGTACATCCCTCGCATCGCCGCAGTGCATGACCTCTGCGGATACGGAAAATGCTCGCTGGGCGTAGCTATTCCGGTGCTTTCTGCAGCAGGATGTGACGTTTGCCCCGTGCCTACGTCGCTTTTCTCGGCACACACCAAGTTCCCTACGTTCTACATGCACGACACCACCAACATGCTTGAGGACTACCTTGATGCATGGCAGGAAGAGGGCATTGACCTGGATGCCATTTATTCTGGCTTCCTTGGTGCAGCAGAGCAGGTTGCAAGCATTCAGCGCTTGTACCAGGAGCATCCAAAGGCACTTCGCGTGGTTGACCCAGTTATGGGCGATGGCGGCAAGATGTACCCAACCTATACGCAGGAGCTTTGTGACGCAATGAAGTCCCTGGTAAATGGCGCAGATATTTTGACACCAAATCTTACTGAGGCTTCAATTCTGACGGGCATTCCATACGCTGGTCAGGATTTGACTGATGAGCAGGTAGATGAGCTGCTTGATGCGCTGCTTGCGATGGGCGCAAAGTGTGTTGTTCTTAAGGGTATTGTTCGCGGCGATGGCCTTATTCGCAACTTTGTTGCTACCGAGTCCGAGCGCGGTGAGATTGTTTCCGAGCTTCTCCCCTACATGCTGCACGGAACTGGCGATCTGTTTGCTTCTGCGCTTTTAGCTGCAGTTATGTGCGGTCAAGAAATCGCTGACGCAGTTGAGTTTGCTGGTGAGTTTGTCTGCGAGTCCATGGAAATTACTCGCGATCAGCCAAACTTTGAGCTTCGTGGTGTTTCGTTTGAGACAAAGCTTGGCCTAATTGCCCAGCTTCTGCAGGAGTAAAAGCTCGCGCAAGCTGCGCTGCTAATGTAAAACTTTACGTTTCAGCAAAATCAAACATGATTCTTTGCCATAGATGCCCACTCACATAGAGTGGGCATCTTTTTTATGCCAGCGGTTATCGTTATGCATGAAAATGCATTTTCCTAGTCCTTTATTCGTTTCATTTTTTATCAAACAAACATTGAGCCTCAAAACATAGCGAAAAAGGTAAAAAAGCTGTTTAGTTGGAAATCAAGGGAATTACTTAAATATTTGATATTACTAAAAGACCAGTTGGCGTTTACCAAGCGACGCGTTACTCACTCAAAATCGCTCAAAATCGCTATGCATAAAGACTAAAACCTCCAACTAAACGGATTTTTTACCTTTCTGGGGCCAAAATCGTCTTGGAAACATCGATTTCATAACTTTCGGTCAAATTAACGTGCAAAATCATTCGCCGCGTCACCATTTTGAGGCGTGCCAACCTCCCGATAAGTCACTTCCAGCAGCACAAGCAAAAGAGCCGCTGACTTCAGTGGCTCTTTTGCTCTTTTGCTTTGTTGCTTGCAGGTACGTAGACTACTTAGTGCCTGAAGAACTGTCGCTTGTACCTGTGCTGTTAGTGGTACCAGTGGTTCCTGTTGTTCCAGTTGTGGTGTTCTTCTTTGTTGAGGGGTCTCCGCCAACAATACCGCCAAGCACGCGAACTGGCGTAAATGAGGTTGCAATCTGGTCACGCAATTCTTTTTGAATGGTATCGTTTGCACCAGTAATGACCATGGTGATATTTACTCCATCAGAAGACTGCGTCTTTGAGAACGTAAAGGTAAAGATAGGTGTTGCATCTCCGCCAGGTTTAAGGAATCCAAAGAGCTGAGATTTCTGAAGCTCGCCTTGGTCATTTCTGTGAACACTGACGTGATAGACAACGGTATTGATTCGTGGGTTGAGCAGCGCGTTAATAGCAAATGCCTGAGCCTGGACACTGGATCCCGCATAGCATTCAAGCACGTCTTTTGAGGTCGTATCGGTAACTGTTACCTCAACGCGACCAGTGTTCTCGTCAGCTTCCTGAACCGAGAAATCCTCGGGGAACTGCGTAAATCCATTACCCCACTCGACTCCGCCACGCAATGCAGATGCAACAGATCGCACCGTAACTGATTCAGTTAGATTTGCTGTGTTAGCTCGACGAATAACACCACAAGAGACCTGCATCAGAACTACGATTACCAGGAAAACCAAAACAAATAGGACTGCCGTCTTTGTAATGACCTTCTCGATATTTGAGCCCGAAGGGTCAGATCCTGAGAGGGGATCAACGTCCACTGCCACAGCTCCACCCTGCCTGCGAGCACGCTCTAGGGCTGCGCGCTCCTCGTTAGGATGACCCGTCTCGTCTACCTTGGTAAACAACTCTTCAGCTGCGTCAGCATCAAGCGCGCCCCTCTGGCGGCGCGCGAAGCGTGAACGTTCTGCATCATCTTTAGCCATGTAGCTCTCTCATTCAACCTGCATAAACACACTTAAAAGCGTGCGATGCGTTGACTTTTGCTCTTTAGTTCCACCCGTCGGTTTACAAGCTGCAAGTCGCAAACCGCAAGTTACAAACCGCAAACCTGCAGTTAAGCGCATCGCGAGAAGAACGATTGCTGCTGCAAACCACAGTTCGCAAAGCACTTAATGCTCTATTTTACCGCCTTGCGAGGTTTGGCGCACCACCAAACTGCATTTGATAGTAATGAGCGTAGATTCCGCCTTTTTCTAGCAGCTCATCATGGGTTCCACGCTCAACTGCACGACCGTGATTGATGGTGATAATTTCATCAGCACCCATAATAGTCGAGAGTCGGTGGGCAATGACCAGCGTAGTTCTGTTCTTTGCCAGCTCGGAAAGGGACTCCTGGACCGCGCGCTCGGACTCGTTATCCAGAGCGGAAGTAGCCTCATCCAAAATGAGCAACGGCGGATTCTTCAGGAACACACGCGCAATGGAAATGCGCTGCTTCTGTCCGCCAGAAAGTCTAGTTCCACGCTGTCCTACCTGCGTGTCATATCCATCTGGCAGCGACTCAATGAACTCGGCGATGTTTGCACGCTTTGCTGCCAGCGCAATGTCTTCTGCAGAAGCTTCAGGGCAGCCGTATGCAATGTTCTCCGCGATAGTGCCGTCAAAGAGGTACACGTCTTGCTGGACCATGCCAATTGCCGAGCGCAAACTATGCTGCGTAACGGAGCGAATATCCTGCCCGTCAATGGTGATGCTGCCACTTGTGACGTCATAGAATCGTGGCAATAAAGCGCAGGTAGTTGACTTACCTCCACCAGAAGGTCCAACCAGTGCAACAGTTTTTCCACTCTCAATATGAAGGTTCAGGCCGTCGATAACCTCTTCAGCATTGTTGTAAGCAAAATGAACATCCTGGTAGATAATCTCACCCGCGGTAATTTGAATGTCCCGGGCATCTGGTGCATCTTGAATGTCCGGCTGCGTTTCAAGAATCTCTGTGAATCGTTTAAAGCCGGCAAGACCCTTCTGGAATGTCTCGGTAAAGTTCAGAATGTTCATGATTGGCGTGGTAAACAGCGAGATGTAGAGTGCATACGTAGCCAGGTCAATGGCTTGCATCTGACCCTGAGCAATCATCCAGCCGCCCAAAACCAACACAACAGTGTTCAAAACACCCATCATGCCTGAAATTGCAGCTTGGTACCTGCCCATAGCCTGGTACATATTGGCCTTGGAGTCTAAGTATGCCGAGTTGCTTGCTCTAAATTTCTTACGCTCGTGATCTTCCGCCGCAAAGCCCTTAACCACGCGAATACCAGAAAGTGAGTCTTCTAGCTGGGTATTTACGTCGGAAATGCGCATGCGGTTCTCTTTAAAAATGCCGCGCATGTGCATGTTGGCAAAGAAATTGAACACTACCAACACCGCAGCAATTCCAGCAAGCACCAGCGTAAGGGGTACGTTAATAAAAGCCAGAATGACAAAAGATCCGGCAATCTCAAGCAAGACAATAATCAGGTACTCAGGGCCATGATGCGCCGTCTCAGAAATATCAAACAAGTCGGATACCAGGCGACTCATCAGGTCACCCGTCTTGTGGCGATCATAATACGAGAAACTCATGCGCTCGTAGGCGTCAAACAGGTCTTCTCGCATCTTGCTTTCCATGCGCGCGCCCATGATGTGTCCCCAGCTAATGACAAAGTAGCGACACAGAAAGTGGACAAAGTACATAACCACAAGGCCAACGGCAATGAACACTAAGCTGCCAAGAATGGCATCTTTACCCTGCACAAACAGTCCCTTTGTGAGCGATCGCAGAATTTGAGGGAACGCCAGCTCAATGCAAGCCAAAATGATGGCGCAGATAGTGTCCAGAATAAACAGATGCTTTTGCGGAGCATAATAAGAAAGAAAACTGGCAAACAGCGATTTGCGGTGTTTGCCAGAGGTGTTGTTTCCAGAGTTTCTAAAGCCGTTTCTGCTAGAGGCTGAAGTCAAAGAACTACCAGGTACAGGGCGAGAAGGACGATCAAGCATGCGTAATTACTCCATAGGCAATCGGTGTGAAATTGAATCGCAGATAAGAGCTCCAATGATAGTCTTTGCGTCCTCGATTTTGCCATCGAGAACAGCATCTACCAGCTCAGATAGTGGAACAAGATCCACGTTAATAAATTCGTCGGCATCTGGGTCTGATCCCTCAAAGGTCAACTCAGTTGCCATATAAAGGTGAATGAGCTCGTCAGTAAATCCATCAGAAGTGGCGGTAGTGGTGAGAAAAGCCATCTTTCCCGCCTTCATTCCGGTCTCTTCCAGCAACTCACGATGAGCACAATCAAGAGGATCCTCGCCTGGATCAAGCTTTCCTGCAGGTAGCTCAACTGTTACGCGACCAAGCGCAGTTCGGTACTGACGAACCAGACAAATTCTACCCTCATCAGTCAATGCAACGATAGCCACAGCACCGGGATGACGCACAACATCACGAAGAGCAGTGCGTCCATCAGGAAGAGAGACACGCAGACGATTCACGTCAAAAATGCGACCAACCCAAACGGTATCTTCAGAGAGTGGCTTCTCTTCTAGAGAGGCATCACGCGCATCCTCTGTACCTGCAACAAAACTGCGCTTTTGTGGCTCCCCAGAATGATGGTAGGCAGCATCGCCCACAGCAACACGCTCTCCATCATAGGTAAGCGAATCAACTGCCGAGTGCAAATCATTGCGAGCGGAATCAAACACCTCTGGAGTTACCTGCATGCCAGCATCAAGAATCTCTGGCTCAGCAGACTGCATATCATCAAACACATCACTAAACTGAGAACCGCTTTGATCGCTGGTCCAAGCACCATCCTGTACGTTGGTTTTCTCGTCATTTTGATTTGCCATAAGCGCTAACCTAACTATTTTTCTGGACGACCTTGAAGAGCCTTAAGTCCAATATCGTGCCTGAGCTGCTTGCCTTCAAAGTTAATAAGGTCACAAGCCTCATATGCACGAGCGCGAGCTTCCTCAAAGGTTGGTGCAAGCGCAGTGACGTTGAGCACGCGGCCGCCTGCTGTGACAATCTTTCCGTCCTCGGTCTGAGCAGTTCCGGCGTGATAAACAGAAACGCCCTCAAGCTGCTGAGCAGCCTCGATGCCGGTAATCTCCTTGCCCTTCTCGTAAGAGCCTGGATATCCAGCGCTTGCCAGAACAACAGAAACAGCAACTGTATCAGACCAGAAAACCTGCTGGTGACGGAGGGTGCCGTTGTCACAAGCCATCAAAATTGAAACTAAGTCTCCCTCAAGGCGAGGCAGTACAACCTGAGTCTCTGGATCACCAAAGCGAGCGTTAAATTCAAGAACCTTAGGGCCATCTTTGGTCAGCATAAATCCACCATAAAGGCAGCCAGAATAGTTGATACCCTCTTTTTTGAGCTGGTCAACAACGCGCTGCTCAATGGCAATCATCTGGGAAAGTTCTTCATCAGTCACAAACGGAACAGGAGAATAGACGCCCATGCCACCGGTGTTAGGTCCCTTATCATCGTCATAAGCGCGCTTGTGATCCTGGGCTGTTGCCAACGGAACAACGTACGTTCCATCAGTCAACGCAAGTAGTGAGCACTCTGGTCCCTCAAGGAACTCCTCGACAACAACGGTTGCTCCTGCATCGCCAAAGTGACCCGAGAAACACTCGCGGACG
Organism: Lancefieldella parvula; assembly: GCF_963530955.1. GTDB lineage: Bacteria > Actinomycetota > Coriobacteriia > Coriobacteriales > Atopobiaceae > Lancefieldella > Lancefieldella parvula_A. Next base: position 27,666 of record NZ_CAUSFQ010000005.1, on the reverse strand, counting down.
CCTTCGAGGGCCTGCTCAAGCTCAGTTGCAACAATAACACCCTTACCTGCAGCAAGACCGTCTGCCTTAACAACAACAGGTGCACCGATGTGGCGAACATACGCCTCACAAGACGCCTGGTCTGTGAAAGACTTCCATGCAGCAGTTGGAACGTTTGCTCGCTCCATAACGTCCTTGGCAAACGCCTTTGAACCCTCCATCTGCGCTGCATTTTGGTTAGGACCAAAGCATGCAATACCAGCCTGACGGACGGCATCTGCAACGCCCACAACAAGAGGAGCCTCAGGGCCAATAACTACCAGGCCAATGCCTTTTTCCTTGGCAAAAGAAACAACCTCATCAGGGTTATTTTGATCAATAGGAGCAATCTCTGCCTGGGTAGCCATACCGCCATTACCTGGAGCAACGTAAATTTTTCCTGCACGAGGCGATTCTTGCAGCTTAGTTAAAAGAGCGTGCTCACGACCACCTGCGCCGAGCAATAAAATATCAACGGTGTCATTCATAAGTACTCCAGCCTTCTGATACAACGCCTTTGGGATACAAGCAACGCCAACAGAGCCTTCTCCCAGGCTCTTCTTAAACTCGGGAGAAACAAGTCTTTCTGCAATACATTCTGCATCATATTCATTAGTTTTAAGTGGCTTTTTGAGATGCTTTTCTATGCGTTTCTCGCCACTTGAAATCACTACATATTTGAGCTCGCCGCGCTTTACAAAACACGCGCTCATAAGGCGAGAAATTCTTGCTGCTAGATCGGTAAAATCTGAGGAACGTGCAACCTCTGTACATTTTCCGCCAACCAAACGATACAAATACATGTCGTTTGAAATGCGCCTATGCAAACGCTCAAGTCGAAGTCGCAACGAAAGCCTGGGGTGCTTGTCCTTGCTTTTATGCAGCGCGACCTTATTCATTGCGATATACATTGTGGCAACTACCTCAGCAAGCTCTTGCGCATACGCACAAGCAGCTTCAAATGAAGCTCCAGACTTTCTTGCCACACTTAAGCGCTCAAGCATGATTCCCATAGCAGTGGGCATATTTCCGCTATCTACCAGGCAAATTGAGCTTGAAATATCAGGATTGTTCTGACAAGCCTTTTTTGCTGTAAGAAGCGAGTCAGAAAAATCTGAATACACATGGAGCGAGAGGATCTTTTGAGTTCCTGACTCAAAAATGCCTCGGTAAAACTCGCCTACCTGGTCAGCATCTGAACTCAGAGCTCCAGGTATTACAGAAACCCCCAGGGCTTCAAGCTGGGAAGCTTCAAGCCCACAGGGGTTATCGCAAACTATTGCAAAAGTCGAGCAGTCCGAAGACGCCACGGGTTACCTCCAGTAGCGGTCGATTGTCTGCTCACGATCTGGACCAACGGTGATGATAGAAACGCGTACACCAGCAAGTTGCTCCAGGAAGTCAATGTAGTCCTTAGCCTCACGAGGTAGCTGGTAGAAGTTACGAACGTTAGAGATGTCGCACTTCCAACCAGGAAGAGTCTCGTACACAGGCTTTGCGTGATAGAAGACGCTCTGGTGCTCTGGGACGGTCTTGTAAATCTTGCCGTCGCACTCATAAGCAACGCATACCTTAATCTCATCCAGGCAGCCAAGAACGTCAAGCTTGGTAATTGCCAGGTCAGTGAGGCCATTGATACGAGCCGCGTAGTTAACAACTACTGCGTCATACCAACCGCAGCGGCGCTTACGACCGGTAGTAACGCCATACTCATGGCCAACTTCGCCGAGAAGATCGCCGGTCTCGTCAAAGAGCTCTGTTGGGAATGGACCAGAACCAACGCGTGTGAGGTATGCCTTTGCAATACCCAGGACACGGTCAATGTTGGTTGGGCCAACTCCAGAACCGGTAACTGCACCACCAGCGGTGCAGTTAGAAGAGGTGACAAATGGATAGGTGCCGTGGTCAATATCAAGCATGGTTGCCTGAGCACCCTCGAAGAGAATGTTCTTACCAGCCTCAAGCTCTTCGTTGAGGAAGAGAGAAGACTCAACAATGTAAGGACGAATGCGATCTGCATAAGGTAGGTAGGTCTCGCAAATCTGGTCAACGGTATAGGTTGGAAGACCATACACAAGACTCAAGATTGGATTGGTATACTCAAGTGCAGCTTCAAGCTTCTTGCGGAAGATCTTCTCATCAAGCATGTCCTGAATACGCAGGCCAGTGCGGTTCATCTTGTCCATATACGTTGGGCCGACACCGCGCTTGGTGGTACCAATAAGATTCTTGCCCAGCTTTTTCTCGTGTACGCCATCAAGATCTTTGTGATAAGGCATAACAATGTGGGCGTTGCCGGAAATCTTAAGCAGGTCGCAGGAAATACCCTTGCTCTCCAGCATGTCAATCTCGCCGAGAAGAACCTCTGGGTCAACAATGCAGCCATTGCCAATAACTGGATAGGTATTCTCATACATAACGCCAGATGGAACCTGGTGAAGTGCAAGCTTTGTGTCTCCAGCAATTACCGTGTGGCCTGCATTTGCACCACCTGCGTAACGGCAAACAACGTCAAAATCTCCGGAAATGAGGTCGGTAACCTTACCCTTACCCTCGTCTCCCCACTGAGCACCAACAAGTACGGAAGCTGGCATAAGTTCTCCCCTATCGCAGCTATCTACAAACACGACCATTACATGACGGTTGCAACCTCTTTAGGGGTTGCTTCATAAGTATATCTAATACCGCTGGCAAAAGCACAGAAGCGCGAAGGTTTTGTCACACATAAGAAACGATTAGTGTGCAGGGTTTGCCATTGCGGCGTACTGAGCGGCTTCGCTTTCTGAGTAGTTATTTCCCTGGTAAAGCTCAACAAACTTGGTAGAAGTTGGCATAAACATGACAGGAACATCCCGCAAAGCTCCTGCACGGTTCTTTGCAACAATGATGTTAGTAACGTCTTTATCAGGACGATCTTCACGCGCGGCTTCTTCATCGCTCAGTGAACGGTCAAGCAGCAAAACAATATCTGCGTCCTGCTCGATAGCGCCGGACTCACGCAGGTCAGAAAGCTGTGGGCGCTTGCCATTTCTGTTTTCAAGCGTACGGTTGAGCTGAGAAAGTGCAATAACGGGCGCTTTAAGGTCTTTAGCCATAATCTTAATGCCACGAGACATCTCAGAAACCTCGGTTGCACGACTGTCTGCACGACCCTTCTCGGCTGGTGGAGAAAGTAGCTGAAGGTAGTCGATGATAATGACGCCCTTCTCAGCCTTATTAAGCATTCTGCGGGCTTTTGCGCGAATTTCTGTGACTGTTGTGCCTGGAGTATCGTCAACGATGATTTTAAGGCGAGAAATGCGCTCTGCTGCCTCCAGAAGGGTAGGCCACTGCTCATTTCTGATGTTGGAAGAGCGGATGGTCTGCAAATCAACCTTTGACTCAGAAGCCAAAAGCCTCTGAGCAATCTCAATCTTGCTCATCTCAAGCGAGAAGAGCGCAACAGTTGCACCAGATACTGCAGCGTTATAAGCCATGCTGAGTGCGAAAGAAGTCTTACCAACACCAGGACGAGCACCAATAACAACCATCTGACCAGGACGAAGACCTTGGAAAAGGTTATCAAGGGTTGCAAATCCAGTTTGGACACCCAGCTCTGCCGCATCTTTTCCAGCATTTTGCTGAAGCTCATCAAAGAGATCGGTCATGATGTCTTCAATGCCCTGCTCAGACTGCTGAACATCCCTGTTAGTTACATCAAAAATAAGCTTTTCTGCCTGGTCAACAACTTGCTTTGTGTCTTCTGGAGCATTGTAAGCAAGGGCAGAAATCTTTGCAGAGGCGCTAATCATCTTTCTGAGCGTAGTATCACGGTGCAGCATGTTGGCATGGTTTTCCCAACCAACCATAGCTAGTGGGTTGTTGCCAAGCTCTGCTAAACGGACAGCTCCGCCAGCACGTTCAAACTTACCGTTACTCTTAAGGTGGTCTGCAAGCGAAATGACGTCTACTGGTTTGTTGTTATCAAACAGCGACTTAATAGCCTCGAAAATGATTTGATTAGAAGGAATATAAAAATCCTCGGAAGAAAGCCTAATGAGGCATTCTCCTCTAATCTCTTCTGAGAGAATCATTGCGGAAAGAATGGAAAACTCGGCATCAGAATCTTGTGGCATAGAGGCGTTCTCTAGGGCCGTTAATTGCGTAGGATTCATCTCAAACGAGTCTTGTGCCATCGTCTTTTCCAATCATATTTTTTGGGAATGAATCTGAATAGTAGTGTACTTTTCAAAAAAATAAAGAGTCATTTTGGCTTGCAAAACTCGAAAATATAAGTCTTCAACACGATTTTCCAAAACTCGTATACCCTGAGCGGGATTTCCTTGAGTTTTCAACGTTTTCAACAATTTTTAGACTTTTTTCGACACGTGGTATTTTCTACACAATTGCTTATCTGCGGTTATACAAATCAAATTACAATTCCGCAGGTTAAGTGAATATGTTTTACATAACATTTTGAATAACCGCAGGTAGAGTGTAAGAAATTATACCGTTTCGTCTACACATAAAAAGACCACCCCTTTGTTATGTTTCACAAAGGGGTGGTTCGAACAAACATTCCATTCTTTTCAGATGGCTGCGCTTTTTATAAAAGCTTACAAATCTGTAGAAAACTGCAGAAATTGTATAAACCACCAAAAAATGCAGGAGAACTGTGTTTTATGCATGCATAAAACTACTCTGCGGACTCAACCTCAACCTCGGCGATTGCCTCAGCGACAACCTCCTCGGCCTCCTCCTCTGCAGGAGCAGCATCGTCCTCGCCAACAAGAACAACGACGGTAGCGGTAATGTCACGATAAAGCTCAATGGTGACATTGTGGCGACCAGCGGTCTTGATAGCAGCGCTACGAGCAATGCGCTTACGATCAACGGTGACGTTGAGCTGTGCCTCGATTGCATCAGCAATCTGAGCGGTGGTGACAGAGCCAAAGAGCTGGCCCTCCTCGCCGATGCGAGCGTCAACAGTTACGAGCTTGCCATCAAGAGCTGCCTTGGTAGCATTTGCGTCAGCAATACGCTGCTCTTCGCGCTTAGCGATATTGTGACGACGCTCCTCAAGCTGCTTGATGTTACCCGGTGTAGCAGGCTGGGCAATCTTGTTGGGGAACAGGAAGTTCTCCGCATAACCCTGTGCGACCTCTACGATGTCGCCTTCGCCGCCCTTACCGCGAAGCTCGCCCAAGAGAATAACTTTCATGGGAAACTCCTTTGATGAGTCGATGGTATCGACTAGTTGTTGTTTATCGTAGGCTCTGAATCCTGGCTTCCTGAGCGATTAAGCTTTCGGAAGTTTGCCCAGGCATCAATAAGTCCTACGAGAGCCATAACGCCTAACTGAACTTCTAGCATGCCTGCCAATACAAACAGTGACAGAGAAAGTGCTGGCGAGAAGTGCTTCTCGCGCACAAACCATGTGAGCACTGCAAGGCCCTGAAGAGCAAAAACAACCCTAAGAGCCATAAATACGTTCAGCGTAATTAGCTGAAGTAAGTCTTGAGCAGGCAAAACGGTACTTGAAAGTGCATACACAAACAAGTTGGCCACGGTAAGAGCACACATCCAAAATGGAACGTCCATCAGCTGGAACTGTGGCAATTTCTGTGGGTCTCTTGTCAGTGCTTTATACACTGTTCGAGCTCCAAAACGCGCAATTACAAAATATAAAAGCGCCATGCCGGTATAGCTGGTTGGCCAAAAGAGCATAAAGAGCGCCTTTGCAGTTGAAAGACCCTCTTGGATCTCTGGAGAAGCACCTGAGACCTGCGAAGCGTATTGATTAAACACGCTCTGAGCAAGCTCGGGAAGACTTGTTCCTGCCATCGCGGCAAAGAATGCATCGTATCCCAGAAGTGCTAAAGCCGTTGCCCCTACAAGAAGAGATCCAACACCAACAGTGAGTTTCTCTGTTGCAAAAGCGTAGCCAACTCCAAGAGCAAGTGCGCAAGCGGTAACTGAAGTTGCCGCTTCCGTTGGTCCCGAGAGCAAATAAGCTGCTACACCTGTAACAAGTACAGAAGTAATAGCGGGACCAAACCATCCGTGCCCTTTTTTGCAATAGACAGCAATTACCATGCCATACGCAACCAAAGCAGCTCCAATAAAAGAAAGGAGCCCGGTAATTACTCCACCAACAACGCAAAGTACAAATCCTTGCTTGTATGTTGGAGCCTCAAACGGACGCGGTTTGCCTCCGTTTTGGTTGCTTGGACCGGCAGCATTCTGCGAGCTACTCTCTGGGCGAGAATACCCTTCAGGTGCCTGAGGAATATTTGAATCCGGTCTATCCATTGCTAACCAACTCTACCTAAAGAACAGATAGGTTATCCGCGACTACGGCCACCGCGGCTGGAAACCACAGGGACAGTGTAGGGCAGAAGTGCCATCTCGCGTGCGCGCTTGATAGCAAGTGCAATGTCGTGCTGGTGCTGCGTGCAGGTGCCAGTGACGCGACGAGGCTTAATCTTGCCACGGTCGGTCATGTACTTACGAAGAAGCTGAGTATCTTTGTAATCGATGAACTCAGTCTCCTCCTTGCAGAACTGGCAATACTTGCGACGCGGCTGGCGCTGGAAATCTTGTTTCTGCTGAGCCATGTCTTTTACCTTTCAGATGACAGTAACGTCTGTGTTGCTGTCTGACGTTTAAAACGGAATATCAGCATCGTAGAACTCCTCGTCTGGCGGAGCCGGAACGGGAGCGGGTGCCTGTGGAGTTGGAGCTGCATAAGATGGTGCGCCCTGTGACATAGGGGCTCCACCCTGCTGATTCCTAGAAAGGAACTCGACCTCATCGACAACAACCTCAAGCTTGCTGCGACGCTGTCCTTCCTTCGTCTCCCAGGAGCTGAAACGAAGCTTGCCTTCAATAGCAACCTTCGAACCCTTGGAGAGGAAGCGGGAAAGTGCTTCAGCACGCTGACCAAATACTACGCAGTCTACGAAGTTAGGAACATCTTCCCACTCACCAGTCTGCTGGTTCCTGCGACGATCGTTAACCGCAACGCCGAAGGATAGAATCTGGGTACCGCCTGCTGTGGAGCGAAGCTCCGGGTCACGGGTCAGGTTGCCCGAAATGTTAACCCTGTTAATACTCATAAATCTCACTACCTCTCATCGTGGAATAATTCCACTTTTCCATTACAAGGACTTAGTCCTTATCGACTCGACGCACGATCATGTGACGCTTAACAGCATCATTGATTCGCAGGACTCGATCGAGCTCTGCAATCTGCGTTGGATCTGCATGGAAATTGATGAGGGTATAGTCACCCTCGGTAAGATCGTCGATCTCAAAAGCAAGCTTACGCTTACCCCAATCCTCGACGCTGTCGACTACTCCGCCGTCAGTGGTGATAGCAACGTCAATACGCTTCATTACACCAGCGCGGACTTCCTCGGTGGAAGCTGGGTCAACAAAAAACAGCAGTTCATAGGCCTTCATATTGTCACCTCCTCTGGGCTAATGGCTTCGGGAAGTGAAGGTGCACCCGAAGCAGGAAAGTTCGACCAAGCATCATACCACATAAATGCTCAAATACGAAACTGACCCACAAACTTTCTCACATGCAGTCCACATATAAAGCTTAAATTGGCAATTTGTTGCTTATTTGCCTCTAATCTTGCAACTATCTGACGCGAATCTTTCCAAGGCATGGTCACTCGCGCAATTTTAAAAACATGGGATTGAAAAAGAAAAACGACCATCACACAATCTGCATGATGGCCGTCTCTTTTATATGTGCTCTACTTTACTGAGCTGCAGGTCCCTCAGGATTCTGAGTTGGTGCGTCTGCTGGAGCAGCTGGTGCCTCAGGAGTCTCTGGAGTTGTTGGGATAATTGGCTCAACAACAACAGTTGAAGCAGGTGCAGGCTCTGGAGCTGCGGGAGCGACAGGAACCTCTGGAGCTACAGGTGCTGCTGGCGCAACAGGTGCGACTGGTGCCGCAGGAGCCGCAGGAGCAACAGGTGCTGCAGGTGCTGCAGGTGCAGCTGGAGCAACAGGAGCCACTGGTGCAGCAGGTGCCGCAGGAGCAACAGGTGCAGCTGGAGCGACAGGAGCCACTGGTGCAGCAGGTGCTACTGGAGCCGCAACAGGCTCAGCTGGAGCAGCAGCAGGAGCTGCAGGTGCTGCAGGTGCTGCAGGTGCTGCAGGTGCTGCAGGAGCAGCAGGAGCTGCAGGTGCTGCAGGGGCTGCTGGTGCTGGGGTTGCTACTGGTGCTGCAACAGGAACGGCAACAGGTGCTACTGCAGGAGCAGCGGTTGCTGCTGGTGCAGTTGGAGCAACTGGTGCTGGAGCTGAATAAACAGCGGCTGCACCATCGCGAGGATCATTAATGAATGGTGGCAGTGGATCGTTGCTCTGTCCCCATGCGGCAACGTTGAACTGACGCATCCAAAGAGCAATTGCGTTCTGCATAAGAAGCATAACGATAAGACCAACAACGTGACCAATATAGACAATAACCAGGAAAATTGGTCCCATCTGAATGAAGCCGCGTGCAAGCAGAGCAATCATGATAAGACCAAGCTGACTCTGGTCGGTAACGTTCTGAGTTCTTGCAATGGTTAAAGCCTGAGTACCAATGTTAACAATCATGCTAATTGCAGCGCTACCGCCGATGATACCCATAATGATTGAGGTAACAATGCCAAGCACAATGCCCATACCAAAGATACGGAACAGGCCACCCATGTCATGCTTAATCATCTCAAAGATGTTCTTAAAAGCAAAACCAGCAGAGATGCGACCATAAACTGATGCGCGGACCTGAACAACATTGATGAACAGTGGATAAACAAATGCTGCAACGATAAAGACTGGGATAAGAATCAGATTGATAACTGGAATGAAAGAAAGAATTCCAGTAGCAATGCTGTATGCCAGACCAAATGCAAGTGCAATTACAGCTGCCTTGAAGCCGGTAACAATGTAGGTACCAAACTTAAGGTCTTTCTGCTTTGGACCAGCATTGATGCCCCATGCAGTTACGCGTGCAGTCTCAAGTGCATAGCCAACAAGTGCAAGAATTCCGACAACTGGAATAAGACCAAACAGAGCCATAATAAGAACAGGCTTCCACCAACCCTTTTCCAAAGTCAGAAGTGCCCAGGAGCGTGCAAAGTAGCGATCGCGCCTGTAGCCATTCAACTCATCTGCTGAAACAGCCATTTAACTCTCCCCTCGTGTCAAAAAAGATGACATCGAATTACTAAGCCTAAACATTCTATATAAAATCGAAAAATAAATATATCTTTATTGGTAACAATTAATCAAATAAAAATGTTAAATGGCGGAGGAGGAGGGATTCGAACCCTCGTACCCCTAGAAGGGGTAAACGGTTTTCGAGACCGCCGCATTCAACCACTCTGCCACCCCTCCGAAGGGTGAAACGGCGCCCGTAGGCGCCGTGGAAATTCTGGCGGAGAGTCAGGGATTTGAACCCTGGAGACGCTTTAGACGCCTACACGATTTCCAATCGTGCTCCTTCGGCCACTCGGACAACTCTCCATATAAAACCGCACGGGACAGTATAGCGGATTTCTCACCAATATAGGGCGAGAAGTTCTGTGTATTTTTAATACTTGTGTAGTATTGTCATACTAATAAAAACAAAAACACCAGTAGGAGGTATGGATGCCACCGTTTTTCTCGCCGTATGGCACAGATGCAATTTCTGTGAGCATCCCCTACTGGCTAGACCTTCTAACGGTAATTGTTGGTGCAATCTCGGGAATCTTGGTTGCAAGAGATCGTCACTTAGACCTTGTGGGCTTTGTGGGTCTTGGTCTTTTGGGTGGTCTGGGCGGCGGGCTTATCAGGGACGTCATGATGCAAGAAGGTGGCGTCTATATGCTCAACTCGCCCTACGCCATTCCGGCTGCCGTTTTTACCGCTGTCTTGCTGTTTATGTTCCCTGAGCCGCTTGATAGATTCCCTCGCATGCTTGAGTGGACCGACATTATTTCCGTTGGCCTCTTTGCTGTCGTTGGTACCGATAAAGCCCTGGTATATCACCTGCTTCCTTTCTCGGTCATTCTGATGGGAAGCATTACGGGCGTTGGTGGCGGTATGCTTCGCGATGTATTTCTTGGCGATATACCTCGTATTTTCCAACGAAGCAATCTCTATGCATTTTGCGCTGTTGCTGGCACTACCTCCTATTGGGCACTTGTTTCTTATGCAGGCGTCACCAAAATTTGGGCGGCTATTGTCTGCGTTGTGGTTACCGTTGGCCTCAGGCGCTGGTCGCTCAAATACAACGTGCTTTCACCTGCAGACGTTGACCTCACGCCCCACGTCATGCGCAGCGTCAACAAACTTCGTCACAAAACACAAAAGCCTGGTAAGCAGCCTGAGCAGAACACTCCGTCAAAGTAGATAAACCGCCGCAATCGGACGGTCTTTGAACGGTTTGGGGCGGTTTGGGGCGGTTTTGGCGATTTTGGTCATTTTTGCATCGCTTCCACATGCCATTTACCTGCACTTTATTTAAACTTTCACCTAAAACAAATCTGGCGAGAAACCCTTGCGACTGCAAGTTTTTCTCGCCAGATTAGTTATCTGTAAACGACGCTGTTACTTCTTGACCATGCCGTTACGGACTGCCCACTTACGGCGCTCAGTCTCGGAAAGAATACGCTTACGCATGCGGATGTTTTGTGGCGTGATTTCAACAAGCTCGTCGTCCATGATGTACTCCAGAGCCTCTTCCAGCGTAAACAGGCGTGGAGGAGTCAGCTGAACTGAAATATCTGCAGTTGAAGACCTCTGGTTGCCCAAAGACTTGGTGCGTGCAATGTTAACAACCATGTCGCCTGGCCTTGAACGCTCGCCAACCAGCATGCCCTCGTAGCACTCAACACCTGGAGCAACAAAGAGCTGACCGCGCTCCTGAAGCGTACCAAGTGCGTACGCAACGGCCTTCTCGGTAGACATAGAAATCATGGCGCCATTCTGGCGGCTACCAATATCGCCTGCAAAAGGACCGTACTCGAGGAAGGTGTGGTAGAAGACTGCGTCTCCGTGGGTGACGTTCATGACGCGCGTCTTGAGGCCCATGATGCCACGGGTTGGAATCTTGAACTCAAGGTGCGTCTGAGTCTCGCCGGTGTCCATGATGGACATGGTGCCACCAACGTTACCAAAGACTTCAATAACTTTACCGGCATACTCTGGGTTGCACTCAACAACGGCCTGCTCAATAGGCTCAAGTGTGTGGCCCTGAGCGTCTTTCTTGAACAGAACGCGAGGACGACCAACCTGGAATTCAAATCCCTCGCGGCGCATGCTCTCCATAAGAACGGAGAGGTGAAGAATACCACGGCCAGAAACCTCAATACCGGTCTTATCAGGAAGCTCCTCAATGCGCATGGTGACGTTATTCTCACGCTCTGTCATCAGACGCTCTTTGAGCTGACGGCCGCCAACAATGTCTCCCTCACGACCAACAAGTGGTGAGGTAGAAGGCTCAAAAATAATGGAAAGGGTTGGTGGGTCAATCTCAATTGGATCAAGCTCAACAGGATTTTCTGGATCGGTGTAAACATCACCAATGTCAGTTTTATCAACACCAACGATTGCCGCAATATCACCTGCGTCAACCTCATCGCACTCCTTGCGACCCAGGTAGTCAAAGGTAAACAGCTGCTTGACCTGGCTCATAGCGCGGGAGCCATCGTTTTTGACAACAAGAATCTTGTCACCGGTATGAACGGTTCCGGAATACACACGACCAATACCAATACGGCCCAGGTAATCAGAGTGATCGATGGTGACGCACTGCATAGCAAGAGGTCCATCAATATCAACATCTGGAGCTGGAAGTCCATCGATAATCATATCGAGAAGAGGGAACATGTTGTCATTGTCATCATTTGGATCAAGGCGAGCGTAGCCGTTAACGCCAGAAGCAAAGACAACGTGCTCCATGGTGAACTCAAGCTGCTCATCGGTTGCGCCAAGATCCATCATAAGATCAAGAGAATCGTTAACAACAGCCTCTGGACGAGCACCGTCGCGGTCAATCTTGTTAACAACCATCATGATAGAAAGACCTGCGTCAATGGCGTGGCGCAGAACAAAGCGAGTCTGTGGCATAGGGCCCTCAGCTGCGTCAACCAGCAGAAGCGCACCGTCAGCCATCTTCAAAACGCGTTCTACCTCGCCACCGAAGTCAGCGTGGCCAGGGGTATCAATAACGTTAATCTTGACGCCCTTGTACTCAATAGAGATGTTCTTTGCCAGAATGGTAATTCCGCGCTCACGCTCCTGATCATTGGAGTCCAGAATTCTTTCTTGAACCTGCTGGTTCTCGCGGAATGCATCGGTTGCCTTGAGCATCTGGTCAACCATGGTGGTTTTACCGTGGTCAACGTGGGCGATGATAGCAATATTTCTGATGTTGTCTTGACGCATAAGCTCTATCTCTCGAAGGTATGTGCTTAGACTTGAATAGTTCAGGTCCAATTTTTATCAGCTTTAGAACTTTAGTGCAATTACGTGCCTAGAGCGCCCAGAAATTTCAATGAACGCAGCTTTTTCATTACAGAAGCGGCTCAAGCTCTCCCGCTGGCGCTGGATCAGACCACACAAACTGGTCGCCTTGGCCTTTTCCGTGAACCAAAGAATATGCCGAGAAACTCTTGTAGCCCTTCTCGCCAAACTCAAGGAGCACGGCATCCTCGTAACCGCCCTCTTTGAGCAGCTGGATGGCTCCCTCGTATACAAGCGCATAGCGGACAGGCTCTTCAAGTCCTGCTTCTTTATCGCCCTTCTGTTTGACCAGGTCAAGCACGCGCTTATGAGCACCCTCAAGCAGCTCTTCTGGACCGTCGTCAGAGAACTCATAACTTGCAACGGTGCCTGACGCATCTTCAACCACAAGCAAAACGTTAAGTGATTGACCATCTGCAAGCAGGTCAAATGCATCCCCAAGCAGCTCAGTTGAGAGCATATCAAGCTGGGGAGAAACTCCATCTTTGCGCTCGTCGTTTTCAGCCATGCCGCTCCTTAGCATCGTTTTTGTAATTATTGTTCTCTATGATACATCGCACAAGAAAAGAGGTCGAAAGCAAAAAGCCTTCGACCTCTTAGGTTTGTCAGATATCTGTCCAAAATCTGGCAGCAAGGAAGTTGCAACGGTAAGACGCTGCGCCTGTAAGCGCGCGGACTTACTCTGTCAGTGCCTTACGAATGCGCGTAGTAACTCCCTCAAGCCTGTAGCACTCAACGTACTGGCGAAGTGGACGCTTAATGTGGTCAACAACAAAGCGCTGGCCATCAATATTGAACTGAGCAAGGTTCTTGTAGAGATGCTCAGTTGCTGCCTTGACCTCGTCATCATTGAATGCGTAGTGACCGGAAATATCAAGAATATCCAGAGACAGTTTGTGATCAGCAAGAATCTGCTCAACAGTCAGATTGACCTGGTCACCCACCATCCACTTGCGCCAACGCTCAGTCTCAATTGCCTTGACCAACAGGGTGTTTCTCAAGCCAGAGACCTCGTCTGCCTTCAGGAGACCTTCTTTAACCAGAAGATCCTCTACATCGCAAAGCTTCAAATATGCGCGAGTCTCCTCTGTTCCGTACTGTGGAGCTACGTTTGAAGCGGTTACATTTGCAGGAGTGTGCTCCAGCAGCGTTACGTCATCAAGGTAGTCCGCGTTGTGCTCCTTGAGGCCAACACCGTAGCTCTTGGCCATCTCAGCAAGGCTAATGGCAGCCTCAAAATCGTAATGTCCAACCTGCTCAGTAAGACGCGTAAGCGTTCCTGTCTGTCCAACAATAAAGGTTGGCATAGGCAGTCCTTTTGCGGTCAGCTCACTCTTAAGCTGCTCAATGAAGGTATGATACTTGTCGGTAGAGGTCAAGCCACCATTTGTTTCCTCGGTACCAACCTCATAGCCAATCTCAGGAAGACCGCGAGAAACACGTTCCTTCTCGCACCACTCAATCAAATCAACTGTACGGCGAAGAACCACATCAAGCGGAATAACCTTGCCAATCTCAAAAGGATCCTTAGTTGGATCAATCATCAGCAGATCAAAACCGTTAAGCATGTCGGCAAGATAAGACTTCTTGGCAAGCTCCATAGCCTCATCTTCTGGAAGGTGAGCGTTGCGCTCCTCGTCGCGCTGCCAAGGACCACCGTGGTCGCGACAGAGGTAATACAGTCCGTCAAAGCCAACCTTCTGAGCTGCTTCAGCAATATCTTCCGAGAAACGCTTCTGATCCCAAGAATTTACGTATCCTCCACCAAGTTCATCAAGATCAACCTGATTTCGAGATGCAATAAACATCAGAGGAAAATCGCAGTCTCTACCAAGTTCAAAAGCTGCCTGGAGCAGGTTGGGTGACATTGGTCCAATTCCTAGAAGCGTGGCGGACCTTCCTGTGTCTTGAAGCTTAAGCAACCCTTCAACAGCTTTTTTGATTGGTAGCTTTTCCATAATTACCCCTTCCCAAGAGTGTTTCTTGGTAATAAGAAGGGCGTGGGGGTTGAATCCCTACGCCCCTCTCCTTTTAACTTCAATTTTTAAGGTCTAAAACCAAAAAGTACATGCGTTTCTCGCCGTGTATTACTTGTTGTCCTCAAGCTTTGGCTTGGTAAGAACAAGGATTGCAACACCTACTGCAACGCCAATTGCCATATCAAGGGTGTAGAGAGCAATGTTGTTTGTAGCTGCAGCAACAATCATGCCACCGTGAGGAACAAAGCACTCAATGCCGTGCCAAGCAGCAAGGCCAGCACCAACTGCAGAGCCAATCATGATTGCAGGCAGGGTGTGTGCAAGATCTTTAACAGCAAAGGGGATTGCGCCCTCAGTAATACCAATGAGTCCCATGAAGACTGCAGAGATACCCATCTGCCTATCAGTGTCGTCAAACTTGCTGCGAGCAATAAGGGATGCAACACCGCAGACCAGTGGAGGAATAGCAACTGCAACACGGAATGCGCCGTTAGGACCATAGATACCTGCGGTCATAAGGGCCATGGTGAAGGTAGAAGCAGTCTTGTTAACTGGGCCACCCATGTCAAATGCAGTCATGAGGCCAATTACAATGCCAAGTACAACTGCGGAGCCGCCCTGAAGGCTTGAAAGCAGGCTGGTCAGCCAGTCCATGAATGCACCAAGTGGAGCTGCCAAAACATAGATGTAGAGCATACCAAGAGCCAGGGAAGACAAACTTGGGATAATCAGAATTGGCATGATGGTGCGAATGGTGTTATTAACCTTCCAGCTCTTCATCCACTGGACAAGATAGCCGGCAGCAACGCCAAGGACCATTGCACCCAGGAAGCCAGTAGAAACCTGGACCTCGCCTACAGGGACAGGATTGCTTGCCAGGTAACCAAGGACAAAACCAGGTGCCAGAGCAGGCTTTCCGCCCAAAGAATAGGCAATGTAAGCAGCAAGGACAGGAATCATCATCTTGATGCCAGCCATACCAATAAGGTTAAGGCTCTGCATCAAAGGATTGGTGACTTCAATACCGTCTTTTCCTGCAGTTCCCGTAGCAAGCGAGAATGCCAAGAAGACTCCGCCAACTACGACAATAGGAATAAAGTACGAAACACCAGTGTTAAACGCCTTTAGAAGGTCTTTACCGACCTTGCCCAAAACTGAGGGACTCTTTTCCTCTGCCATGGGTTTCTCCTCTCTTCTTCCTTGCGTTATCACTTATGCGCTTGCTACTCAGCCAGCGCAACTACCTGATCAATAACCTTTGCCGGATCTGCAATGGCCAGCGATGGGTCCAGCGTAAGAACACGACCCTCATCGCGTTTCTCGTCAAAACGCTCGTCGCCTTCGATGCCAATTGCAATGGCGAGAAGAACAACGTCAGCAGCGTCAACTTCGTCCTGTTCAAGCTCGTTCTCAATACCGTAACCGCCTTGAGCCTCTACCTTGAATTCATAGCCGCGACGCTCACACTCTTTCTCAATAGCCTCTTTTGCCATCCAGGTGTGAGCAATTCCAACCGTGCAAGCGCATACAGCAACGACGTTCATGGTTATGTCCTCTCGCAAAGTAAGTTGTGAGCCCCTATGCGGGGCGCACGAGCACGTCTTTTACGACGTACGTTTCCAACTCATACTTTGCATTGTTTCAATCTTTTTTGAAAGAAGATTTCGGTAAACGTCTAATCTACCTTGTGTTATGATGAATTTTGTTAAACGTTTAACCAACGTGAAATCCAGCACACTCACTAACGTTGGTATTTTGCAAGTACCTTGTAAAAATTTCGGTGAAATGAGTGCCAATGTCTAAGACCACTATCATTGACCTTGCAAAATTAGCAAATGTGTCTATTGCTACCGTTTCGAATTACCTTAACGGACACTTTGAAAAGATGTCTGAAGCAACTAAACAACGTATCAAAAAAGCAATCGAAAATACGGGATATATTCCAAGCGCCCAAGCTCAAGCAATGGTTAAGAAAAGCTCTGGAATTATTGCTGTTCTCATCCTGGACAACACTAATGCCTGGGCAGCTCAAATGACTAACGGTATTGAAGATGCTGCTCTTGAAGCTGGATATCAGACAATTATTTGCAATTCTCGTTTTGACCCCACGCTTGAAGCTGACTGGGTTGAGAAAATGCTTTCAATTGGAGCAGATGGCATGCTTATCCAGCCCACCAATCAATTCAGAGCAGTAGATAGACGAATTGTTAAAGTTGGAAAACCCGTTGTCTATTTTGACTGCGACCTTCTTGCCCTTAATACTTCCTGGATAAAAAGTAACCTCTACGACGGCGTTTATTCAGCAGCGTCACACTGCGTTGAACGCGGATACGAAAACTTTTTAATCATTGGTGGAGAGCCAAAAGGTCGCACCAGGATTGAACGAGAATCTGGCTTCACCGATGCTCTAGAGGCCTCAAGTAAACCTTACGAGCGTCTCACCATAGAGCAAAGCACGTTGTCTATCCCTGAAATCGCGCAATGGCTTAACAACCACATTCTTCCGTCAAAGAAAACGCTGGTATTTGTACCAAATCAGTGGGCGCTCAAGAGTGTCTATAGCGCGCTGCATGCCTATGAAAAGGTAATTCCAGAGCAAGTTGGTCTGTTGGGATTCAATAACACTGATTGGACCGATTTACCTGCTAAAAGCATCTCAACTATTGTTGAACCCGTCTATGAAGAGGGTTATGCCGCTTGCAAAATGCTCCTTAAAAGAATCAAAGACCCCTCGCTTGAGCCCGACCACAAACTGCTCACGTGCAAGCTTAATTGGCTCAAATCAACCATCTAACAAAAATGGCGAGAAGACCAACGGATCTTCTCGCCATACGTTACTGCTTTAACCTAAACGCTTATAGAACGTGAACCTCGTCTTTGGTGAAGTCAACAAAGGCGTGGTCACCAACGTTGTAAATCTTGTGGGTACGAGGATTGAAGTCCGTGATCTTAATGAGCGTGTCTCCAACCATAACGTGGTAGTTCTGATAGTGACCCATGAAGCGAGAAAGCACTACCTCGCAGGCAAGTGTTCCCTCGTCAGCGAGGCGTGCGGACTCTGGACGAAGAACAATGCAGCACTCTTTGCCCTTATCCAGGTGAGAGCATCCGCTGGCTTCAAACTCATGGCCCTCAAAGCGGCAAAGTGCCGTCTCAGGATCAAGCTTGTCTGCAATGGTTGCATGCAGGAAGTTGGACTCTCCGATGAAGTCTGCAACAAACTCATCTGCTGGGTGATAGTAAACCGTCTGTGGATCGCCAACCTGATCCACAACGCCCTTTTTCATAATGATGATGTTGTCAGAAAGCGCCATTGCCTCTGACTGGTCATGTGTAACGTAGATAGCAGTAATGCCAGCCTCCTGCTGAATGCGACGAATCTCGTTACGCATGTCAACGCGCAGCTTAGCATCAAGGTTTGAAAGAGGCTCGTCAAAGAGAAGAACGCTTGGCTCAATAACAAGAGCGCGTGCCAAAGCAACACGCTGCTGCTGACCACCAGAAAGCTGGTTGGTCATACGCTCTTCCATGCCCTCAAGTCCAACAAGACCCAGGATATGAAG
Source organism: Lancefieldella parvula (assembly GCF_963530955.1). Lineage (GTDB taxonomy): Bacteria > Actinomycetota > Coriobacteriia > Coriobacteriales > Atopobiaceae > Lancefieldella > Lancefieldella parvula_A. The sequence goes on along the minus strand of NZ_CAUSFQ010000005.1, from coordinate 9,610 downwards.
GACCTTCTCGCGAATTACTGCCTTGTCCATTTTGCGGAGCTTGAGGCCATAGGCAACATTGTCAAAGATGTTGTAGTGAGGAAGCAGCGCATAGCTCTGGAATACCATTGCCGTGTCGCGCTTGTTTGGAGTGAGCTCATCAATCTGCTCGTCACCAAGGAAAATCTTTCCCTCATCAGGGCTCTCAAAACCAGCAATCATGCGCAGGATGGTAGTCTTTCCGCAGCCAGAAGGACCAAGCAGTGTTACAAACTCGCCAGGAGCAATAGTGATGTTAGCGTCTTGAACTGCGTAGAAGTCTTTGCCAGTCTTCTGATCCTGATAAATCTTGGAAATGTGCTCAAGGCGAACGCCTTTTTTCTCTGTAGCCATGTGTTACTCCTCCTTGAGTGCTCGGCTGGTGCCAAAGTGTTTGATGGCCCAATTCATAAGCAATACCGAGCCATAGGTAATAACAATCAGAATTGTTGCAAAGGCGCAGGCCATACCATATGAACCCTTGCCTGCAAACTCATTAATCTGAACGGTGATGAGCAGGAACTCTGGTGTGACCAAGAGAATAACTGCAGAAATTGCGGTGATGGAACGAACAAATGCCGTTACCAGGCCCGACAAGAACGAGTCTTTAATCAGCGGCAGCGTGACGGTCATAAACACCGTAAAACTGTCAGCGCCCATGTCATATGCGGACTCCTCAATTGATTTATCAATCTGTCGAAGTGCCGAGATGCCCGAGCGTGTTCCTGTAGGAAGCGAACGCACGACAAAAACAATAATCAGGATAAGTCCTGTGCCATACAGGCCTTGCAAAAATCCTGTGTGCATGACACCGCTTGAGAATCCACGAATGTAACCAACACCCAAAACCGTACCAGGAACTGCCATGGCAAGCATGGATACAGCCTCGATAAAGCCGCGACCACGGAAGCGACGTTTTACTACCAGGTAAGAAATAATCATCGAAAGCAGAGCGGTAATTGGCGCTGCAATAAGCGAGAGCATGAACGAGTCGCTAAAGGCTTGCAGACCGTGGTACTTGGAAAATACCTGCTCAAACCATTTAGTAGTTAACTCGTAATTAGAGCCCCAGGAACGAACAAACGAACCATAAGGAACGCAGAGGTACATGCCAATGACAAAGAGTGCTACCAGCGCACAAAGGATAGTGAGCGGGATGCGAACAGAGTTGTCTGTAATAAGCATCCTGGCACGCGTTGCTTTGCCCGAGAGCGTGGACGTACTCTTTGCTTCCAACACAAACTTCTGAACAACAAACATAAGCAGCGTAATGGAAAGAAGAACAACAGCCATAGCAGCTGCGCCCTGCTTGTCATATGCGCCTGTAATTTGCAGGTAAATGGTTGTTGCCAGGGTATCGTACGAACCACCAATAATCATTGGATTCGCAAAGTCTGCGATTGACTCAATAAATGAGACGAGAAAAGCGTTGCCCAAGCCAGGCAAAATAAGAGGAAGCGTAACGCTGGTAAATACCTTCCAGCGGCTTGCGCCCATGTCACGTGCTGCTTCTTCAAGGGATGGGTCAATGTTTTTAAGCAGACCCTTAAGCATCATGTAGCACACAGGGAAGAATGACATGGTCTGAACAATAAAAATGCCCCAGAAACCATAGATATTGTTGTCAAAAATTCCCAAAAGACCTCGAGTAATCAGGCCTTTCTTACCAAACATCATGATCATAGAAAGCGAGAGAACAAATGGTGGAGAAACAACAGGAAGCATGGAAACCACGCGGAAAAGTCCTGTCATAAATTTTGTGCGAAGCTTTACGTACACTTCAACATACGCAAAAAGAAGACCAATAAGCGCTGATAAAATGCCTACCGCAAAACCAACTCTGAGCGTATTGGTAATTGCGCGATCAAACGAAGGCAAAGCCAAGATACGCGTAAATACATCAAAGCTAATCCCATTTTCGGAGACTACAGAGTCAACCATAAGAATGGCAAGTGGATACAAAATAAAAAGGGTTAAGAAGGCGATAAGAACGACAATGGTCGTTATCAAAATTGGATCGCCAAGGAGCTTTTTTCGCTCAAGTCGAGCGCTCTGGGATTTTGCCATGCTGGTCCTAACTCTGAAACACTAAACCTATACGCAAAGCTCTATGTGGAACTGGGTAGGCAGATCTCTGCCTACCCAGTATAATCTGCCACTCAAAGCTTGAGCAACAACATTGTTTGTTTGCTCGACGGCGCTGGTTTTACTCTGTCTTGAAGCGGCTATCTCCGCCACCAAGAGCTTCCATAACGTCCTTGACATACTGCTCGGTGTGCTTCTTGGCATCCTCGAAGTTGTAGTCCATAACGTTGTTTGGATCAAGGCCGTACTCAGTAGCAATCTCAGGCTGCTTTGCGTCGTCAATTACCAGGAACTGGTAAGAGCCATTCTTCTGTGCAAGGTCAACGCATGCTGGTGAAAGTGCATACTCAATCCAGAGCTTAGCTGCGTTTGGATGTGCAGCACCCTTGAAGATTGCGGTTGCGCCAACCTCGTATGATGCGCCAGAGCTTGGAATCTGAAGACCAACATTCTCATGCTCTTGATCAACAATCTGATAAATGCCGTCATGGAGCATACCAATTCCGATGGTGCACTCGCCTGTTCCGATAGCCTTGGAAGGACCAGAACCGCTCTTGGTGTACTGAGCGATGTTCTTATCAAGGTCAACAAGATACTGAATACCCTGGTCATGACCATACTTCTGAATAACAGTGTTGATGATCAGCTTTGCAGTACCTGCGGTGTTGTAGTTAGAAGACCAAATAAGGCCCTTATATTTAGGATCGATAAGATCTTTGTAATCCTGAGGAACATCAAGCTTAAGGCGCTGAAGCTCATCCTTATCGTACAGAATGCCCAGAATGCCCTTATAAATTCCGTACCAGTCTTTGTTGGTACTCTTGAACTTATCGGAAATAAGATGTGATGCATTCTTTGGCTCATACTGCTCAAGAAGACCCTTTGAGGAGGTGACATTGTAAGGATCGGTTGTTCCGCCAAACCAAACATCTGCTGAAGGATGACCGTTCTCTTCCTCAATCTTTGCAGCAACTTCTCCGGTTGAGAGACGCTGTGCCTGAACATCAATGCCGTACAGGCTCTTGAAGTTTGCACAAACTGCGTTTAGGTACTCTTCCTCACAAGAGCCATAAACAATCAGCTTACCCTCTTCTTTTGCTGCCTTTACCAGCTCTTCTGGTGCACCAACAGTATCAGTAGAGTTGGTGTCAGATTCTTTCTTCTCGCCAGCATCAGAATCGGACTTTTTGCAGGCTGTGATACCCAAACCTGCTACAACTGCGCTGACACCAAAAAAGTTTCGACGAGTAAGGTTTGACATAAGAACTCTTTTCTCTCCTTGTGGTTATCCACAGCTCCAATGAAAAGAACATACTCCTGTGTAAATCGTACTCAAATTTTTTCGAAAATATTTCAACTATTCGATAAGTGGCTGATATTGGCGGCTATCGGTATATTTTTGCGGCTATGCAAAAAGGCCAGGGAGAAAATCCCTGGCCTTGAACATTTGGTGGAGAATAGGGGGATCGAACCCCTGACCTCAGGCTTGCAAAGCCCGCGCTCTCCCAGCTGAGCTAATTCCCCGTACTGACTTCTGGTTGGGCCCAGAAGGTTTTAATAATCACCCCAACGGCGACTCGGCTAACGTTGGGGTGACTATTGTCACATAAAGTGGTGGGCCTGACAAGGTTTGAACTTGTGACCTCCCGGTTATCAGCCGGACGCTCTGACCAACTGAGCTACAGGCCCAACGCAGGGAAAAATAATACCTCCATAATTCTCATAGGTCAACACTTTTTTTGTTTTGTTTTAAATTTTCTTGAAACTGGGTATGAAATGAGAACAGAGAGTCGTAGACTATCTGCCCAAAGATTGATAAAAGACGTGCTATTTGGAGTATTTGTGTCGCTGAAGCGTATGGACATACAGACAGTTGTTGTCGGAGGAGGACCTATCTCTTCCGTAATTGTTCTGCGTCTTCATGACCCACGCGGCGTCTCTTCTTTAAGTCTTCCTATCAAGATTGGCAACATTGAGGCATCTGCTATTAGTCTTGGCATTGATCAAGAATCTACCGAGAGACCTCTAACGCATGACCTTCTCCGCTCCGTTCTTGATTCTTTAGATGCGGATATTAAAAGCGTACGCATTGTTGGTGTTCGTGGCACCACGTTTTTCTCGCAAATTGAGCTTATCTCCAAAGAGGGAGAGCATATTTACGTGGACGCTCGCCCATCCGACGCAATTGCGCTGGCAGTCAGAACAAACGCTCCCATCTTTGCAGACGAGAGCGTTCTAGAAATTGCTGCTGCTCCAGACTTTACTGATGTCGAGAAGGACGTTCAGGCCCAAGAGCTTGAGGAATTCCGCCAGTTTATTGAGGACGTCTCCCCTGAGGATTTCTCATAAGTCCTGCTCTATGGCGGATTTTAAACAACTGACTTATCTTTTATATAAAAATCATTACCGTTAGCGCGCTGATTTTCTCGGTAAACGAAAAGAGCTCAAGGGAATTACCCCTTGAGCTCTTCAAATTACGTATAGCTGAAATGCTTATTCGTCATCATCCAGCAGTGAATCGTCTAGTACTTCCTCTTCATCTCCAAGGTCAACAGACTCAGCCTCATCAGCATCACGAGCGCCGGCAGCCATCAGATCAAGCATACCTTGGTTCTCTGCATGCTTAGGAGCCTTCTTCTTGTTGGCAACCATACGAGCAACAGCAGAAACAACGTCAGTACCAGAGAGGTTCATAACCTTGACGCCCTGCGTAGAGCGGCCCAGCTTGGAGATGTCGCCAGCCTTGACGCGGATTACAACGCCCTCCTCGGACATGATCATAATCTCGTGCTGAGGACCAACAACGCGGCAGGCAACCAGGTTACCCTTCTTCTCCGTCATTGTGATGGTAAAGACGCCCTGGCCACCACGCTTGTGGACTGGGTACTCAGAAATTGCGGTGCGCTTTCCGTAGCCCTTCTCGGTAATAACAAAGAGGTCGCCATTGCCGTTGGTAATCTCCATGCCAAGCATAGTTGCATTGCCCTTGAGCGTGATACCACGAACGCCAGAGGTACCACGGCCCATGCTTCTTGCCTCTGCCTCGTCAAACAGAATTGCCTTGCCGTCGGAGGAGCACAGAACAACCTTGTCACCTGGGTGGACACGACGGACGTTAACAAGCTCGTCGCCGTCCTTAAGGTTGATTGCAATGAGGCCGTCCTTACGGGTACGGTCGTACTCAGACATTGCGGTCTTCTTGACCATACCCTGCTTGGTAGCAAACATCAGGTAGTTGTCTTCTGGGAAGTCGCGGGTAGTAATAACTGCCTTGACCTTCTCGCCCTCTGCAAGCGTCTCGATGACGTTGATGATGGCGCTACCCTTAGTAGTTCTGTTACCAACAGGAAGCTCGTGGACCTTGAGACGGTACACCTTACCAAAGTTGGTAAAGAACAGCACGTAATCGTGGGTAGAAGCAACAAAGAGGTTCTCGACAAAGTCGTTCTCTTTGAGAGAAACGCCCTGTACGCCCTTGCCGCCGCGCTTCTGGGAGCGATAAATCTCAACAGGAACGCGCTTTACGTAGCCTGCGTGAGTAACGGTGACAACCATATCCTCTTCAGCGATAAGATCCTCAACGTCCAGGTTCTGAATGTCCTGGTCGGAGATTTGTGTACGGCGCTTGTCGGCGTAACGGTTGGAAATTTCACGGAGCTCATCAGCAATAACTGCCAGAATCTTTTCCTCATGGGCGAGAAGATCCTCGTAGTAGGCAATATCAAGCCTGAGCTGGGAGATCTCGTCAACAAGATCCTGACGTGCCAGGCCGGTAAGACGACGCAGACGCATCTGAAGAATTGCTTCGCCCTGAATCTCATCCAGGCCAAAGCGCTCGTTCATGCGCTTCTTTGCCTCGGTATCATCCTGCGAGCTGCGAATGATGTGGACAATCTCGTCGATGTTATCAACTGCGGTCAGAAGGCCTTCCAAAATATGGACGCGCTTCTGAGCCTTATCCAGGTCGAACTCAGTACGACGGCGTACAACATCAATCTGGTGATCAATGTAGTGACGAAGAATCTCGCGAAGAGAAAGCGTACGAGGAACACCGTCAACCAAGGCCAGGTCAATGATGCCAAAGTTGGACTGGAGCTGAGTCTTCTTGTACAGGTTATTCAGAACAACCTGTGGAACAGCATCACGCTTAAGGTCCAAAACAATGCGCATGCCCTTACGGTTGGACTCGTCGCGCATGTCAGAGATGCCTTCGATTTTCTTCTCGTTAACTGCCTGAGCAATCTTCTCCTGAAGAAGGCCCTTGTTAACCTGATAAGGAATCTCGGTAACAACAAGGCGCTGGCGACCGCTCTTGACCTGCTCAACGTGAACCTTTGCGCGGACCGTAATAGAACCGCGACCAGTCTCATAGGCATCCTTGATGCCCTGAGTGCCCATGATGATGCCGCCTGTTGGGAAGTCAGGACCAGGTAGAACGGTCATGAGCTCCTCAGTGGTAACGTCAGGGTTCTCAATCATCATGCAGACAGCGTTAGTAACCTCACCAAGGTTGTGAGGAGGAATGTTGGTGGCCATACCAACTGCAATACCTGAAGAACCGTTAACCAAAAGATTTGGGAAACGAGCAGGAAGAACAGCTGGCTCTGTCAGAGACTCATCATAGTTTGACTGAAGATCAACGGTGTTCTTGTTAAGCTCTGCCAGCATCTCCATAGCACTTCTGGTTAGACGTGCCTCGGTATAACGCATTGCTGCTGGTGGATCGCCGTCGATAGAACCAAAGTTTCCGTGACCATCAATCAGAGGAAGTCTCATTGAGAAGTCCTGAGACATACGGACCATGGAGTCATAAATTGCGAAGTCACCGTGTGGGTGGTACTTACCCATGACTTCACCGACTGCCCATGCAGACTTCTTATGTGGACGGTTTGGCGTAATGCCAGCCTCGCTCATTGCGTACAAAATACGGCGGTGAACAGGCTTAAGACCGTCTCGAACATCTGGAAGTGCACGAGCAACAATAACGGACATGGAATACTCGAGGAAGGAAGTCTTCATCTCTGAGGACAAATCGGTTGGCTTAAGCGTGCCACCGTGGATGTCTGAGAGGTCAAGACGAGTACCAGCTTCATCAGAGATAATGTGTGAAGTTTCTCCCGTTATGAGATTTTCCCCAGTCTCTGGGTCAAACTCGTCAGAGTCTTCTTCTACCTCGTCATCTTCGTATTCTTCATCCATATCGTTTTGTGCATCAAGGCCTTGATCCTCGTCTGCGCCAAAAAGATCATCATTCATATTTTTATCGTCTGCCACAAGTTACCCTTTCATTTTCTGTCTAATGATTTAGCGAGAAACCATTAAATGTCCAGGAAGCGGACGTCTTTTGCATGTGTTTGGATGAAGTCTTTACGCTTCTCAACCTGATTGCCCATAAGGTCAGAGACCGCGCGATCAGCTGCAAGAGCATCATCGATGGTTACCTTAAGGAGAATGCGGTTCTTTGGCTCCATAGTGGTTGCCCAAAGCTGCTCTGGATCCATCTCACCAAGACCCTTGTAGCGCTGAATGGTGTACTTGGTGTTGTCCTCATACTTCTTTGTCTCAAGAGCAAGTTCTTCATCGGTATAGATGTATTTACCGTTCTTTTTACCCTTTGGCTTAATCTGATACAGAGGAGGCTGAGCAACGTAGATATAACCTGCGTCAATCATTGGCTTCATATAACGATAGAAGAAGGTAAGCAGAAGAATTCTAATGTGAGAGCCGTCAACATCGGCATCGGTCATGATGACAATCTTGTGATAACGAGCCTTCTCAATATTAAACTCATCTCCAACGCCCGTACCAATAGCGGTAATCAGCGAAGTAATAGTGTCAGAAGAAAGTGCGCGGTGAGCCTGTACGCGCTCAACGTTCAAAATTTTTCCGCGAAGTGGAAGAACTGCCTGGATAGAACGGTCACGTGCCATCTTTGCAGAACCACCTGCGGAGTCACCCTCGACGATGAAGAGCTCAGTCATCTCTGCATCGCGAACGGAGCAGTCTGCAAGCTTTCCAGGAAGAGCAGCTGACTCAAGAAGTCCCTTACGGCGTGTTGCTTCACGAGCTTTACGAGCAGCAAGACGGCCTTTTGCAGCCTGCGATGCTTTCTTGAGAATCTCTTTTGCCTGATTTGGGTGCTCTTCCAGGTACTCTGAGAGACCCTGAGTAACAATCTTGTTGGTGAGAGTTCTCATGTAAGAACTACCAAGCTTTGCCTTTGTCTGTCCTTCAAACTGAGGATCTGGCAGCTTAACTGAAATAACAGCAGTTAAACCCTCACGAATATCGCCACCCTCAAGCTTAGGATCTTTCTCTTTAAGAAGACCCTGCCTAGTGCCGTAATCATTTATTACCTTAGTAAGAGCGGTACGGAAGCCCTCAAGGTGCATTCCGCCTTCCTCAGTGAAAATACCATTTGCAAACGAGAGCGTTCTATCGCTGAACTCAGTATTCCACTGAATAGCTACCTCAACCTCACCCATCTGAGACATTGGAGCGTCAGGGTCTGACTTACCTTCAATATAGATAGGGCGAGAAAGTCCTGGTAAGACGGTTTTCTCGTCATTTAGGTACTTAACAAAGTCGATGATGCCGCCAGCATACTGGAAGTCAATCTGACGAGGAGTAAGCTCACGCTCATCAACGAGAGAAATTTTAAGATTCTTGTTAAGGAATGCGGTTTCCTGGAGACGATCACGAAGCGTATCAAAGTTATACGTAGTGGTCTCAAAAATCATGTCATCTGGCCAGAAGGTAATAATGGTACCTGTAGTCTTAGAAGTACCAATTTCCTTCATTTTCTGAATGGTCTTACCGCGCTCAAAAACCATCTCATAGATCTTACCGTCACGCTTAACCTGCGCAACAAGCTTCTTAGAAAGAGCATTTACAACAGAAACACCTACGCCATGAAGGCCACCAGAATATTTGTATGAGTCGTTATCAAACTTACCGCCTGCGTGAAGAATGGTAAGAACAACCTCAAGAGTTGGAATTTTTTTCTGGGGATGAAGGTCTATAGGAATACCACGACCATTATCTTCAACAGAAATTGAGTTATCAGGATGGACGGTAACCTTGATTTTGGAACAATAACCAGCCATTGCCTCATCAACTGAGTTATCTACGATCTCCCAAACAAGGTGATGAAGACCAGAAGCTGAAGTTGTACCAATATACATACCTGGGCGCTTACGAACCGCCTCAAGACCTTCAAGAATCTTAATCTCTGTACCGTCATACTTATTTTCTTTTGCCACGTAAGTCCTCTCTTCAATTGTGAGCGGAATGATATACATATTTTACTATGAAATCGCCAAAATCAACTCGGCACAGAGAAATTTCATTGTTTAAACAGTAATATTGTGTATCTGAGAGGCTCTGTAAAGAGATTTAAGGACAGATTAGTGACAGATTAGACTAAAGACTCTTTTTTTGTCTAAAACTTGCTTCAATCGCTTTATATGCCGTTGACTTAAGTGGCTCAGAAAGTCTAGAAACTAAC
>NZ_CAUSFQ010000004.1:0-42831 GCF_963530955.1 Lancefieldella parvula | reverse complement strand
GAATGCATAGCGAGTCTTTGCACGCTCGTCGCGAGCGTTGAACTGGATGACTTTGCCCAGGTACATAGCGTTTGCACAACCATGGATGATGTGACCACCGGAGTATGCAGCGCCGGTCTTGTGAGCCATGGAGTGAACGATGCCCAGAAGGCCAGAGGAGAATGCGATACCAGCGAGGCACTGTGCGTCATGCATGTGCTGACGTCCCTCTTTGTCGCCTGCGTAGGACTTTGGCAGCCACTCGACAATCTCGCGGATTGCGTGCAGAGCATCGCCGTCGGTGTACATGGAAGCAACGGTAGAAACGTATGCCTCGATAGCGTGGGTCAGTGCGTCCATACCAGTGTGAGCAACAAGCTTAACAGGCATGCCGTAAGTGAGCTCAGGGTCAACAATTGCGACGTCAGGAGTGATCTGGAAGTCAGCCAGTGGGTACTTAACGCCCTTCTGGTAATCGGTAATGATGGAGAATGCGGTTACCTCAGTTGCGGTACCGGAAGTAGAAGAAATCGCGCAGAAGTGAGCCTTGGTGCGGAGCTCAGGAAGACCAAAGACCTTGCACATATCCTCAAAAGTGGTCTCTGGATACTCGTACTTGATCCACATAGCCTTAGCTGCGTCGATTGGGGAGCCGCCGCCGATAGCAATAATCCAGTCTGGCTGGAACTCGCTCATCTTAGCAGCGCCGCTCATAACGGTCTCGACGGAAGGATCGGACTCGACGCCCTCAATGTGAGAAACCTCAAAACCTGCGGACTTGAGGTCATTCTCGATGTCATCAAGGAAGCCGCCGCGGCGCATGGAGCTGCCGCCAGAAACGATAACTGCCCTCTTACCCTTGAGGTTCTTAACCTCGTGACGAGCGCCCTCGCCAAAATACAGATCGCGTGGATTTGTAAAACGTCCCATAAAACCTCTCCTTAACTATGTGCCGCTTCCCTAAGCGGCTAGCGAAGCCATTCTTCGCAGTTACTTCTTCTCAACATTTCTATTCTAGCTCATTTTGGACACCTGCACCAAAATTAAAGTGTCATTTTATGCAATATCGTTCAAAATTTATGCACGTATCTGACAGGAAACTGACGCCCTTCTGGCGAGAAACCCGTCCACTCCAAACGTTTCCGTCTGCCGTTCGCAATCTTCTTACGACGCTCGCGGAGTTGCGCCGCACACCTCAATAACCTGCGATATCATTACGTAAGAGAGAAAGGAATCCTGTGGCGTTTGACCCGGTAAAAGAAGACTACCAGCGGCTTATCCTCCGCTTTGCTCGCACGCAAGTCGGCGACGAGGACAGCATTGCTACGCTGATGAAGGACTTCAACTGGCGATTCTCCAACGACCGCAATTCCCTCCCCCAAACCGACGAAGACCGCGCGTTCAATCTAGTTGCGCAAGCGGCCGAGATTGTTGATTATCGCCTGCCGTTTGTCGAAGAATCTCAGGCGCAGGCCCTTATTGACCAGGGAAAACGCCTCCTCAATCAGGCCATTCAGCTGGACCCAAATTGTTTTGATGCCCAGCGCATGCTCCACGCCTCAAATAGCAGGCTTTTTGACGCCTACTACCAGTTCCTTGTTGAGAAGCTCCCCCAGGTTGAGGCCGTGTGCTACCAGAAGGCGCAAGAGTCCTCGCAGGGGCTTCCCGCCGAGCAGGCAGAACTTGCCCAGCGCCTGGCCATCAACCCCTATAAGCGCTGGTTAGCCACGCTTTCTTCTCGCGCGCTTATCTGCGGCCGTAACAAAGACGCCATTGCATATGGCGAGAAACTCCTGGAGCTTGACGCTGCGGACGCAGCAGATGCTCGTTTTACGCTTGCGCTTGCATACGCAAAACTCGAGGACGAAGACGCCCTCGACAACCTCATGGATCAGTACCGCAAGCTAGATCCGCCTCGCGGGGCAGATGACCCGTGGATTTTGCTGGCTCGCCTGGCTATTCACTTCAAGAAGCGTGAGTTAGTTGAAGCTGAACACTACCTTGACCTGCTGATTGAGCGCTATCCTGAGGCAGCGCTTTGCTGTTTTGTGCAGAAAGATTTGCCCGAGGGAGAATTCTCTCGTCTCAACGTACTTCCCTATTCTGAAGACGAGCTCATCATTGCCATCGCAGAGGCCACCGTGCTGCTGCAAGAAGGAAATGACCTGATAGGACGCGGTGTTCTTGGCCGTTGGCTTGCAGATCAAGTTAGGGCAAGGGACCCAAAAACCGTTGAGCTGGCAGAAAAAGAACTTCAAATGCAGGCAAATGCGTTGTTCGCTTCGGCAGATTCGTTCCCTGGTGAATCCGGCGGCAGCGTGCCCGACGGCCCAGCTGGCCCCAGCTTCCCTGGCGGCCCGGTCGGCCCCGACTTCCCCGGAGGCCCTGCTGGCCCGCGACCAAGCGGACCGCATATTGATGGGCCAAATAATCCATACTCGGGTGGTGATGCAAAGTGATTAAGCATTCCGCTAACGATATGGTCAGTGAGCAGGTAGACCGTCTGGTAACCAAGCATGCGCAAGAAAAGAACATCGTATCTGAGGCTGCTCTCTATGAGTTGAAACTTGCGGTAGAAGCTTCGCCTGAAAACTTTATTGCCGATGAAGAAGAAAAGACTTTTGCTCAATACGTCAATGTCATTAGCAAGTATCAGGATGGAATTACTAAAGAAATTGATTCCGATGCTGACTTCTTCTCACGCCGCATGGACCTGCTTAACCTTTTGCATAATCAGATGACAAATATTACTGAAAACCAAGCTCTGTCCAACACAAGCATCAACCTAGAAGCACAGAGAATCCTGGCGCAAATCTCCAACAATCATCCTGCAGCAATCCTCAACGACCTGCTTGACCTGCAAAAAGAATTCGACCCTATCTTTAGGCCAAAATTGGAACAAGCAAAGCAAAATCACGGCGACACTTGGGCCTGCGCTGAAGCTCGACCACTTTTGCGCCTCTATGCACAGATCGCCCAGGTAGCAACAGATTGCGCCTGCTTCAAGCTCTCCAAAAAAGCCTGCGAAGATCTCTTATTCTTCTCGCCAACAGATTTACTGGGTGCGCGTTTTACCTTGGCATATGTTCTTGCTCGCCTGGAAGATGAGGAGGGGCTTCACAAGCTTGACGAGAGTTGCGGGTATCAGTCAAATGCCTGGATGCGCCTGGCGTTTACGCTGCTGTTCTTCAAGTTGAATCGCATGCCCGCGGCAAAGCGTGCGCTCAAAGGTTTTGTTAACCTTGGTGAGGGAGCGGCATATGCGCTGCTCAGACCGTCCTTTGTGGATCTTTACATTCCGTGCAGGATAACTTTCACGCCTGACACCTTTGCCGAGAACGTTATCGCAGTTCACGAGGCCGAGGCAATTATCGCCGACGTGCCGGAATTTATTTCGTGGGCAGAGTCGGTACCTGGCGTGACTCAGAGCGCTCGCGACTACGCGTTTAAGGCCGGGCTGGACTGGTGGGAAAACGAAGAATAAATGAAAGCCCAAAATCGCGCCGTTTAGCCCTAGAAATCTGCAGCATCTTTGCTATACTTTTTCTTCGCGTCCCCATCGTCTAACGGTTAGGACATCGCCCTTTCAAGGCGGCAATACGGGTTCGATTCCCGTTGGGGGCACCATAGAACGCAAATCCCAAGGCAGCGCATGCTCCCTTGGGTTTTTATTTTGTTGGACCTCTATTTAACAGCTGGCGAGAATAACCTCTTGTAGACCCTCAACCGATAGTCCAGCGCGCGCAAGAATATTGTGGTGAACGTCTGCTTCGAGGTATGTATCTGGCATGCCTAAACGTATTACCTGCGGACATGGGCCTGATGCGCTGAGCTGCTCGACAACTGCGCTGCCAAATCCGCCCAAAACGCTGTGCTCTTCAACGGTGATAATCACGTCAGAGTTCTGACAGATTTCCGTCAGAGATGCGTCAAGTGGCTTGACGATCGACACGCCGTAGACCTCGATGTTCGTTTGGGCAGCAGCTTGCTCAGCGGCAATCTGCTCTGCAGCTCGCTGAGCAGCCTCGATGACTCGGCTGGTTATAGCGCCTGTTGCAAGAACCGTCACGTTTTTTGGTTGAGTGGTAGCCGCTGCTTCGGCGACCGCCACGTCGTCTACGTTTGCCGTGTCCGCCGCACGTGATGACTCAAAGAGTTTCTCAACACCTGAGGCATCAAAAACGTAACCATTTGGATGTAGGTTGACGCCATCGCACGAGGTCATACGCACGTAAGCTGGTCGTGGATGCTTTGCAAGCTCCATGAGCGTGGCTGCAAGCTGGGCGTTATCGACCGGGCTGAACACGGAAAGCCCCGGAATGGTCCTGGTGACCGCAATGTCCTCCACAGCCATGTGAGAGGGTCCTGTAGCTGCGGATTCGCAGCCAGCGGCAACACCCACAAGCACCACGGGCGACTTCATCATGCCAAGGTTGACTCGAATCTGATCCAGCGTTCGTGATGTCACAAACGTGGCATAGCACGGCGCAAAAACATGAAAGCCTTCATTTGCACAGGCAGGCGCCACTTCAATAAGGTTCTGCTCTGCAATTCCACACTGGATGTAGCCGTCTGGTCGAAGCTCTCGAAAGTGATCTAGGTTCAAACGACGACCATAGTCGGCAACGGCAACAGTCAGCAGCTCGTCATCCTCGGCAAGCTTACCCATAACCCAGCCGAACACTTCCTTTGTATTCATACCCGCAAGCATCTGCGACTCTTCAGCCGAAATGCACGATGGCTGCAAAGATGTATCTAACATGAGCATGCCTCCTCTGCGACTTTCAAATCAAGCAATGCCTGTTCATAGAGGTCGTCCGTCACGCACGCGTCGTGGAATGAGACGTTATTCTCGGCATACGAGAGTCCTTTGCCCTTGATAGTGTGCGCGATAATCGCACGAGGTCTGGAAGATTGCTGTTTTAATGCGTCATACAACGCGAGCACATCATGGCCATCTACCTCGACGGACTCAAAGCCAAACGCATCAAACTTTCTTGCAATTGACCCGGTGTCCAAAATGGACGCGCAAGGGCCATCCAGCTGCATGCGGTTCTGGTCAACAATGACCGTCACGTTGGAGAGCTGGTTGTGGCCGATAAACGCGGCGCTCTCCCAAATGGAGCCCTCGTCGCACTCGCCGTCGCCCAAAATACAAAAAACGCGAGAAGGAAGATCTTTTCGGCGAAGACTCAGCCCCAGGCCAGCGGCGTAGCCCAAGCCCATACCAAGGCTGCCGCCAGAGATTTCAAAGCCGCGCTGAGGATCTCGCAGTGGATGCTTAAAGAGAACAGCATCGGGCCCAAAAACTCCGCGGTCGATGTCTTCTTGAGAGATCATTCCTGCACGCAGAAGAGCTGGGAACAGCGCCAGCGATGTGTGAGCTTTGGAGAGAATCAAGCGGTCCCTGAGCTCCCACTCGCAATCCCTGTGGCCCACCTGCATAACCTTGCTCAAAAGCACGGAAACAATGTCTGCCACGGAGCATGCGCCGCCAATATGGAATGGCGTTGAGCTGTAGCGATGTGCCAGCTCGATGATACCTCGACGCACCTCTAGCGCTTCGTGACGCAGATAAAACTCAAGCTGCGCGCGCTGATCATAGTCTATTTCTGTAGAAGTCGGCGATGCGTCCACGTGCTCTGACTGACGAACAGAAGAGATGTCCAGAGGTCCCATAGAGCCATCTACCTGCTCAGATACGCCAACAACACTCTGATGTGGAGCAAGCCAAGTCTGACTCCACTCAATACAATTGCCGTCGGACAGCTCAATTACCTGCTCAAGTACAAGCAAAGCCTCGTTTGGAGAACATTGCAGGTAGTCGGCATGATCTTTGCCTGCAATTTGCGACTGATAGCGCATGCGAGAGCGCGCAATCTCTTTTTGAGAAGTTCTTTCAACCGCGTCAAAGAGCGACTCATTCTCAAAGTCTGCCTCTTCAAGCTTCGGACAAACAAGTAGGTTAGACCACGATTCCTGGCATACCACCGGCCTATCCGAGACACTCCTGACACGACGTAAAAAGAGCACGTCAGAGCCAATTGGAATCTCCAGGTGCTCGGCAACGGCTTGATCTGCAGGAACTACCTGCTTAAAGAGGACTTCAGTTCGATACTCAAAGCCGCCATCTCTGAGTGCGGCTGCAAATGAAAGCACAGTATTTCCCGCCGCATGTCGGACGGTGTTAGAAATAACCTGCGTTGCTCGACCCTTTTGAGTAAGCAGCAAACCCTCTTTGACCAGGGATTGAATGGCTTTTCTGATGGTTCCTCGGCTGACACCATACTGCGTCATGAATTCGGCCTCAGACGGAATGTACGTTCCCGCCTTCCAGTCTTCTGACAGAATTTTGACTCGCATCAAATCTGATAGCTGGACATGAAGAGGTGTAGCGGACGACGTATTGAGCCCACCTCTGACCTGCGGAGATAGTGACTCAGTGGTCGCATCTTCAGAAACTAAAACCGGAAAAACTCCTGTCTCAAATGACATAGGTCCTCCGAAGTGAGTAAGAAATTAGTCATGCATATGTTAAATACAAGACAAGTAGTATACAAGTTTCTGAAAGAGAACAGAATAGGTATGGAAATAACTTTTACCAGTTTGTATTTCAGAATTAAATATAATTACTTTGTTAAATAAATTTACTCTTGATTAAATTAGCCTTTAAGGAGATTGGACAATGATCCATTTACCTGATAGACCTGTTTTTATAGCACTATGTGATGAGTATGGTCCAGACTATGTTCTGGAACACTTCTTTGACGAGAATGGCGTCAAAGACTCAGCTCCAGAAGAACTAAAGGATGAATATAAAGATGTTGAATTCAGGCGTTATCCAGAAAATAACTGCCTTTAATCACATAAGGCAAAACTTGACTAGTAACTCCTAACCCCGCTACAAGCGGGGTTTTCTTTGGGTTTTTAACACCCATAAGCAATTTATCAGCGTCGATAAAGAATAAATAGTTGAACTGAATATTGTCCTATTTTTGTCCCATGAGCTGAATGTCGAGTTAAGTTTTACCAGGTCAAGAGCTATGTACTCTTCGCGCTCAAAAACGACTAATACTTGAATATTTTCTAAAAATACACAGCTAAAACGCTATTTATTCTGCAACAAAAATGGTAGGGGCGGCGGGACTCGAACCCGCAAGACCGAAGTCGAGGGATTTTAAGTCCCCTGCGTCTGCCAATTCCGCCACGCCCCCGGATATGTCTAGCTATTATGCCACTACTTTTAATTCAGCGCGCGCAAAATTGGCTGCCAAATCACAGGCGACTGCTTTCCCTGGTGAACGGCAGCTGCAGTTACCACCAGGCCAAAGAGCAGGTCACTCTCGCTTACTACCAGGTGTTTGAAGCCTGAATTCTTCATCAATTCTGCAAGCAAAATAGTTCCCGCAAGCATGACAGGCGCACGTTTTGCCTGCAATCCCGTTATGTCTTCTCGCTCCTTTAGCGTTTTGCCGGCGAGAAGCCCCTCTATCTGCAACACCTCGTCAAGCGAGATGTGGTTGAGGTGCACCTTTGACGGATCGTACGGATCAAGGTGATCCCTGATGGCAATGAGACTGGTTGCGGTTCCTCCAACACCAACCAGAAGCTCAGGCGCTACACACTGCTGTTGAGCTCGCCCAATAGCCTCAGACATCATCTGAGCTGCCATTTTGTGAGCTCCATCAATGTCCTCAGCTGATGGGTGATCCGAAGACAGATTAAAGCGCTCAGTCAGACGTCTGCAGCCAAGGTCAACGGACTCGACAAAGTTGATGTCGAGCTGCTGTCCTCCGAGCTGCTGTCCCTCGAGCTGCTGCCCCTCGAGCTGCTGCCCTCCGAACTGCTGCCCTCCGAACTGCTGCCCCTCAAGCTGCTGGCCTGCGCTTTGGGCTGCAGGCTGGCCCGCCAGCGTGCCAACGACCAGCTCAGTTGAGCCGCCACCGCTGTCGGCAACAAGAATGCGATGATTCTCAAAATCGTGAGAGACACCCAAAAATGTAAGCGCACCTTCAATTTCACCTGGAATAATCATGGGCTCAAGTCCCAGCGAAGCTAGACCCATTCCCAGGTCAGGAGCATTTTCTGCATCGCGAGCAGCGCTTGTGAGCGTGCATACAACCGCCTCAGCACCCTCTTTTCTCGCATGATCAACATAAGAAGAAACGCAACCAACGCAACGGTGAATTGCCTCAGGTAGCAGGCGCTTTGCCGTATCAACACCCTCGCCCAAATTGACAATCTCGGTGTATTTGGCCATGCGAATGACGCGACCGTCCTCTACCTGCGCAAGTGCAAGTCGAGCAGTTACGGTTCCAATATCAATTGCAGCTAGAAGCATTAGTGTGAGTTCCCACTATCAGACTTTGAATTGTCGGCGCCGGACCCCTCAGAAGATCCGCCTTCTCCGGAGTTCTTCTGCTCGTGAGACTCTCCAGGAGCTGGTGCAGATGTAGAATCGTCAGAGTTTGCGCTCTTAGGAGCCTCAGTATTGCCGGAATCGCCTGGTGTAAATCCAAAAACAAAATCCCCAACCTTGATGTACCACGGATAGTCAGGATGCTGAACGGTATTCTCGTCCTTCTTTTTATCAAGGCCCTCTACCCGCGCAGATTCCTCGTCGCTAGAAACCAAGCCCTGCTTATGAGCCTCATCTATGATGCCCTCTTTTGTCTGCAGACCCTGAACCTCAGACTCAAGTCGTTTTTGATCTTCCTCGAGCTTCTGCTGATTTAGCAGCAACTCGTCATGCTCGCGAACAGCGTGGTAGTAGCCACGAATTGGCGGATACAGACCCACAAGCAGGAAGATTACAACGCCGAGAAAAACGACAAGCTTGGTGTGGTTACGCGCGAAGTCAAGTGCGTTGTCTTTAAGCTCTACCAGAGAAGCTACGCTGAACTGCGGTTTATTGGTTTTTTCAGCCTTCTGTCCGCGCTCGGACTTCTGGTCATGCTCGGACTTCTGAGTCCTATCAATCCTCTTAACTTGAACAGTTCTTTTAGACTTGGTGTCCTTGGAACTCTCCTGGGAAGATGCTTGTTTTGATGGCACCGTGCCCTCTGATAACGCTGTATCTTTTGGAGTCACTGCAGCTTTCTTTGCCACGGCCGACTTCTGATCAGATTGAGATTTCTCAGTTACCTGGGGTTTCTCGGCTTTTTTAGTTGAAAATAATTTGAGAGCACCAGAGGCATGCTCCGCGGTAGTCTCTTTAAGAGGCTCAACGGAACGCTTGGTGGGCGTTGTTTTTCTTTTTGTACCACTCTTTTTAGTGGTGTCTTGACTCATCACGGATCTCATTTCTGGTTTGTTTGGTGATGCGTCGCAACAAATTGCAACATCTTTATTATGGCAGAGGCAGCGCCGATAGCCCTGCCTCAGTTTGGAATTTCATCGTTTTACCGAATAGAAGTCGTCGCTCCAACGGCAAGTCGCAAGCTTTGCGGCACGTCGCACGTCTTCACTGCAATCTGTGCAGCTTGCTTACGCATCAAGATGACGTTTTGCCTCTTGCCACAAATCTTCTTGTAGCTCGGGTTTCTCGTCAAGCAAGAAGCCTCTCTCAGCAGCAGCTTTCTCCATGTACGACCAGCGAGCGCGGAACTTTCTGCAGGCGCTCATCAGCGCTTCTTCCGCATCAACGCCTTCCCAGCGAGCAACGTTTATCAGCGCAAACAAGATGTCACCAAACTCGTCCGTTTTCTGCTGCGTACCTGAGCCTTCAGCGTCAAACTCCGCGCGCTCCTCGGCAACCTTGTCCCACACGTCACTAACTGACGCCCACTCAAAACCCATCTTTGCAGCGCGCTTTGAGATCTTCTGAGCCTGCATGAGCGCAGGTAGAGACTGTGGAACCGAGTCGAGAAGACCCTCGGTGTGCACGGTATCTTCCGCACTGGCGCGCTCCTCAGCCTTGACGCTCTCCCACACGTCCAAGACGGCCGCGGCCGACGACGTAGAACCCGCTTCTGGCCCAAATACGTGCGGATGTCTGCGTATCAGCTTCTGATTGAGCGCTCGACATACGTCGTCGATGTCGAAGCCCGCTGCGCGGTCGCACGTGTCAGCCGTATCCGCTGCGCGGCCGCGCACCCCACTGCCCGCACTGGTGCCGCTGTCCGCCTCAATCTGCGAGTGAAGAACTACCTGTTCAAGCACGTCGCCAAGTTCCTCCTCAAGGTGCTCAGGAGAGTCCTCAGCAATCGCCTCAACCGCCTCGTAGGCCTCCTCAATCATGTTCTTTGAGATGGACTGATGCGTCTGTTCCTTATCCCAAGGACAGCCGTCCTCTTGACGAAGACGCCAGATGGTTCTGATCAGGCGGTCAAACTCCGGATGCGTCTGCGGCGCTCCGGGACGAGCCTTTGTTTCTTCGTCAACTACAGCTGCTAGCTGGGCGATCTTCTCGTCAGATGTCATGTAATTTATTGCTCCTCAGGGTACAGGAAATTCCAGTCGTTGCGCAGACCGGTCATGAGCTCCATAACGTCCTTTGAGACCTCAAGCTGCGCTTGAGCAGAAGCGTCTCCTGCAACAGCAGCTTCCAGGTCTGCCAGTACGTACGCCAGAGCGTCAGCTGTGCGACCTGCCTGGACTTTCTCCTGCTTGCCGTCGTCAGTCCACGTGATTGTGGCAACGTCGGCGCGTGGGTACTCCATAATCTCAATGAAGGCTTTATCAGCTGAAATCATAGCTCGTTTTGGCTGCTTGGAATGAAGCGTCAACGCCAAGACAACCATCTGACCCTCGGCGTTTCTGAGCAAAATGCCGTCCGTCTGATCAACGCCGGTAGGAGCCGGATTCATCATAGAGAGCACGTCATGAGGCTGGCTCTTCAAGAAAAGACGCGCTAGTGTCAGCGAATAGACGCCAATGTCCAGAAGCGCGCCGCCCGCAAGCTTGGGATTGAAGAAGCGATTCTCCATGTCAAACTCTTTGTAGCTGCCAAAATTCTCCTGAATCAGGTTGACTGGACCAAACTCGCCCGCCTCCACGCGGCTGACCAACTCTTTGTAGAGCGGCATGTGCAAAATGGTGCAGGCGTCCATGAGCTGAACGCCGTTTTGACGAGCAAGTTCTTCGGCCTCAAGCAGCTCAGCAGAATTGAGCGTAATGGACTTCTCGCACAGCACATGCTTGCCCGCCTGAAGTGCTTTGCGCAGGTAGATGATGTGCGTATTGTGAGGCGTGGTCAGGTACACCGCGTCAATCTCGTCGCTGGCGAGAAGATCGTCGATACTGTCATACACGCGCTTGACGTGGTGTTTTTGTGCAAATGCGACGGCCTTTTCTTGCGTTCTGTTGGCTACGCCGTCAATGGTTCTACCAACCGAAGCCAGCGCCTCTGCCATCTGATTTGCAATGACTCCGCAGCCAATAACACCCCACCTGAGGTGTGGTGCGCTAAAGATCGTGTCCGCAGCGTTCTGTGCGGCGCTCGCAGCATCCTGCGCGGCACTCGCAGCATCCTGCGCGGCACTCGCAGCGTTCTGCGACGTCTGACCTGCTGTTTGGCTCATATTTACTCCTCAACCTCGTCGTCGCCACCAAGCTCTTCAAGAACCCCCAGAGCGGCGGGCATCAGCTGCTCCTCATTTCGGTGGAACGGATACGCCAGTTTATGCGTCTTTGGATACACAATAGCACCGCGGCCCTTCAACTTAAGGGCTTGTTCGCGAGGAATTTCTACACCCAGATATACCAGGCGTCCATTTGTCAGACTCACTGACGTTGCACCCAAACGCTGCGCGCGGATGCGCACGCGAGCACGATCAAACGAGTTCTTACCTGCAAGCGGCAGGGCGCCAAAGCTATTCTCGGTATCTTGCTGCAGGGCATCCACATCGGAAAGCTCTGTAGCAGCGGCAAGACGACGGTACACCAGAACACGGCGGTCAACCTCTGGCAGATAGTCCTCATCGAGATAGAAATCTGCAGGTAGATTGATGGTAACTTCAGCCTGCTCCAGCTCAGCGGACTCACCGCGAGCCTCAGCAACTGCCTCGCCCAACATCTGCGTAAAGAGGTCAAAGCCAACGCTGGAAAGGTTTCCGTGCTGCTCAGCGCCCATAAGGGAGCCGGCGCCTCTAATCTCTAGGTCACGCATGGCAATACGCATGCCGCTGCCCAGATCCTGGAACTCGTTGATTGCCGTCAGACGCTCGGTTGCCTCTTCCGTCAGCGGCAACTCCGCTGGGAACATAAAGTACGCGTACGCCTGCTGTCTACCGCGGCCAACACGGCCCTTGAGCTGGTACAGCTGAGCCAGTCCCAAGCGCTGTGAGTCCTCGATAATCAGCGTGTTAGTGTGCGAGTTGTCAATGCCGGACTCAATGATGGTGGTGGCCACCAAAACGTCAATCTCGTGCTCCTGGAAGGCAAGCATGACGTTTTCTACCTCGCGAGCGCTCATCTGGCCGTGAGCCACACCCACGCGAGCTTCCGGCGCAGCTTCCTCCACGCGAGCCACCGCCTCATCAATAGTGGTCACGCGGTTGGACACGTAGTACACCTGTCCTTCTCGCTCCAACTCACTTCTAATAGCTGCAGAAACAAGATCCGGGTTGTACTCGCCCACCATTACCTGAACAGGCTTTCTGCCAGGCGGTGGCGTCAGAATCAGGCTCATGTCACGAACGCCGCTCATGGCCATCTGCATGGTGCGTGGAATGGGCGTTGCCGAGAGCGTCAGCACGTCTACCTGCTCGCGCATGTTTTTGAGCTGCTCTTTGTGCTGTACGCCAAAGCGCTGCTCTTCGTCGATGATAACCAAGCCTAAGTCGTGCGGATTGACGTCAGCTGAGAGCAACCTATGCGTTCCTACCAGCACATCTACGGTTCCATCCGCAAATCCCTCAAGCGCTTTTTTCTGCTGAGCAGGAGTCACAAAACGCGAAAGCACGCTTACCTTCAAATCAAACGGAGCAAATCGCGAGAAAAACGTCTCGTAGTGCTGCTGAGCCAAGATGGTAGTTGGGCACAAAATCATAACCTGACGAGCATCCTGGCACGCCTTAAATGCAGCTCTAAGCGCCACCTCTGTCTTGCCAAAGCCCACGTCGCCGCAAAGCAGACGGTCCATTGGCTTGCGCGCTTCCATGTCCAGCTTAATGTCTGCAACTGCGCTTTCTTGGTCTGGTGTCAGCTGATACGGGAAGCTAGACTCCATCTCTTCCTGAGCAGGAGTATCAAGCGAGAACGCGTAGCCCGGCACTGAAGCGCGACGTGTATAGAGATCTACCAGGTCAAATGCCAGTTTCTTGGCGGACTTTCTTGCCTTGTTAGTAGCGCGCGACCAATCTGCCGTGTTAAGCCTGGTCAGGCGTGGATTGTTGCCGTCGGGTCCCACATAGCGCGTGATGCGGTCAACTTGCTCCAGAGGCACATAGAGTTTATCGTCATTGGCGTACTCAAGCAGGAAGTAATCACGCTCTCTACCTGCGACTTCTTGACGCACAATAGCGGTAAAGTGCGCAATACCGTGCGTTGCGTGGACAACGTAGTCGCCCGGCTTAAACGGGAACGTCACTGTTGTGGGGTCAATACGTCTGGAGCGCTTTTTGTTGCGCGCGCTTCTGGCCGTCAAGTCCGAGACAGAAAGCACTGCTAGATTGGCTGTTGGGATGATGATTCCTGCAGGAACGGGCGCGTCGGTAAACGTGACACGACCGCGCTTGAGTGGTGCGTAGACGCCGTTTTGATCCGGCTCGTTTTCAAGCGCCGTTCCCAGCGACTCTTCAAACGGAATAGACTCATCCGAGAAAAGCAACTTAAGGTGCTCGCGAGCTGCACGATCTGGCACCGCAAACACCACCACATCTCGATCTTGCACCAGCTGCCTGACGCGGCCTAAAAGTTTTGTGTCCGAGCCCGCAATAGACGGCTGCACCACAGAAAGTTCTGACGTTACCGCAGCTCCCGTACGTAGAAGTGACGAGAAGGACAAGCGCTGCTGCGAGCCAAAGTCCATAGCCTTGGGGTCCGTGTACAAACCATCTAGTTTCACTTTTGATGCTACTGCGGATGCGGAGATTTCGTCAAAGGCACGCTGACAATCGTCAAACAGTGAGCGTGGCTCTGCAAGAACTACCAGCGTCTCTGAAGAGATGTGCGCAAGCGGGCTGGCAGTGCCTCCGTATAACACGGGAAGATAGCGCTCAAGTGCAGGAGCCTGAGCTCCGCGCTGAATAAGCTCCAGGTCAGCAGCGAGTGCAGAGTTTTCTTGCGCGCGTGTGTAGAGCGCTTCTTCTGCGCAGCGGATAGTTTCTTTGGTAAACGCAAGCTCTCTAGCTGGGGCAACGGTTACCTCATCAATGGCACCGATAGTCTGTCCGGTAGCCGCCACCATGCGCCTGATACGGTCAATCTCGTCTCCGAAGAACTCAATGCGCACAGGACTTGTAGCCTGAGCTGGGAAGATATCAACTGTATCGCCGTGAATGTGGAAGGTGCCTGGCGCATCTACCTCGCCGGTGTCCGCGTATCCCATGCCGACGAGCAGCGAAGCCACGTCCTCAAAGGGGACGTCGTCGCCAACGGTAAACGTTGCAGGAAGAAAATAGCCCGAACCAACAGGGGGAACTCTGCGCATCAGCGCGTGAGCACTTGCAACTACAATGACCTTCTCGCCAGCGGAAAGCTTGGCGATGGCACGGCACCTAGCTCCAATAAGGGCGTCGTCTGGCGTGGTATCCGACCAGGGACGATCCTTGCGGTTGGGATAGCGCAGCACAGCGTCGTTTCCCAGCCACGCTGCAAGTGAGCGCGCCGTGCGGTCCGCGGCGTCCTCGCCCGCAACAACCAACAGGCATGGGCGGGGATTTTGCGCCCAAAGTGCAGCTAACATCAGCGGACGAGCGCTTTGCGAGAGGGACAGCGTGGCGTCTGATCCACGCGAAAGCTCTCGTTTCAGCTTCTCTAGCTCGGGTGCGCTCAGTAGTTGAGCTGCAACTCTATTGATAAACACACAGTCTCCCGCCATGCCGCTAAACCCACATGCAAACACATGCGGGTTACACCAAACCTTGCTGGATGCTGCTGCGTCTGGCGCACAACGTCCGGCGCGCTTGCCAGCGACGTCCGCCGCGCAAGCGCAGGTTTGATAACTTTTCAATTGGGCTGTTATTGTAGCTGTTATGCAGCTATTTTGCTATTCTCGCCTCACGTGATAACGTAACTACATACTGGGTACACATAGAAGGAATTGAGGAGAGGTTATGCCCAGAGAATCAAAGAAAGTCAAGGTAGAACGTGGCATTGAGCTGTGCCGACGCATGCACGAGCTCTATCCAAGCGTCCAGAGCGCTCTGGATTATCACGACGCGTTTACCCTGCTCATCAGCGTTATGCTTTCGGCGCAGACTACTGACGCGGCGGTAAATAAGGTCACGCCCGAGCTGTTCCGCCGCTGGCCCGACGCACCATCCATGGCGGCCGCCAATGCTATCGAGGTCGGAGAGGTCATTCAAACCATCGGCTTCTGGCGCGCAAAGGCCAAGCACTGCGTAGAGACGGCGCAGATTCTGCTAACGGAGTACGGCGGAGAAGTTCCAGGCACCATGGAAGACCTGGTCACGCTCCCGGGCGTTGGTCGAAAGACCGCAAACATCGTGCTCAACAAGATGTTTAACGTGGTCGACGGCATCGCGGTGGACACGCACGTGTACAGGATCTCCAAGCGCATGCGCCTGAGCTCGGCTTCCACGCCGCTGGCTGCTGAGAAGGACCTGCTCGCGCTTCTCCCCCACGAGCTCTGGAAAGACGTCAACGAAGAGTGGATTCACTTTGGGCGAGAAACCTGCACTGCTCGCAACCCCAAGTGTGTCGGCTGTCCTATGAGCGACATCTGCCCCTCCTACGAGCAGCCCAATCGCTGGTTCAAGGGGTAAGCGCGGGTGGGCGGGTGCGAGCGGACCTGGTGCTGACCTGCGAGCGCACGGGTTTCTCACCAGGCGCGCACGCTACGAGCGCGCGGGTGCCGCAAGTGCGCGGGCTTCTCGCCAGATGCTTCTGAGTTGCGAGTCCAGACTCAAGCACCGCAATAAGCCTGAAAAGTGCATGAAGTCTGAGTACATTTACTCAGACATGACGAGAAAAACCGGCAAATAGCTCAGACTTGGTAAACTTTTCCGGCAAATTACTCAGACATGGCGAGAAAATCAGGCTTCATGAAAGCGCGAGCTCGGATGCGCTTTAAACTCTGCCTGAAAAGCGAGCCTGAAAAGTGCAATGATTCTGTATTTTGGACACAGATTCTTTGATGAAATCAGGCAAATCCACAGATTCTTTGAAGCATTTAGGCAAAAGTTACAGATTCTTTGAGCAAATCAGGCGCGCAACGAGCATATAGCGAGAAACCCAATCTCACCGCAACATCTACGCACAAAAATACCCGCCAGCAAGCCGATGACCTGCTGGCGGGTACATTTTTAACGCACTAGAAGTTTGAGCTGCAGCTTCGCGTCGTTGCGCATCGTCACAGCTCAGAGCACCTACAACTTAGTAGTTGAGGGACTGCTCCTCGAAGTATGCCTGTGGGTGACCGCAGACTGGGCAGACCTTTGGTGCAGATGCGCCAACGTGCAGGTGACCGCACTTGAGGCACTTCCAAACCTTGACACCCTCGCGCTCAAAGACCTCACCGGACTCAACGCGCTCAAGAAGCTTCTGATAGCGCTCCTCGTGAGTCTTCTCGATGTTGCCGACAAGACGGAACTTAGCAGCGATCTCTGCGAAGCCCTCCTCCTCAGCTACCTTAGCGAAGTCAGCGTACATAGTGGTCCACTCGTAGTTCTCGCCAGCAGCTGCGTCCTTGAGGTTCTCTGCAGTCTCTGGAATCTTGCCACCGTGGAGATACTTGAACCAAAGCTTAGCGTGAACTTTCTCGTTGCCAGAAGTCTCGGTGAAAATGTTGGAAATCTGCTGATAACCATCTTTTGCAGCCTGGGAAGCATAGTAGCTGTACTTGTTGGTAGCCTGGGACTCACCAGCAAAAGCTGCCTCGAGGTTCTTCTTTGTCTGAGAATTCTCAAAATCTACTGCCATTTTTTCTCCTCTCCCGCGCTAACGAGTGGCACGTTAACGCATGTCAAAGCGCTTGTGAGCGCGATGTTAAGCGCCTGGGTAGCGCCGTGTTACCTGTGGTGAACAAATGCAAATGATAATTATTAGCACTTATGTTCATATACTGACCCCTTCGTCAGCACTATGAATTATAACCATTTAGGGCAACCAGTATTCATCATTTTTCTGACAAAAGCCTTCCTTCGCAAGTTCTTCAAGTAAGCCAAGGGTAACCTGCTCATCAAGGGTTTCTCGCCCGGCGTTGACCTCGATCTGACAAAGCTCCTGGTGAAGCGTATCAAACTCCGCTCCACCCTCATCTTTATGGGCGAGAAGGACGCGCAAGAGCTCGGCTCGCTTCTGTCGATGAGATCCCTCAAAGCGCGACTGCTTGACGTGACTTTTTGACCTTCGCGAAGGGTTAGGAATGGTTTTCTTCAGGTACGCACCATAGTCGAGAAGGGCGTAGTACCAGCTACGTGGCGTGAGCTCCGTCTCGTCGGCGTTCGCAGTGCTATCGGCGTTCGCAACGTTCGCAGCGTCTGCGACGTCCGCCGCATCCTCAACACTCGCAGGGCACGTGAGCTCTACCAGCGGGACAAGCTCGGAGTCTGGCACACCCTCTGCCTGCGGATACAGCTCGTGCAGGAAAACCGTGCGCACGTTAGTCTCCAGGTAAACACCGTGCAGATTAAACGCAAACGCACGAATACCCGCAGCAGTGGCCGGACCAATGCCTGGAAGCTTTACCAGCTCCTTTGGATCTTGTGGAAAGATGCCGCCAGCCTCAGAAATTGCCTGAGCAGCTCGATGCACGGACAAAGCGCGACGGTTGTAGCCCAGGCCTTGCCATTCTTCAAGCACGTCCGAAGGCGCGGCGGCTGCCAGCGCATCGACCGTTGGAAAGCGCTCCAGCCACCTCTGCCAACGACCATCTACACGGCTAACCTGCGTCTGCTGGAGCATAACCTCAGAAATCCAGATAGCATACGGGTCATACGTGCGACGCCAAGGCAAATCGCGATACAACTCGCGGCCTTTCTTGGCTACGAACTCGACAAATGCACGCAGTTCCGGAGTGAGTTCTGATGCGGGTTCCACTTCGCCACTCATTTTTGTATGTGAGATTTTCTTATCGACCAATATTAAACTCGTAAGGCTTTTTCTCAGCAGAAATAACCTCACCATCAAGCAGGTTATCAAACGTGCCGGCAGTAACCTCAGCCTCAATAGCGGCAGCGGCATTCTGGATAATCTGCTCGTTACGCTGGGCATTCTCGTTCTTTACCAGCTGAAACTCGCCCACCATCTCTGGCATTAGGCCCTCTACAACAACTTGATGCAGAGTCACGGACGCAAAGAAATTACGCAAGGTTTTCTCGGCACTGCACCAAAGAGGTCCAAAATAGCACGAATTATGACGAGGGCATGGCTCATTATTAGGACCTGCCCACTCACAGCTAGAAATGAAAACAGGTCCCTGAACTGCCTCGACAATATCAAGAACGCTCACCTCAGTTGGATCAATAGCCAGCATCATGCCACCGTGAGCGCCACGCGTGCTGACAATTACGCCTGCAATAACCAAGTCATGCT
Source organism: Lancefieldella parvula (assembly GCF_963530955.1). Taxonomy (GTDB): domain Bacteria; phylum Actinomycetota; class Coriobacteriia; order Coriobacteriales; family Atopobiaceae; genus Lancefieldella; species Lancefieldella parvula_A. The sequence goes on along the minus strand of NZ_CAUSFQ010000004.1, from coordinate 24,192 downwards.
GGATTGAGCGAGCAAAGGAGTATGGAATATCGTTTTCTTCTGCGGCATCGCGAACAGAAAGAAGCTTCTTTGGGCTTCTCACCAGCGAAGAAAGCATGCGGATTGCATAGTCAGTTTTGCGCGAAATTTCCATTGGTTCTCCAAGTACCCCTCGTGCGTCCGCTTGAGGGACTGCTTTTTCTCACTTATCTGGCTTGTGACCGGGCCAGTCATTGTTACAGGTTGATTCTTGCTATCGGTTCAGATGTTGCTCTTAGTTCAGATGTTGATCTTAGTTCAGGTGCTGCTTTTAGTTCAGATATTGCTCTTAGTTCAGTCGTTGCTACCAATTCAAAATTTTCCAGCCGCGCTTGTTTGCAAGTCTGGCAAGCGTTGGACCAGGGCAAACAGCACACGGTGTTTGAGCTGCCGACAAAAGCGTTGCGTCCGAGTAATGATCACCGTACGCGTACGCAATCTCCCAGTTGCCCTGGCCAAAACGCTGGTTGCACCACTCAGTTGCCGAGACCAGCTTCTGAGCGCCCTCAATCACAGGACCGTCAACCTTGCTGGTATAGTGCCCGTCGGCTCCCACCTGCATCTTTGTGGCGAGAAACGCGTCCACTCCCAGCTTCTGGGCGGCCAAATCCGCGATAGGTTCAAACGTTGCTGAAACCAACAGCACGCAGCAACCCTCTGCCTGCCGACGACGCACCTCTTCCAGCGCCTGAGGGCGATACATCCCCTCAATTACCTCGCGATGAAAATCGTGCATGACAGCATTTGCAAACTCAACGCTATACTGCGTAAGTGCACCAACAACCAGCTCACGCGCCTCTTCCTGCCTTTGAGGAAGATGCAGCTTGTAGCGAGCTCCCCACCACACAAGCTTGAGCGTGCGTGCAATTGAGGACAGATGACGGCGAAGCAAATACGCAGAGAACAAGAGTCCTGACTGTCCAGAAATGACGGTTCCGTCAAAATCAAAAACAGCAATTTTCTTGATCAAATCTGAAGTGTGTTCCGTATTGGAAGATTCTGCGGATATGGAACTTACGCTATCGCGTTGCGACAGCGCATCCAAAGTATTCTGATTCCGCACAATCCACCTCACTTTACCTCTGCTTTTAAATGTTTCTGTAGCAGAAGCACTTAGACACATTCTGATGTAAAGATATCACACAATGCTCTATTTTCTGACTTGGTTTCAATAAATTAAAGATGTAATTTAAATCTTTTATGCTGGACTTTTTTGGTAATGAAAAAGCCCTCCGAAGAGGGCTTGAACATGCAATGGCGGGATATGCGGGGCTCGAACCCGCGACCTCCGACGTGACAGGCCGGCGCTCTAACCAGCTGAGCTAATACCCCGGACGCCTTGTTGCGAATTGAAATAATACAGGGAACTTTTATTCTTGTCTAGCGTTATTTCCAACGAATTTGAAAATTTTCTTGAAAATAACCACTTGGCGAGAATATCCGCAGCTCAGAAACATGAACGCCCACTGGAAATCCACAATTTCTTCGCGTTGCTTTTACTGAAGAGCAACGCTGGTGGTGTTTCCCGTGGAATCGGTCACCTTAAGTGTAGTTCCGTCAAGCGTAGCTGCAGTGATGGTTCCGTTTCCGCCAACAGCCTTGCCGTCCTTATCGGCAATAAGGGTTGGAAGCGAGCCGTCTACCAGAGCACATGCCACAACATCCCAGCCAGAATCGCGATTCTCTGGAACCAAAATGGTGTCGTTAAAAAGAATCAGGCTGGTAGGAGTTCCCTCAACCTCAAATAGAACACTCTTAGTTCCCGAGTCACTCGTACGAACAACAGCAGTTTTGCCGTCGCTTTGCTTCTCCAGAGAGTACTTCATGCCGTGGAAGGTAACTGAGCCGTCAACCGCCTGCTCGTCTTGCTGTTTCTCGTCAGCGTAGGCGGACTGGGTCTGCTTTGGCTGCTGGCTTGCAGATTCACTCTTAGTGCTTGTAGCGCAACGAACAATAAAGAACAGAGCAGTAAGTGCGACAATAGCCGCGACCACCAAAATGATGACCGATTTTCTATTTGGAGGTTCAGGCGTGTTATCGGCCTGTCGTGGGCTCTGAGGAATTTGAGCACCCTGACCTGCACGAAGCGTTGAAATATTCTTCAAGTCAACCGATGAAGCCTCAGGGGTCTTCTCGCCAGATGAACTTGTTCTCATGTGGTTTGCCATGCTTAAACCTCCCGACGTGCTTCAATTGCACGTCCCAATGTTACCTCATCTGCGTACTCAAGGTCTCCGCCTACGGGAAGTCCGCTTGCCAATCGGGTAACCGTCATTCCAAGCGGATTGATAGTTCTGGAGAGATACGTTGCGGTTGTTTCTCCCTCAACGTCCGGATTTGTTGCCAGGACAACCTCAGTTACGGCGCCGTCAGCCAGGCGGGACAGCAGCTCACGCACGTGGAGCTGCTCGGGGCCAATCTTGTCCATAGGCGAGATAACGCCGCCCAGGACGTGGTAGAGACCGTGGAACGCGCCGGTGCGCTCAATTGCCGAGACATCCTTAGGCTCGGAGACCACGCAGATTTTGCTGCGATCTCTGGAAGAGTCCAGGCAGATGTCACATTCGTCACGCGTTGCGTAGTTGAAGCAGATAGGACAAAAATGCACCTGCTGCTTTAGCTCCAAGATAGCCTGCGCCAAACGGCGAGCCTCCTCGGAATCAACCTCTAGAAGATGGTAGGCAATGCGCTGAGCCGACTTTGGACCAATGCCTGGTAGACGACCTAGCTCGTCAAGCAAGCGCTGCAGCGCACGACCGTCGTTTGTGGTATCAAACGCCATGGATTAGAACAGTCCTGGGATATTCAGTCCGCCGGTTACTGCGCTCATCTGGGCAGATGCCTGAGACTCTGCAGACTCAAGAGCATCGTTTACAGCAGCCAGAATCATGTCCTGGAGCATCTCGATATCCTCAGGATCAATTGCCTCAGGATCAATGGTAATGTTGGTCAAGCGCAGGTCGCCAGATGCAGTTACCTTAACAGCGCCACCACCAGCGCTTGCAGTTGCCTGCATAAGAGAAGCCTTCTGCTGAGCTTCCAGCAGTTGCTCCTGCATTTTGCGAGCCTGAGCCATCATCTGATTGCGGTTCATGCCGCCCATGTTAAATCCACCACGTGCCATATGTTCTCCTATCGTCGTATCTATTTTAGACAAGTTGCGCTTTTTGCGCTGGCGCATGAGAAGCCATGCACCAAAGCGTCATATCGCGAGAAGTACTAGTTACTTGCAGGATCTGCGGGAGCCTCAGCATCCGAAGGGATACCTGCGTCCGAAAGAGCGCCTGCGTCCGACTTCTTCTCTACCGACAAAGAAACCGCTGGTCCAAATACCTTTTCAAGCATGTCTGCCACGCTGTTGAGCTCTGGTGGAAGCGCTGAACGAGCAGCAATATCCTCTGGTGAAGCTGGTACTGGAGCAGGCTTTGGAGCCGGAACTGGTTCGGGTTCAGGCGCTGCGGGTGCAGGCGCTGGTGCGGGTGCAGGCGCCGGCGCGGGTGCAGGCGCAGCCGCAGGTACAACTGGAGCTGCGGATGCTGGCGTAGGCGCGACTGGAGCTGAAGCGACATCTTCAGCGGAGTTGTCCAAAACTGCAGCTACATCGTCATCGCTGTAAGGTACCTGATCGTAGTCGAGAGTCTCAGTAGGCGCACTGCCAGACGCAGGTTCATCCCAAGGCATTGGATACGACGCCTCTGACGCTGGTGCAACGGGAGCTGCAGGTGCTGGAGCAGGCGCAGGTAACTGAACGGGAACAGCGGCAGGAGCGGGCTGCGCAACTGGCTCAGGAGCTGGTGCGACGGGCGCAGCAGGAGCCACTGGAATTGCAGGTGCAGGAGCCGGAGCCGGTGCTGAAGCTGGAACCGCAGGAGCAACTGTGGCAGGAGCCGGAGCTGTCTGAGCTGCACGTTTTTCTCGAGAGATTGCCGTTGCGGCAAGGCTCGACTCAACATATTTGATGCGGCGCGGGCCCATGACCTGGGCAACGCACTCTTTTACAAACTCGGAAACTGCTGGCGCATTGAGCATCCTCATTGCAAACGAGGAGCCCTTGGGCAGCGTAACTACCAGCTCAGAGCCGTCGTCGGACTCAAGCGTTGAGCTGACCAGCAGGGCTGCATGAGCAGCATTTTTGGAGGCACAAACCTTGCCGACTTCTTTCCACTGTCTGACGAGAAGTGCGTCTGCCTGGTCAACTTCCTTTGGAGCAGGCGCAGGTGCCGGTTGCGGAGCTGGCGCGGCTGCGGGTGCTGGTGCAGGAGCTGGTGCAGGCACAGCTACTGGTGTCGGAGCCGGAGCTGGAGCTGGCGCTGGGGTTGCAACTGGAGCGGGAGCCGCCTGTGGTGTGGGTGCTGGAGCCACCGCTGGTGCGGGTGCAGGGACGGGAGCCGGCGCGGCAACAGGAGCTGTCTGCGGTGCCGGAGTCGCCACAGTCGCCGGAGCTGGCTGCGGCGCCGGAGCCGAGACAGGCGCGGGAGCTGCGGGTTTCTCGCCAGCTGAAGCTACAACAATACCGTTTGCAAGCTGCTGCTCAAGAACTGCTACCCTGTCGGCCAGTGCTTCCAATGAAAGCTCCGTGTTAGGACGCGCCAGCTTGGTGAACGCAACCTCTAGAACAAGTCGCTGATTCACGGCGGTGCGCATCTGATTTGCGGCGTCACCCAGAACAGTCAGAACTCTGGAAAGTCGGTCAACCGACCCAAAGGCCTGAGCCTCTTTGGTAAGCTGCTCGGTCGAAGCGGTGGAATTTGACAGAGCAGGAGAATCAACGCCTACAGCTGCGGCAATGTAGAGATCTCTTATGTGAACGGCAAGCTCGCGCGTGAACTGCAGCAGATCTTTGCCGCCTTCAAACAGCGTATTTACCGTGGTAAAGAGTGAAGAAACGTCTCGCTGAGCCAGAGCCATCGCGGCATTGTTAATAAGAGAGCCGGACGACTGACCCAAAACGTCGCGAACCGTCTGCTCAGAAATGACGCCGCCGCCATAAACGGAGAGCTGCTCAAGAGAAGAAAGAGCATCACGCATGCCACCTCGTGCATGACGAACAATAAGATCAATAGCTGCGTCTTCGTAGGTAAAGCCCTCGTTTTTGCAAACGTTGACCAGATGTTCTGCCATCTCGTCAGCGGCAATGGAGCGGAAGTCAAAGCGCTGCACGCGGGACAGAATAGTTGCAAGAATTTTCTGAGGGTCGGTGGTACACATGATAAACGTCACGTGTGAAGGAGGCTCCTCCAGCGTCTTAAGCAGGGCATTAAACGCCGCCGAGGTAAGCATGTGCACCTCGTCGATGATGTAAACCTTGCCCTTGCCGCGCACAGGAGCGTAACTAGCGCGAGAAATAATCTCTTCTCGTACGTTATCAACACCGGTGTTAGAAGCGGCGTCAATCTCAAAGACGTCTGGATGCTGACCAGCGGCAATCAACTGACAGTCCTCACAAGTGCCGTCGGGCAGATGACCAGGCGCCTCGTGACAGAGGATGGCCTTTGCCAGCAAACGAGCCATAGTGGTCTTACCTGTGCCGCGAGGTCCGCAGAACAGGTATGCGTGGCTAAGCTTTTGCTCCAAGACCGCTCGCTCAAGAGTGCCGACCACATGCTTCTGGCCAACTACCTGCTCAAACGTTTGCGGGCGATACTTTGTATACAGTGATTCCATTCGTCCTCCGACGGCAGATTTTTCACTTTCAAGTATACCCTCTGAGTTGAGAGGGTTTCTCGCCAAACAAAAACGGGGCAGCCGAAGCTACCCCGATTCTGTACTCTGCGGTCTTTGCGCGAGCAAATACCTGCTACTCTGCAGCCTCTTCGGTTGCAGGTGCCTCGACCTCAGCCTCAGCCTCTGGCTCTGCAGCTGGTGCGTTCTTTGCGAACTCAGCAGCACGCTTTGCCTTCTCAGCAGCCTTAGCCTCAGCAGCAGCCTTACGAGCAGCCTCCTGCTCAGCAGCCTTAGCAGCCTTTGCCTCCTTGGCAGCCTTAGCAGCCTCGAGAGCAGCGTTTGCTGCGCCACCGAACTTGTCGGCGAAGCGCTGGACACGCCCACCAGTGTCGACAAGCTTCTGCTGACCCGTATAGAATGGGTGGCACTTGTCGCAGAGGTCAAGACGCATCTCTGGAACAGTTGCGTGTGTGGTCCAGGTGTTTCCGCAGGTGCAACGAACGGTGCACTCTACGTACTCTGGATGAATACCTTGCTTCATGCAGGACTCCTTACATCGGCCCTGGTTTCCGACCAGAGCAGGGGCGTCTTTATGAGCACGTGCTCAATCAAGACAATAAGCTGAAAAAGTATAGCAGAACAAACCGTCTGTTGCTATAACTAGTTGGCGAGAAATTCACATTTTGTGCAGATAATTCTTGTGTGTGACAACTTTTGAGAAGCCCTTGATGCGCTAAAATCCAATACAACATACAAAGCCGGTCTGGAGCTCTTCGGAGGCATAATGTTTTTATCGATTGATGTAGGTAACACGCAAACTGCCATTGGTTTATTTGACAGCGAAGGTACTATGGTGCGCGGCTGGAGAATGCCTACCGATCAAAGCGACACCTCCGACATTCTGCACGGCCGTCTCTTCACGTTCTTCCAAAAAGATGGACTGAGTCTAGACGACGTTGAGGCAGGCGGACTCTCGTGCGTGGTTCCTGTTATCACACGTGCTTGGCAGCGCTGCTTTGAGCTGCTGCTTAACAAGCCTCTGACCCGCATTAACGCGCTTTCCACAGATAAGATTCGCTTCAATATCCCCCACCCCGAGCTTGTGGGTGCCGACCGCGTAGCAAATTCCGTTGCCGCAACTGAGCGCTATGGCTATCCGGTTATTGTGGTTGATTTTGGCACCGCAACTAATTTGGACGTTGTTGATAAGGACGGCGTATTCCGCGGAGGCGCTATTTCACCAGGTATTATGATTTCTGCAAACGCACTGTTTGCGCGTGCAGCCAAGCTCTCCAGCATTCCTATTAAGGCGCCCGAGACTGTCTTGGGCAACACCACCGAAAGCGCTGTTCAGGCAGGTATTGTAGTAGGCGCAGCTGCTCAGGCAGAGGGCCTGGTTGCCAGAACGCTCAAAGAGCCTGGTATTGAGGGCGCGACTGTTATTGCAACGGGTGGCCTGGCAAACACCGTTAGCGAAGCAACAGATGTCTTTGATGTGGTTGATCCGCAGCTTACTATGCGTGGCATTTATCTGATTTGGAAGCAGTCTGCTCAAGCCGCCGAGTAACTGACTCCGCAGCTGCATTGCAGCAGTTAGATTGACAGCTAGAGCAGCGGTTAAACCGCTGGCACAACAGAAGCTTCTTCCTCGCTTACAAGGATTTCTTTACCGTCCTGGTCAACAAGGATGGCATGACCCCACACGTCAATGCCGCCAAATCGAGCGGTCAGCGCAACGTTACCACTGGGGTATACCTTATTGACCTGCTGTCCAAGCAGAGGAACCATATCAAAGTAGTCGCTCAGAATCAGTGCGATTGGTCCCGCAAAACTCCTTGCGCGTTTAACCTGCTGCTCCCACACGCTTACGCTCTGAACCGCCAGCGCAGAGACCTTATTAGCGAGAAGTTCTGTGTTGTCCGCAACGTCAAACGCTGAGCAAAGCACCTTGGGGTCTGCTGCGATACTCACCACAGCAAACATGCCCTCTTGATAGCCTGCGGTTGCCTTGATTGAGGCAACAACCTGGTCTTTATAGCAGATATCGTAAGGCCAGCGGATACCAAAGTCCTCATCTGCGGCTCGCAAGAACTGACAGAGCCCCAGCGCCACAACGTATGGAACCGCTGGTACATAGGGCATCGAGACCCCTAAGCGCACAACAGTTGCAACCTCAAAGGGTTTCTCGCCAGATGATGGGGATACTGATGCGGACGCTGGATCGAAGGTCAGTTCAGAGCGCTCGTCTTGGCTCTGGTCAGTGCATTCCTGCACGTCAGAGATGCGATACACAAACTCGCCCGTTTGGGCACCGTCGCGTGCTAGCTCCAGAGCTTCTTGTGCTACTCCCACGTAATAGCTCCCAAGTCCTCAGTTACGTGACCAACACGCTGGTCAGGAGGGGCAATCTCTACGCCACCGTGCGAGAAGAAGCGCACCGGATCATGCATCAGGTCCTCCATAGGAACAAGTACGTAATCGCGCTCACCCATGCGTGGATGAGGCAGAGTGAGGTGTTTACCTGCGTGTTGTTCGCCCTCAACCCACAGAAGGTCACAGTCGATAGTGCGAGGTCCATGGCCCTCCTCGCCTTTCTTGCGTGTGCGGTTGAGAGCGTTCTCAACCTCAAGCAGCTTATCCATCAGCACCAGAGGATGGAGCTCAGTTCTAATCTCGGCAACAGCATTTACCACGGGTGTAGCAATACCGTATGCAGGCTCAGTTTCGTAGGCGTGGCTGAGAGAAACAACGCAGGTCAGCGGAATCTCATCGATGAGCTGCGTTGCGCGGGCCAGATAACCCACGCGGTCACCCACGTTAGAGCCAAGCGCCACAAATCCCTGACGAGGATCACGCTCGGTCATAGCCCAGTAAGCGTTGATAGCCTGAGCGGTTCCCGCAACATCGTGAACGCGCAGGATACGGGCACCGTTGGTGATTGCGGCAATGCAAATTGCATGCGTAGCTGCGTCGCGCTGCGTAGCCTCAGTTACGCCAGAAACAGCGCCGACAAAGCGCTTTCTGGACACGGCACAGAGCAGCGGATATCCCATAGAAGCCATCGAACGAGTGGCACGCTGAATAACAACGTCCTCGTCGGCAAACTTGTCAAAGCCCGGACCTGGGTCAATGCAGATGCGGTCCTTGGAAACGCCAGCACGCATCAGACCGCGAGCTTGGTCGCCCAAAAAGCCCATAATCTGGCGCATAATAGGCGCCTCTTCTGGCAGGGTAAAACGACGCTGCGAGCTCAGCGTGCGTGTCTCAGCTCCTGTAGCTGCGGCTCGAGCAGCTGCGCTACCAGTAGGGCGAGAAGGGCGCATGTCGTCCAGCTGCACCTGCTTGCGCTCAACACGAGCTCCAAGGCCGTCCTTATTCCAGTGCATCACAATGCAGCCGCAGTCAGACTCCGCAGCTACGGCAACCATCTCTGGATCGGTGAAGCCGGAAACGTCGTTGATGATAGAGGCTCCAAGACGGACGCACATCTTTGCTACCTCGGCATGGCGCGTGTCGATGGAGACAATTGCTCCAGCAGCCACCAGCGCACGCACCACAGGCACTACACGCTCAGCCTCTTCTGTAGGCAGAACAGGCGTGTGACCTGGGCGAGTAGACTCTCCCCCAACGTCAATGATGTCAGCGCCCTCATCCAGCATCTGTAGACCGCGTGCAATTGCAGCCTCTGGATCAAAGTTCTTTCCGCCATCAGAGAACGAGTCTGGAGTGACGTTGAGAACGCCCATAATCCTAGGACGCGCCAACGAGATAGTGTGAGTTCCACATTGCCAGGTGTTGTAGCTTTGACGAAGCATGAATCCTCCTTGCCAGCTATGAATGTTTCTATTGTAGCGGTATTGGTGGCTACTAGTCGTATACCATGGATTTATTGAAAGTTTATTGCCGCAAACGCACCGCTTGGCGCCGTAACTGGAGCGTGGAACGCGCGCCACTCGCGGCTACTGTGATATATATCCACTGTGGTCTAAACCACCAGGTCACAGTATGAAAGAGGAGTTATGAGCGATACTCGAGAGTACAAGCTGATTTCCTGGAACGTTAACGGTCTGCGCGCCGTGCTCAAGAAAGAGCCTTCGTTCACGGAAATTTTTGAAACCATAAATGCTGATGTATTTGCCCTTCAAGAAACTAAGCTGCAAGAAGGCCAGGTTGAGCTGGATCTTCCCGGCTACGTTCAAACCTGGAACTACGCAGAAAGAAAAGGCTATTCGGGTACAGCGGTTTTCTCGCGAGAAACCCCTTTGCAGGTGATTCGCCAGATTGGATGCCCTGTTGCTGACGACGAGGGTCGCGTTTGTGCGCTGGAGTTTGAGAAGTTCTGGTTTGTGTGCGTATACACGCCAAACTCAAAAGACCAGCTTGCACGCCTGGATGAGCGTCTTGAGTGGGATCAGCGCTATCGTGAGTTCTTGGCAGAGCTGTCTGAGCAAAAACCAGTGATTACCTGCGGTGATTTTAACGTTGCACACAACGAGATTGACCTTAAGAACCCCTCATCCAACAGGCAAAATGCAGGTTTCTCTGACGAGGAACGCGAGAGCTTTACCAAGCTTTTGGACGCGGGTTTTACCGATACATTTAGGTATCGCCATCCCGACATGACCGGCGCTTACAGCTGGTGGAGCTACCGCTTCAACGCTCGCAAGAACAACGCCGGCTGGCGCATCGACTACTTCCTGGTCTCCGATCGCATTGCTGAGCAGGTCAAAAGCGCATCCATCTTGAGCGAGGTCTACGGCAGCGACCACTGCCCCGTTGAGCTGAGCATTGATCTGTAGATCGCGCGGATGGCGAGAAGACCGGTCTTCTCGCCAGGGCTGCCTCATGATGGCGGCCATGATTAACTAGAGTTGTCGTTTGAGATTCGAAGGAGCACGTCATGCGCATTACTTGCGACGTTCATACTCACAGCCTGTACTCAAGGCACGCCTATTCAACCGTTGAGGAGAACGTTCGCGCAGCTTCTGAGCGTGGTTATGAGCTACTTGGAATCACCGATCACTTCTCGTCCATGCTGTATGACCAGCAGACCATTAAGAACTTCCAGTTCTTTATGAACACCGCCATTTGGCCAGAAACCTGGTACGGCGTCAGGCTGCTCCACGGTGCTGAGGTGGATATTGTTGACCTTGAGGGCAATCTGTTTGCCTACGATATTACGTTTGACCAGGGTATTAATGGCGATAAACTCCGCCAGCCTCATATTCTTGGTGAGCACATCCTAGGTACCTGCGATTATGCGGTTGCAAGCATTCATAGCAAGCAGTGGGCAGCTGGCGCCTCGCAGAAGCAGATTACCCAGATGTACGTAAATGCGCTGGATAATCCACATGTTTTGATTCTTGGCCACCTTGGTCGCAGTGGTTTAGATTTTGATGTTCCTACACTTGTCAGAGAGTGCCGCGATCGCGGTAAGCTCATCGAGATGAACGAGGCCACACACGACGAAGGCCAGCGTGAGGTTGCTATTGAGCGTTGTCGTGTGATCGCTGAGACCTGCGCTGAACTGGGATGCAAGATTTCTTTTGGCTCAGATGCTCACATTGCAACCCGCATTGCTGATGCGCATTCTGTTATTAAGCTGCTTGAAGAGGTTGACTTCCCCGAGGAGCTTATGGCTTGTCGCGATGCCCAGACGTTTTTGGACACCATCGCTGACGCAAAGATTCCAGCCTCTAAGCAGGGATATTAAGACGGAAAACTGCAGCTCACAACAACATCGCACAAAGAAACAAAGCCGCGTTTTTTACGCGGCTTTGAACTGCCTCCTATTTCTTGGACACGAGAAATGGGAGGCAGTTCAAAACACACCTAAGTCGGATAATCTGTCAAAAAGACGTATACATGACGCTGAAATTACCACAAACATGCAGATTATCGTCATTAGATGTGTAAAATGCCCTTATCTGAGCAGAATATCCGACTTAGGTGTGTTCCGTAGGTGCGGAATTTACCTATAGTTAAATCTTTTATATGACGCTATTCATGTTTAAGCATATTAGATGAAGTTTATGCATAGAGACGCATATCAGGTAGTGCGACCGCCTAGCTGCCTGCTATCTTGATTAAGAGCTAGTCGATTCTTCAGCAGAACCTACCAAAGCTGAGCTATTTTGTGCGCCAGGCCTAAAAGCCTACGCTAACGCGCTGCAGAATCATAATCACCTGCATATGAACTACCTCCCATTTCTTGGACATAAGAAATGGGAGGTAATTCACTTTGTCGTTTGAGGTCGATTGAGTTTCTCGCCATTGACGGCTGGCCTTCTCCAGGTGATTTTCTCGCCTGTTGCAGCGCTTATTTCATTGCAGCAAGAGTCTTTTCCCAGGCAGCAAGCGAGTCCACGCAGGTCTGGTACGCAACGCAGTAGCTCACGCGCAGCCAACCTGGGCAGCCGAACGAATCGGATGGAACAGGGAGCAGTTCAAACTGCTTAGCCACATCGCAGAACGCCTGAGCATCTCCACCAGGAGCACGAACCCACAGGTAGAATGCACCATCAGGCTGGATGTACTCGTAACCAAGCTTGGTGAGGCCCTCGGTCAGAACTTCTCGATTCTTTGCATAGGCCTCAACATCCGCTGGCTCGTCAACGCAGTCAATAATGACGCGCTGAAAAAGCGCTGGCGCACAAACAAAGCCCAACAGTCGAGCGGCACCCGCACAAGCTGCGTAAATCTCCTTCTGCTCCGGATTAGAAGCGGGAACCAGCACCCAACCAATACGCTCACCAGGAAGCGAAAGTGACTTGGAGTAGGAATAGCACACAATAGTGCGCTCGTAGACGTCAGGAACCCAAGGAACCTCAATGTTGCCAAAAACAATCTCGCGATAAGGTTCGTCGGAGATGACGTAAATGTCAGTTCCCAGCTCAGTGGAGCGTTTGCGGAGCATATTGGCAAATGCATCAAGGTTTTCCCTGGTATACACAGCACCAACAGGATTGTTTGGAGAGTTAATAATCACCGCGCGAGTCTTAGACGTAAGAGCTGCACAAACAGCGTCAACATCAATCTGGAAGGTTTTCTCGTCAGCCAAAACCTCAACGCAGGTAGCCTGAGCGTGGTCAATCCACACGCGATACTCCGGGAAGTATGGTGCAATGACAATAACCTCTTCACCTGGAGAAACAATGGAATTGAGCGCCATAGAAACGGAAGCTGCAGCTCCGCAAGTCAAGATAAGATCGTCTGCCTGTGCTGCGTGATCTCCAAAGCGACGTCGGAGCGACGCAGCAATTGCCTCCCTGGCCTGGGGAATGCCGATTGCAGGTGTGTAGCTGTGAACCTGCTGGGGAGGCAGCTGCATGGCGGCCTCGATAGAGGTGCGAACAGACTCAGGAGCAGGTACGGAAGGATTGCCAATCGAGAAATCAAACACATTCTGAGCGCCAATCTCAGCACGACGCTGCATCGCATAACCTGCAATCTCACGGATTGCAGACTTTTCTGATCCGTATGCAAGACTTGTCTGATTGACCATGGTTTCTCAATTCTCTCGAAGCCTACAATGCCTACCTGGTAAAACGTTGGGTAGAGGCGTGGATGACGCCGCCGCGCATCTGGCCTCACACAACCTTTGATAGATAGCATATTGGGCGAGAAGATCGATCTTCTCGCCCAACTTTAAAAGTTTTAACAAATTTGTATCTATTGCACGGTCTTGCGGCAAATTTTTGAAGCAGACCGCGTGGCCGCAAGTTCAACCGCGTGGCTTGACCGCGTGACTTCACTGCGAGCTCGACCGCGTAACTTCAGCCTATTCGTACACGCAAGGCTTCAGAACACCAACAAATGGCAGGTTGCGGTAGCGCTCTGCATAGTCCAGGCCGTAACCAACAACAAACTTGTCGGGTACGTGAGTGCCTACGTAACGAGGATCAACAGCTGGACGCTTGCCCTCAATGTCCTTGACCAGGAAAGCGGCAATCTCAATGGAAGCGGGGTTTCGAGACTGGAGCATGCGGACCAGGTAAGAGAGGGTCAGGCCGGAGTCCAGGACGTCCTCAACAATGATGACGTGACGGCCCTCAATCTTGGTATCAAGATCTTTTACAATGCGCACGACGCCAGAGCTCTTAACACCGTCGCCGTAGCTGGAAACAGCCATAAAATCGATGGAGAGTGGGCACTCAATGGCACGCATGATGTCGGCCATGAATACAACGGCTCCGCGAAGAACAGCAATGACCAGGGGGTTCTTGTCCGCGTAGTCACGCGTGATCTCTGCACCCACCTTTTTGACGATGTCCTTGATGTCTTGTTCGTCAAGTAGAATCTCTTCAATATCAGGGTGAAGCTCCGCCATTACTGGCTCCTCTCAAATGGCTTGTGACCAGAATAGATGTTCAATTCTAGCAGCTGTTTTGTATCTTGCGTACATTTTACTCGTTCATCGGGACGAATTCCCGCAACCCACACTACATGTCCACGAATATTTGTACGCACAATAGGCATCATGCTCCTGGATTCAACGGGAACGCCCGCCTCGCCCAGCAGGTCAGAGATCTTTTTTGACTGCCCGTGCATGCCCAGAGGCTGCATGGTGTCTCCAGCCTCGGGCCCCGAGACCCACAGGCTGCCGCCGTGAACCGGATCTACCCCGCAGGCTTTTGCGTCGAGAAGAACCGACTCGCCCAACCATTCCTGGCTATGCGCAGTTGCATAGGACACGACGTCAAAGCCGTGCTCCACAGGGAGAATGCGCGCCGAAAGCACTCGGCCGTCTGCCAGCTCCAGTGTTCCCGGGACCGCAAGGTGCTCGCCAAACGTTGCTGTAGCATGCGACGTAGCTGCGGGTTCGCCGTTGGTTGCGACCACGCCGCCCGCGACCGCAGCCGCACTTCTCGCGGCGCCCGTGAACGAGAATGTCACGGTGCCCAATCGAACGCGCGCTTCAAGGTTTTGCGGCAGGTTAGCCACGCCAACTCCCGCAGAAACCGCTTCGAGCACGGCATCTACGTGCCTGAACTCTAGCCATGCCTCGGGGATTAGTTGCCGAGCCACAATCCTCACCACGCGACGAGCAATCACTACGTCGGTAGAACTGAGCTTCAACGCGTCAAGTACCAGCGAAGACTCGCTCTTGCGCAGCGTAATCTGCCTCAGCTTGCGAGCGGCCTTCGCCTCAAGATAATCGTCTTCGTCAGTCATCAGATCTGCAATTTTACACACCGTCTGCACCAACATCGGGTTTCTCGCCTTCAGCAGAGGGAGAACGTTATGGCGCATATACGCACGTAAATAGTGGGTATCGGTGTTGGTGGCGTCCTCGTGCCAGTCCAGGCCGCGAGCCTTCAGCCAGTCTTTGAGCTGGTCATGCGTGTAGTCGAGCAGCGGACGATAAATCAGCCCGCGGTGCCTAGGAATCGACGCCAGGCCGCTCATGCCGGACCCGCGCATCACGTTCATCATGAACGTCTCCGCGCGATCGTCCGCCGTGTGCGCCGTCAAAATCTTTGCCTTCTGGCGAGAAACCCCCTGCTCAGTGCAAAGTTTTTGAGTGAGTTCTCGCGCAGCGTCATACCGCACCCGACGACCAACATCTTCCACGTTGCCGTCACGCTCCTGCGCGAACTTTGCCACGTCCACGCGCAACGCGGTGCAGGGAACGCCTAGCGAGTCGCAAGTCTCTTGAACAAAGTGCTGGTCAGCGTCCGCATCGTCTCCGCGAAGCAGGTGGTTTACGTGCAACACATGCAGGCGCTCTTTTGCGATGCGCGCAAGTCCTGCGCCGTCGCCAAGATCAAGCGGCTCCGTTACCACCATGTGAAGCAGTGCCATCGAGTCGGCTCCGCCCGAGACCATAAGGATAACGGGCGCGGCGACCTGGCCTCGGCGCGAGCCTTCTGCCTGGTCTCGGCGCAAGCCTTCTGCCTGGTCTTTTGCGGCGAGAACGTTCTTTTTATTGAAGTATGCATGTACGGATGGCACTTAGCACCAATTTCTGTCCGGTGTGTTTGTTACAGTTATACCCGAAAGTTACTCAGTAGAAAGAAATTCATGAATCCCACGTTTCACCTACATATTCTTGCCAGCGGATCAAAAGGTAATTGCAGCCTGCTAGAAACGCCTGATGGTCTCATTATGATTGATTGCGGAATCTCTAGAAAAGAAATTCTGCGTCGGTCTAAAGAGCTGAACGTTGACCTCTCTGAGCTTGTGGCCATCTTTATTACGCACGAGCACACCGATCACGTCGCGGGCCTTTCGGTAGTAAGTAAAACTTTTGATGTTCCCGTGTTCGCTACAACAGGAACTGCTGCCGTACTTTCAAGAAAGCCCTGTTCCAACGTCACCTTTACCCTTGTTGACCAGGCAGGTTCTGTCCATATTGACGCCGCTCCAGACATTGAGGTAAGCATCTTCCCCACCTCGCACGATGTTTGCGAGCCTATGGGCATGCGCTTTGATTATCTTGCTGGTCCTGATAGGCGCATCGTGGACTCCGTGGGCTACTGCACCGACACGGGTATTCTGACGCCCAAGGCTCTCGAGTGCCTCTCTGACGTGCGCATTCTTGCTATCGAGTCCAATCATGACGAGCACATGCTGCTCACGGGACCCTATCCTTACATGCTCAAGCAGCGCGTCCACGGAGACTCCGGTCACCTATCAAACGAGTACACCGCGCAGGCGTTGCCGCAGCTTGTTGGCCCAAATACACGCTGCGTGGTTGGCATGCATCTTTCTCACGAGAATAACCGTCCAAGCATCGCAGTTAGAACGCTTGCTGAAGCGGTTGGTGCGCAGCCGCTCAACGATGCGTTCACCGAGGCGCAGACTCCCGACGGTTCCCTTGCCGTCTGTGTTGCCAGTCAAGATTGGCCAATGTCGCTGTAAGCTGCGCGCCTCTCGACGATGTCGCTCTAAGCTGCGCGTGTACGCTGACACACCGCGCGTCCCGGTTTCGAGACAACAAAAAAGCGAGAAAACCTTGGAGTTCCAAGATCTTCTCGCTATGCGAGGTGCCTGTAATCGGGCGTTGAACAGGCACGTCTAGCCGTACGCTCGGCTGCAGCTATACGTGCCTGGCAGGTCAACTACCAGGCACCTTACTGCCTGAGCAGCAGCTTGACTGACCGTCAAAGCCGCCGCTCAGAGCACTAGTATTAGTCGATTACAATCTTTGTGACGCTAGCCTGCTGATCCTGCTTTGGAACAGTAATGGTCAGGATGCCGCCATCAAGCTTTGCAGTTAGACCCTCTCGAGCTGCGTCCTTCAGATACACGCCACGAGTTGCCTGCCACTCAGAAGACTCTTTGTGCAGGTAGTTCTTGGCCTTCTCCTCCTCGGACTCCTTGCGAGTAGCGGTGATTGAAAGCCTACCCTCATTGAGCTCGACGTCGATGTTCTCCTTAGAAACGCCAGGGAGCTCGGCTGTTACCACGTAAGACTGACCTGCATCCTCAACGTTCATAACAAATGCATCGGACGATACGGAAGACAGAGCGGAATAAGGCGCGTCAAAGAAAGAATCAAATGAACCAAATGGCCACGTGCTCAGATTCCTTGCAATACGATCATAGGGAACTACATTCTTCATAGTAACCACT
Source organism: Lancefieldella parvula (assembly GCF_963530955.1). Classification (GTDB taxonomy): domain Bacteria; phylum Actinomycetota; class Coriobacteriia; order Coriobacteriales; family Atopobiaceae; genus Lancefieldella; species Lancefieldella parvula_A. The sequence goes on along the minus strand of NZ_CAUSFQ010000004.1, from coordinate 6,933 downwards.
CTTTTACTGGTAGATGCCGTTATTGGCACTTCGTTGTTCATCATCTGTTGTACCCTGCTTGCACGAATTTATACAACTTTTTATAAAATTTTTAAGTCTTAATGACTAAGATTATCCTGCAGTTATGTACCACGTAGATGCGCGTGAGTCGACGCCAAATCACTCGTCCGTCTCACACGTCTGTCTGACGCAGTCGCGTAAATATCCAAGCAAAACTGTGCAGGATTGTGCGCGCTGCGGTATCATGTTTTATATCAATGTTTTGCGAGACTACGACAAAAGGACCATCGTGGACACCTCGAACAACCTTGAAAATAACGTTTCACCTGCGAATCAGGACCCTCGTTCTGACGCTCAGCAGGAGTTTGAATACGCTGAATCTTTTGAGCAGGAAGCCCAGCCAGCTGATGATGCCGAGCTTCACGCAACTGGTGCACAGCACTTCTCATCATCTGAGATTTCTGAGCATGCGAGCGAGGACGCTGCAAAGCAGCCATACGTCCGCCAGCATCGCCATCACAAAACAGTGGAACCTATCAGCGACTTTACAATGCCGGGCGAGAAACTCGAAATTCCAGAGAACCAAGCTGCTGGCTTTGAATCCAGCAAGGGCGCTTATGCGAAGAAGGGTTGGCGCAAGCCAAAGAACGAGATTGCTCACCTTCGCAAAGACGTTCACTATGGCCAATACCTGCAGGTTCCTAAGGGCCAGCGCGACATTTTTGTCAGGAAAGAGCGCCGCTCAAATGCAGGCTCGCTGATTGCCGCCATCATCGTTTTGGCCATCATTGCCGCAGTTTTCTATTTCCTTTGGACCTGGATGTCCACCAACTGGGGCGTTGCGATTCGCTAAACGCGCTGTTCGCCAGCGGTAGCTGCAAAGTCGCGATGTCGTGCGGTGTGTCAGCAGCTGAGCCATCCAGTGCGCGCCTGATTTCTGCAAAGAATCTGTAACTTTTGCCTAAAAGCATCAAAGAATCTGTGGATTTGCCTGATTTTGCAAAAGAATCGGTGACTCAAACACAGATTCTTTGTACTTTTCAGGCGGATTTTGAAGCGTTTTTCTGACGGCTCCATTGGCGCTCACATGGAGCCTGTTTTTCTCGCCATGTCTGAATGATTTGCCGGAAAAGTGCACCAAGTCTGAGCTATTTGCCGATTTTTCTCACCATGTCTGAGTAAATTTACTCAGACATGATGAGCTTTTCAGGCTCGCAATCGTGAACGTAACGCCGAGCCACACAAAAAAGCCGCTGATACGTCATGTACCAGCGGCTTTCGTTTGTATAGTTTTGCGTGTGCCGAGAAGCGCCTGGCGAAAAACCCGGTGGTCTAGCTCCAGGGATCGCGCTCAAAGAGAGGCTCACTCACGGGACGACGATCAGAATACGGATCGTAGCCGTCATCGTCCTCGTTTTCTGCGCGAGCAAACTCCGGGTCAACAACCTGCGCTTTCTTGGAATCCGCGTCCTTGCGTGCTGTGACCTGCGTCGCGGCCGTCGTAGCGTCCTCGCGTGCCGCGACCTGCAGCTCGGGTTTCTCGGCCCTGTTTGCCTTATCGCACATGTGCAGCCTCACTTACTTCTTGCGAGCAACCAAGTTGCCGTTCTCGTCAGTATCAACCAGAACAGTATCACCCTCATGCAGCTCACCTGCAATAATCAAGTTTGCTACCTGGTCGACAACGCGACGCTGAATCAGTCGCTTCAGAGGACGAGCGCCGTAAACAGGGTCCAGACCGTCAAGAGCCAGCGACTGCTTTGCAGCCTCAGAAAGTTCCAGCGTCATGCGCTCGTTAGCAAGCCTGCTACGAACATCCTTGAGCTGAATGTCCACAATGCGTTCAATGTCTTCAAGGCCAAGAGGCTGGAAGATTACCACGTCATCAATACGGTTCAAGAACTCAGGACGGAAGGAGCTGCGCAGCGCCTCCATGACCTGCTTTCTAGACTCATCGTTGAAGCCTTCCGCGCCGGCACCAGCAATGAACTGTGAGCCAACGTTACTGGTCATGATAATGATGGTGTTCTTGAAGCTCACTACCCTACCTTGACCGTCGGTCAGGCGACCGTCGTCCAGAACCTGCAGCAAGATGTTGAAGACGTCAGGATGAGCCTTCTCCATCTCGTCCAGCAAGATGACGGAGTATGGATGCCTACGAACTGCCTCGGTAAGCTGGCCGCCCTCGTCATAGCCCACGTATCCTGGAGGTGCGCCAATAAGACGCTGGACCGAGAACTTCTCCATGTACTCAGACATATCAATGCGGACCAGTGAGCGCTCGTCGTCAAACAGTAGCTCTGCCAGTGCCTTTGCTAGCTCAGTCTTACCTACACCGGTTGGGCCCAGGAAGAAGAAGCTGCCCAGAGGCTTGTTTGGATCTGCAAGACCTGCGCGAGAACGGCGGACTGCTGCGGCAACTGCGGAAACAGCGTCGTCCTGACCAATAACGCGCAGGTGAAGCTGGTCCTCAAGGTTCTTGAGCTTGTCCATCTCGCCCTGCATCATCTTAGAAACAGGTACGCCGGTCCACGAAGAAACTACCTCGGCAATCTCGTCTGTGGTGACCTCTTCCTTGAGGATTCCACCGTCTTCCTGCTTGGCGAGAAGGGCTTTTTCTGCCTCATCATATTTGCGCTCAAGCTCTGGAATAGTGCTGTAACGAAGCTCAGATGCCTGCGCCAAATCTCCCTCGCGGGTCACGCGCTCCATCTGCGTCTTTGCATCCTCAATCTGGGACTTCAAGTCCTGTACCAGATCAATTGCGCCACGTTCGTTCTGCCAGTTGGCCTTCATGCCATCAAGCTTCTCCTGCGTCGTAGCAATCTCTGCGCGGAGATTCTCCAGGCGCTCCTTTGAAGCAGCGTCCTCCTCCTTCATCAGAGCCTGCTCCTCAATCTGCATCTGAGTGAGCTGACGATCAACCGCATCAATCTCTGCTGGCATGGAATCAAGCTCCATACGAAGCCTTGACGCTGCCTCATCTACCAGGTCAATTGCCTTATCTGGCAAGAATCGGTCAGAAATATAGCGGTTAGAGAGATCTGCTGCCGCAACCAGGGCGGAGTCCGTAATACGGACGCGGTGGTGCTGCTCGTACTTCTCCTTAAGGCCACGCAAAATAGAGATGGTGTCCTCAACAGTAGGCTCGGAGACAAGTACGGTCTGGAAACGACGTGCAAGAGCAGCGTCTTTCTCGATGTACTTGCGGTATTCATCCAGCGTAGTGGCACCAATTGCGCGAAGCTCGCCGCGGGCAAGTGCTGGCTTTAAGATGTTGCCAGCGTCCATGGAGCCCTCGGAAGCGCCAGCGCCCACGATGGTGTGAAGCTCGTCAATGAAGAGGATAATCTGGCCGTTAGACTTGGCCACCTCTTTTACCACGCTCTTCAGGCGGTCCTCAAACTCACCACGGTACTTTGCACCTGCTACCAGGGCGGACATATCAAGCTCAACAAGCTCTTTGTCGCGCAGGGTACTTGGAACGTCGCCAGAAACAATGCGCTCTGCCAGGCCTTCCACGATTGCGGTCTTACCAACACCAGGCTCGCCGATAAGAACAGGGTTGTTCTTGGTGCGACGGCTCAGAACCTGAATGGTGCGACGAATCTCTTCGACGCGGCCAATAACTGGATCAAGCTTTCCCTGACGAGCAAGGTCGGTCACGTTACGACCGTACTGCTCCAACGCCTCGAACTGCGGCTTTGCATCCTGAGAGGTTACGCGCTCATCACCACGAAGGTCGTTGTAGACCTCTTCCACACGCTTAGCGGTAACGCCGGCATCGCGAAGAATCCTGCCTGCGTCGGTGTTGTCATTTGCCAGCGCAGTGAGCAGGTGCTCAGAGGTAACGTAGGAATCTCCCAGCTTAGTGGCAAGTTTCTCGGCCTCATTGATAACCTTGAGAAGGTCGTTGCCAATGCCAATCTGTGCTCCGCTTACTTTTGGAGCCTTGGAAATTGCCTGGTCTACCTGCGTGGCAATGGTGTCAGAATCTGCGCCAATCTTCTCCAAGATAGAACGCAGGTTGCGCTCATTGCTGTCCAGCAGCGCCTTGAGCAGGTGCGTTGGTGCAACCTCGGAAGCCTCTACATCACCAGCAATACCAAGAGCTGCCTGCAGTGCTTCCTGGGCGGTTACGGCCCATTTATCTAGTCTCATAAAATCACCCTCCTACCCCAAACAAAATCGTGCCGGGGACTGAATCTTCATCGGATTCTATATACCCCCAAGCACGACTTTTAATACATATCTAAGTGTGTTTGTAGTAGATTTTCTTATCGCACTATGCTGAGCTTTTGCGTTACCCAGCTTTGAACTTTTTCAGCCCTACCCCGCGCCTTATTACTTCTAAAATTCAGCCTCTTCATAGACAAGATTTTGCTTAGCTTCTATTGTCGAGAAAAACTCATGAGGTGTAAGTACTGGTATATCCGAGCGAACAAAATCTGCCGTATTTCTTGTGACGATATAATCTGCCTTTATCTTCTTAGCAGCGCGCCAAATAAGGCAGTCTTCAAAGTCTTCCCACTGCTCAGACAGCGCATTTGAAATATCCGCTCCATCAATAGAACATACGTTAAGCAGCGGAGATACTTCTTTAAGGATTTCTTGCATGTGAGCAGAGCCGTGAGCCTTAGCACCCACATAGTAGAGATCTGTGTATGACTGAGCTGCTATCCACAGTTCGGCATCTCTAAACTGCTTCATTATGAAAAGCTTTTTTGCATCAGCAACAAACTGTTCCCTACACAAAAAGACGTCCAGCAAAACGTTAGTATCAATCAAGAGCTTCATAGTCATGTGACCTCCACTCGCTGATTGCTTCTTTGTAGGTGCTATCGCCTAAATCATTCCAAAACGACGCCGGCGCGGGAACTGAAATCTTTCCAAAAAGTGACGCAAGCTGCTCTTTGTCCTTCTCGCTCAATTGACGAGAAGACCCTTTAGCAGGAGATTCTAGCGAAGCGCTTTCATGAGCATCAGGAAGCTTGCCTGTTACCAGCACATATTCAAACGCTGCATTAATCAGCTTGGTGGTGTTTGACCCAAGCGATTCAAGAACCTCGGAAACCTGATTTTTGACTTCAACAGGAATACGAGCAGTTACAATGCTGTCCATAGCCACTCCTTTACCTAGTTATATCATTGTATTCACGTATTACAACTAGGTCAAGGAGCGCTGATTAAACGGTTTCTGACTGGATGCTTCCGTCTTTTAAAACAAGAGAGTGGAAGCGATTTCTTATTTCAGGGGTCACTTGATGAGACGTCATAATAACGGTTCTTTCCTTATCTTTTAAGATCAAATCAATGAGGCTCTGAACTGAGTCGGCATCCAAATGAGCAAAGCTCTCGTCATAAATCACAATTTGTGGCTTAAACAAAAAGATTCGTGCAAGAGCAAGTCTCTGTCGTTCTCCACCAGAAAGACTGCTTCCGGCTTGATCAATCACATGATCAATTCCGTCTGGATATCTGGTAAGAATCTCAGAAAAGCCCGATTTCGTAATAGCGTCAATAATTTCTTCATCAGTAAAGTCATGACAAAACAACGTTACGTTATCCCTGATAGTTGCATTAAAAATAAACGTTTGCTGAGAGCAAGGGATTATGAATCGAGCATATTGCTCACTTTTGAATTGCTTGATTGGCACGCCATCCAAACAAATGTCTCCGTTATCTGGGCTCAAAGCATCTGTCAGCAGCTTAATTAGTGTTGTCTTTCCACTTCCCGAACTTCCTTCAAGAAGATATTTTCCGCCACGTTCCAAATTAAAACTAATATCCGATAAAACTAATTTGTCCTTGTCATAGCCATACGAAACATGATTGACCGTTAGATTTGCAAAACGCTCAGGGGTATTTTCTGCCCCACTTTCTGTAGCTGGGGCTTCATTAAGAAGCGTTTGTATTTTAGTAATTATCTCTTTTGCGCTTCTCATATCAGTAATTGAATCACTTATGTTTTGAATAGGATTTGCTATGTAGACAACAAGCTGAGATGCGGCCACCATCATTCCTACTGTCATCAATCCATTAAGGGTAAGAATGGCGCCAATAAAATAAATTCCAATGTAAATAATTTGTCCCACAGTAAATGAAAGCAAACGTGCCAAGGAACTAAAGTACCGAGCACCAAATTTCTGCTTTTCCCAAGCCTGATTCGCACTGCTCATGGCAACCCGTGAGGCCTCTGTTAGATGAAAGCTTCTAAGCAAATCAAACCCTTCAAGATGCTCATTTGCTGTAGCTATAAAATGCTCAGCTGACTCAGATTGTGCTTTTCGTTTATTAGAAATGATTCCGGACATTGTGTTGGGAACAAACATCTGAACAGCTATCATGCATAAAATGAACAGTACGAGCCACGGCGAAATAAACAGCAAGATTATTAGGCTTACTACACCAGAAAAGACATCTATCAAGAGATCAATAAAGACGCGGAAATATGTTTCCTCAAGTAAATCAAGGTCGTTAGTAAGGATTGAGAGCCAATGACTTGTATTGAATGAGTGGAACTCAGGAATTGAACGATTGAATATCTTTTTTATCAGCTCATCACGCAGATGCGTTTGGCAGCCCTGTATAACTGACCAGCGCAAACGTCTGCAAATTAAGTCGATAACAAAATAGCAGAATATATAAAGGCCAAACCAGAGTCCATCATTCAGTGCATCCGACAAATTGCCATCCATGGCAAGATTAACGGATTGAAGCATTACAAATGAAAGTGCAATTTCAAACAAACTACTTAAAAGAGAGAAGACTACAAAGAATATTAGTTTGCTCTTTTGTTGAGCGTAAAGGTATTTAAGCATGCCATCTCCCTTAAAAGAGATTTCGTTTTAAAAAGGTTATGACTGCATGTGGTATTCGGTATTCGGTATTCGGTATTCGGTATTCGGTATTCGGTATTCGGTATTCGGTATT
>NZ_CAUSFQ010000003.1:0-46701 GCF_963530955.1 Lancefieldella parvula | reverse complement strand
GTTCCGTAGATACAGAATTTATCGATAGTTAAATTTCTTATATAAGTCTATTCATGTTTAAGCATATTAGATGAAGTTTATGCATAGAAATGCATATCAGGCAGTGTGACCGCCTAGCTGCCTGGCTATCTTGATTAAGAACATGTCGATTCTTCAGCGAGACCTACCAAACTGAACTATTTTGTGGGCCAGGCCTAAAAGCCTACGCTAACACGCTGCAGAATCATAATCACCCGCATATGAACTGCCTCCCATTTCTTATGTCCAAGAAATGGGAGGCAGTTCAGAATAGGCGGCCGTTTAATTTTACTTATGAGACAAAGTTACTCTGCTGAAGAGGTAGAGGAACCTTCCTCATTGGTGTTCTCAACTACTGGTGCAAAGGTATTCTCGCGCTTGAGGATATTCATGAACTCCTCGCCGGTGATAGTTTCCTTCTTCTGCAGGTAGTGAGCAATCTCATGCAGCTTAAAGCGGTTCTCTTTAAGCGTCTGAAGTGCACGCTGATGGCCCTCTTCAACAATACGCCTAACCTCAGCATCAATCTCTTCAGCTGTTGCTTCAGAGCAGGTGAGGGAAGAGCCACCACCAAGATAACGGCTTTGCTGCTGGCTGAGGGTAACCATGCCAAGTTTGTCAGACATGCCGTACTGCGTGACCATAGCGCGAGCAATAGCTGTTGCACGCTCAATATCGTTGGAAGCGCCATTGGTCATCTCGCCAAAGATAAGTTCTTCAGCTGCGCGTCCACCACAGAGTACAGCAATCTCATCCATTGCCTGGCTCTTGCTCATCAGATAACGCTCGTCATCCTCAACTTGCATGGTAAAGCCAAGAGCTCCGCCAGTACGAGGAACAATGGTGATCTTGGTAACAGGAGCATCGTTTTTCTGGATGGCACCAACAATTGCATGGCCGGTCTCGTGATAAGCCACAACGTCCTTCTCGTGCTCAGAAAGAACAGTGTTCTTCTTCTTTGCGCCGGCAATAACAACGTCAACGGACTCAGCAAGGTCTTCGGTGGTAACACGACGGCGACCAAAGCGAACAGCACGAAGAGCTGCCTCGTTGATGATGTTTGCAAGGTCTGCACCGGATGCGCCTGGTGTGGACTTAGCAATAATAGAGAGGTCAACGCCTGGCTCCATCTTTACATCATTGGCGTGAATCTGAAGAACTGCCTCACGACCCTTAAGGTCTGGAAGCTCAACAGGAATACGGCGGTCAAAACGGCCAGGACGCAGAAGTGCCTTGTCCAAGGTCTCAGGGCGGTTGGTTGCTGCAAGAACAACAATGCCCTTGTGGTTATCAAAGCCGTCCATCTCAGAGAGCAGCTGGTTTAAGGTTTGCTCACGCTCATCGTTGGAGTTGAGAGAAGCATCACGGCGCTTACCAACAGCATCAATCTCGTCAATAAAGATGATGCAAGGAGCCTTTTCATTTGCTTGCTTGAAGAGGTCACGGACTTTTGCAGCACCGCGTCCAACAAACATCTCAACAAACTCAGAGCCGGCAATCTGGAAGAAAGGAACGCCTGCCTCACCAGCAACTGCCTTAGCAATGAGGGTCTTACCAGTACCTGGAGGGCCTACAAGCAGGGCACCACGAGGGCAACGAGCACCAATCTCTTTGTACTTATCGGGAGTCTTAAGGAAGCTAACAATCTCTTGCATAGACTCTTTAGCTTCTTCTTGGCCAGCAACGTCTTTAAACGTAATGCCTGTGTCTTCTCCCTTAATTTCTTTAGCACTTGAGCGACCAAGATTGCCGCCAAGACCTCCAAAGCCGCCACCAAAGTTCATGGAAGGACCATCGTCACCCATGGCGCGTTTAAGGGAACGGTTGATAAAGTAGCCAATGCCCAAGAAGAGAACAAGAGGGATGCCATACTGAATAAGGGCATAGAGCAGCATGTTTGTAGAGTTGTCAGGAATAGAAGCCGAGAAATCAACTTTGTGGTCTCTAAGCGTCTGAACCAGTGTTGAATCATTAGGGAATTGCGTGGTCTCAAAGACCTTCTCGGAATCTCCAGAGCCAGTTGTAAACCTAATGTTTCTGCTGCCCGTATTAAGGTCTACCTTGGTGACTTCATTGTTGTCAATCTTGTTAAGGAACTCACTGTACGAGACAGTTTGTACCTGTTGACGCAAAAGTCCTGGTAATAATGTGTTGCTAAGCAGGAGATATACAAAGATGGCTACTGCAATATAGAGTAGCATCGACATAGATCTACGGTGCTTGTTATTGTTATCTGCCATACACGTCCCTTTACCTGTTTGGCTCAAATGTGATATGAGCTCACTTAGATATTAGGTTTGTTTTACCCAATCTACATTTTTTATTTCTATAAAAATTTAAAATTAGGATTCCGCATAATTTGTTAAAAACGGTTTACGCGTGTGTATTACTTAGTTCAATGAGCACAAGACGTGGTAGTATTACTAACACAAGCTGTGATGAGGACAGTAGCTGGGTAGCGCAAATCTCAAGCGAGCGGAGTTGGTGGAAGTCCGCATTTGCGTCCGTGTGAATATCACCTCGGAGCTGCAGTTCAAACGTACAGGTTTTTGTACTAGTAGATGCTGCCGGAAATGGTCGCCGTGACAGGCCAGCCGAGTAAACGGACATATCCGTCGCTGGGTGGTTACAACGAAGTGTATTGTGGCGCTTCGTCCCAGCTGTGAGGGACGGGCGCTTTATTTGTGCCCAGAAAGGTTGTGCTTGATGGCAAACGAGTACAAAAAGACCACCAACCTGCCAAACACAGGCTTTCCTATGCGCGCATCACTTGCGCAGAACGAGCCTCAGCGTTTGGCTGATTGGGACCAAAACAACGTCTATGAGCTCCTGATGAAGAAGAATGAGGGACATGACAAGTTTGTCCTTCATGATGGACCTCCTTATGCAAACGGTCCAATTCACCTGGGTCACGCACAGAATAAGATTTCCAAGGACATCATCAACCGCTATAAGGCTATGCAGGGCTTCCAGACTCCTTATGTTCCTGGTTGGGACTGCCATGGTCAGCCAATCGAGCACAAGGTTGAGCAGATGCTTGGCACAGAGAAGTTCAATCAGTTATCTACCGAGAAGATCCGTGAGCTCTGCCGCAAGATGGCGGTTGAGCAGGTAGACACCCAGCGTCAGGGCTTTAAGCGCCTTGGTGTTCTGGGCGAGTGGGATAACCCTTATCTCACTTACGTCAACGATTACGACGCAACTGATGTTGAGATCTTCAAGGCAATCTACGACAAGGGCTCTGTGTATAGAGGTACCAAGCCTGTTCACTGGTGTACTCATGACCACACAGCTCTTTCTGAGGCAGAGATTGAGTATCACGATGTCACCTCTACTGCAATCTTTGTTCGCTTTGAGCTAACTACGGTTCCTGAGGGTCTTGAGGCTTACGCAGGTAAGACTTGGGTAGACATCTGGACTACAACTCCATGGACAATGCCTGCTGACGAGGCAGTTATTCTGCACCCTGAGGCTAACTATGTTGCTCTTGAGCTTCCTGATGGACACATAGAGATTGTTGCTGAGGCTCTTGCAGAGAAGGCTGCTACCAAGTTTGGTTATACCGATTGGAAGCTTGCTCAGGACGCAGAAGGTAATACTTGGAAGAAGACTGGTGTTGAGCTTGCAGGCAATGAGTATAAGCAGCCAATCTTTGGTGACCTTGGTAACACTGGTAAATTTATCTATGCAGAGTACGTTACCCTTGACGACGGTACTGGTGTTGTTCACTCTGCACCTGGTCATGGCGTAGACGACTATAACGCTGGTGTTCGCTTTGATATTCCACAGACTATGCCTGTTGATGATGACGGTCACTTCTTCAAAGGTGACGGTCAGGGCACTGGTGGCCCCTTCTCTGGTATGGAGGTCAATGAGGCTAACCCTGTCATTGTTCAGTGGCTCAAAGACCGTGGAACGCTCATTCTTGCAGAAGAGATTACCCACAGCTATCCACACTGCTGGCGTTGTAAAGAGCCCGTTATCTTCCGTGCAACAAGCCAGTGGTTTGTCTCCATGGATAAGACTGGTCTACGTCAGCAGGCAGCAGAGGAGCTTACAAAGGTTAAGTTCTATCCTGCAAACGCGGTAAAGCGTATTGGTTCTATGGTTGAAGGCCGCCCTGACTGGTGCATTTCCAGGCAGCGTAACTGGGGTGTTCCAATCCCTGCTTTCACCTGCGAGGATTGCGGCGAAACCGTTATCAATGACCAGACACTTGACGCTGTCATCAAGCTTTTCCGCGAGAAGGGCTCTGATGCTTGGTTTACCGACGATCCTAAGACCTATTTAGGAGACGCTTGCGTCTGTCCTAAGTGTGGCGGCCACAATCTCAAGGCAAACAAGGATATTCTGGACGTTTGGTGGGATTCTGGTGTTTCTCACACTGCTGTTTGCAAACACCGTCCAAACCTTAAGTTCCCAGCTGATATGTATCTTGAGGGCTCCGACCAGCACCGTGGTTGGTTCATGAGTTCTCTTATGACTTCTGTTGGAGCTTACGGAGTTGCTCCTTACAAGTCTGTTGTCTCACAGGGCTTTACGCTTGATGGCCAGGGACGCAAGATGAGTAAGTCTCTGGGCAATGTCATTGATCCAAATGCCGTTTGTGCTGAACGTGGCGCAGACGTCCTACGCCTTTGGGTTGCTTCTGTTGACACTTCAACTGACGTTCCTTGTGACGATGCTATTCTTTCCCAGGTAGGCGATGCATACCGTAGGTTCAGAAACACCCTGCGCTTCCTTCTTGGCGAGCTCGAGGGCCAGTTTGATCCTGCTACTGATGCAGTTGCTGTTACAGACCTTGAAGAGTACGACCGCCTTGTTCTTGCACGTATGTGCGAGGTTCATGCTGCAGTCACTGAGGCTTACGAGGGATATCGCTTCAATAACGTCTTCCGTACCCTCTACGATTACATCATTGAGCTTTCCAACGGTTATTTGAACGCAACTAAGGACCGTATGTACTGCGATGCTGCAAATTCTGCAACTCGTCGTAGCGCTCAGACCGTCTGGGCAGAGATTCTCTCCATGCTTGTTCATGACCTGCAGCCAATTCTGGTTTACACCACCGACGAGGCTATGCAGTTCCTGCCAGAGTCTATGCGTGACGGCCAGAAGTACGCAGCTCTTCTCGACTGGTATAAGGCTCCTATGAGCACTGACGAGTACACAGCACTACTTCCTGCATATCAGGTACTGGTTGATGCTCGCGCCGCATACACTAAGGCATACGAGACCGCTCTTGAGGCAGGTGTTGTTACAGAGAAGACCACGCAGGCTACTCGTGCAGAGGTTACCCTTACCGCTGAGCAGGCTGCATCCATTTCTCATGCTGGCCTTGACTTTGCTGAGGCATTTGTCTGCTCTGAGGTTACCGTCTCCGAAGGTTCTGAGCTGAGCGTAAGCGTCTATCCTGCAAACGGCGAGCGCTGCGACCGTTGCTGGAACTATCGCGAGCTTGGTGAGGATCACCTTTGCCACCGCTGCCACGACGTTGTTGCGTAAATGAACACTGACCAGCAGCAACATACAACTCACACACTCGTGACCCGTCTTGCAGCTCTCTGCGGGGCGGGCGCTGTTGCCTGTGTGCTTGACCAGGTAACCAAGCTCTGGGTACGAACCTCAATTCCAGAGGGAACTGCAATACCGTTTATTCCTGGTGTTATGGAGCTCTTCCATGTAAGTAACACCGGTGCAGCGTTTTCTGTGGGCTCTGGAAACGCCCTCTTTTTTGTAGCTCTCACTGCCGTGGTCATAGCCGCTTTGGTGAGCTTTGTAGTTCGCGAGAAGAACCTCCCGCTGCCGCTTATTGCGCTTTTGGGAGGCGTCGCAGGTGGCGGAATTGGTAACGCTATCGACCGTGTTTTGTATGGTCAAGTTACTGATTTCTTTGCTACAACGTTTGTGAATTTTGCCGTGTTTAATGTGGCGGATATCTTTGTAACTTGTGGCATCCTTATTGCTTTTGTGTACTGGATGGTTTGGGACAAAAAGCAACAGCAGGGTAGTGGCAATGAATGAGCGTATCGTTGACATACTAGTTGGACCAGAAGGGGACGGCGTCAGATTAGATGCGTTCCTTTCTGCCCAAGATACACTTCCCTCAAGAAGTGCCTGTGCAAAGCTGGTAGAAGAGGGAAGAGTAACCATCAACGCTACGCTGGCTACCTCCAAGTCAGAAAAACTTATGTTGGGCGATAGGCTCTTAGTGTCTCTTCCAGACGCAGAGCCTCAAACGGGACTTTTACGTCCAAACCCAGACATTCCCCTTGATATTCGCTTTGAGGACCAGTACCTCATAGTGCTCTCCAAGCAAATTGGCCTTGTTTGCCATCCATCGCCTGGCCACGTTGATGACACCCTAGCAAATGCGCTGGTAGCACATTGTGGCTACGAGCACTTAGGAATGCTTCAGGGAGAAGAACGTCCTGGTATTGTGCATCGTCTTGATATGGATACCTCTGGTCTTATGCTGGCAGCAAAGTCAGACGAGGCGCAAAAGGCTCTTCAAGACCTCATTAGGCTGCGCGTGCTTGACCGACGCTACATTGTGCTGGTGCAAGGCTATGTTGCCCTTGATTCTGGCACTATTGAAACGGGCATTGCGCGCTCAACGCGAGACCGTCTCAAAATGACCGTATCAGACGCGCCTGGCGCACGAGAGGCCATCACCACCTTTAGAACGCTTGAGCGCTTTGAAGCGGGCAGAAAAGGCGAGGGTTACTCGCTTCTTGAGTGCCATCTCTATACAGGTCGCACACACCAGATTAGAGTTCACATGCGACACATTGGTCATCCTGTTGTCGGCGATCAGCTCTACGGTAAAAAAGATACAAGCCTTAACCTTGGTCTTAACAGACAGTTTTTACACTCCTGGCACGTTCAGTTTGAGCACCCTTTCACGGGCGAGAATATCGTGGTAGCAGACACACTACCAAAAGACCTGCAAGAAGCCCTACTTTCTCAAAGCACTATGTCTATGGGAAGGACTTCTGTAGGCGATGAGATTTGTCCTCAGTTGTTTAAAGCTTAATTTCACGTTCAGGTCTATTTCGGCTAAACTAATACATTAGTGAGATTTACATTTTGTTGTAGGTGCAGCTTGAGTTTTGGCTGTTGATATGAGCTTAGGGATGTTATATGCCATTGCAATTTAACAGACTCGGTATCACACCAATTGTTGTTTTTAACTTTATTATCTGGCTTTTCTTTACACTCGCGTACTTCTATCAGATTGTGTATATCCTTCGCGTCTTAGTTAAGGGTGAGGTAAAGCTTCCAAAGGCAAAAAAGCAGCACCGCTACGCTTTCTTTATTGCTGCCCACAACGAAGAGCCAGTTATTGGCAATCTTGTCAGATCTATTCTTTCTCAGGATTATCCTCGAGAGCTAATGGATGTCTTTGTCGTTGCAGACGCTTGTACTGATAAAACAGCTGAAGAGGCAAGAAAAGCTGGAGCAATTACTTGGGAGAGAAATGACCTTGCTCGTAAAGGTAAGAGCTGGGTTATGGATTACGGTTTTGATCGTATTCTTAATGAGTACGGTGACAAATACGAGGCCTTCATTATCATGGATGCCGATAACCTGGTTTCTCCAAGCTACTTGAAGATTATGAATCAGGCTTTTGACGCAGGATATCTTGTCTGCACCAGTTACAGAAACTCAAAGAATTTTGATTCTAGCTGGGTAAGCTCTGCCTATGCCACCTGGTTTATGCGGGAGGCAAAGTTCTTGAATAACGCCCGTATGATGATGGGCACTAGCTGCGCTGTTTCTGGTTCCGGCTGGATGGTTTCTTCTCGCATTATTAAAGGTATGCATGGATGGGATTTTCATACTCTCACCGAGGATATTCAGTTCTCCACCTTCTGCAGTGCTCATAACATCCAAATCGGTTATGCGCCCGCAGAGTTTTTTGATGAGCAGCCTTTAACTTTCAAGGCGTCATGGACACAGCGCATGCGTTGGACAAAAGGCTTCTATCAGGTGTTCTTCTCGTATGGCTTTGATCTACTTAAAGGTATTTTTAAGGGTCAGTTTGCTTCATACGATATGCTGATGACCATTGCTCCAGGCATGATTTTGACACTGCTTTCAGCCTTTATTAATGGCACCTACTTGCTGGTTGGCTATTTGAGCCACGGCTTTGTTGCTACTGACGCAGAGATTGCTATGAGCGTGGGATCTTTGGTCATGACGGTTTTCTCGATGTATGCGGTCTTCTTTATTTTGGCGCTTATTACCACTATCTCGGAGTACAAGCATTTCCACGTAAAGAAGAAGTGGCGTATTTTTACCAATCTCTTCACGTTCCCTATTTTTATGATGACGTATATCCCTATTACCGTTGCGGCTTTGTTCAAAAAGGTTGAGTGGGTTCCTACTAAACATGACATTGCTGTTAACTTTGAGGATGTTATTGCTTCAAGTGGGAGTTCAAATTAAATAATTAGCTCCACTGGTGGTACAATGCCAAAACACGTTGAGCATGACCGGTAGGTCAGGAGGGAGCCAAAAACAATGGCAAAGTTCTTCGAAGGCGAATCGCATACATTTTCTGAGTATCTTTTGGTTCCTGGCTATTCATCAGCTGAGAACATCCCTGCAAATGTTTCTTTGAAGACTCCTCTTGTAAAGTTTAAGCGTGGCGAGAAAAGCGCAATTGAGCTCAACATTCCTATGGTGTCTGCAGTAATGCAGTCAGTTTCTGGTCCTCGTCTGGCAATTGCCTTGGCCCAGCAGGGTGGCATTGCCTTTATTTATGGCTCTCAGTCTGCTGAGAATGAGGCTCAGATGGTTCGCGAGGTTAAGAGCTACAAGGCAGGCTTTGTTGTTTCTGACTCCACCCTTACTCCAGAGATGACCCTTGGTGACGTGCTTGATCTTAAAGAAAAGACCGGCCACTCCACCATGCCTGTCACTGATGACGGCACTTCTCGCGGTAAGCTCGTAGGTATTGTTACCTCTCGTGACTATCGCCCTTCTCGCGATGATCGCTCTAAGCTGGTTTCTGAGTTTATGACCCCAGCTGATAAGCTTATTACCGCAGCTGAGGATACCACCCTTAAAGAGGCAAATGACCTTATCTGGGACAATAAGCTCAACACCCTTCCTATTGTCGATAAGAACGGTCACCTGGTCAGCCTTGTATTCCGCAAGGATTATGATTCCCACAAGTCTGCTCCAGATGAGCTTCTTGATGACTCTAAGCGCTACATGGTTGGCGCTGGTATTAATACTCGTGACTATGAAACTCGCGTTCCTCTGCTTGTTGAGGCTGGTGCTGATGTTTTATGCATTGACTCTTCTGAGGGTTATTCCGAGTGGCAGAAGCGCACGCTTGAGTGGGTTCGTGCAACTTACGGTGATTCCGTCAAGATTGGCGCAGGTAACGTTGTAGATGCTGAGGGCTTCCGCTTCTTAGCAGAGGCTGGCGCTGACTTTATCAAGATTGGTATCGGCGGCGGTTCTATCTGTATCACTCGTGAGCAGAAGGGCATTGGTCGTGGTCAGGCAACCTCTGTTATTGATGTTGCTCGCGCTCGTGATGAGTACTTTGAGGAGACTGGCGTCTATATTCCAATCTGTTCTGACGGTGGAATTGTCTATGACTATCACATGACTTTGGCTCTTGCTATGGGTTCTGACTTCATGATGCTTGGCCGTTACTTTGCTCGCTTTGATGAGAGCCCTTCTGACCGCGTTATTGTTAACGGCTCTTACATGAAGGAATACTGGGGCGAGGGTTCTGCACGTGCTCGTAACTGGCAACGCTACGACCTTGGCGGCAACAAGCGCGGTCTTTCCTTCGTTGAGGGCGTTGACTCCTATGTTCCATATGCAGGCCCTCTAAAAGATGGCGTTGATGCATCGCTTTTGAAGGTCAAGTCCACCATGTGCAATTGTGGTGCACTTGATATTCCAGAACTCCGTGATAAGGCAAAGATTACACTTGTCTCTTCAACTTCAATTGTTGAGGGCGGCGCACACGACGTCTTGCTGAAAGATTCAAACCAGCAGGTCAGCTACAATTTCCGTTCATAACTCACAGGATGTATGGACTACGAGCGTCACCAAGTATTTTGCTTGGTGACGCATCGCTATAAGAAAGGGGAACTCGTGGAAAACGAGGAAGTACAGAACGTATCCGATACAGGTGATTTTCCTGCCTACGATGCCGAGGCCATTGAAACTAAGTGGCAGCGTGTCTGGGAAGAGCAGAATCTTTACAAGACAGAAGAAGACAGCTCAAGGCCTAAAAAATACGTTCTAGAGATGTTCCCTTATCCTTCGGGCGATCTTCACATGGGCCATGCTCGTAACTACACCATTGGCGATGCTATGGCTCGTCAGGCTCGTATGCGTGGCTTTGACGTTTTGCATCCAATGGGCTTTGACGCTTTCGGTCTTCCTGCAGAAAACGCTGCTATTAAGCACAATACTCAGCCTTCTGTGTGGACTCATAAAAATATTGACCAGGCTGTAAAGACCATGTTCCGCATGGGCTTTGCTTACGACAAAGACCGCATGTTTAATACATGTGACCCTGAGTACTACAAATGGGGTCAGTGGATCTTCCTCAAGATGCTTGAGAAGGGCCTGGTATATCGTGCAACAAGCCCTGTTAACTGGTGTCCTAACGATAAAACTGTTCTTGCAAACGAGCAGGTAGTTAACGGTAAGTGCTGGCGCTGTGGTGCGGTTCCAGAGAAGCGTGAACTCTCTCAGTGGTACCTGCGCATCACTGATTACGCGCAGGAGCTTCTTGATGACCTTGACCAGCTTGAGGGCTGGCCAGAGCGTGTTCGTGCCATGCAGGCAAACTGGATTGGTCGCTCCGAGGGTGCAGAAATTGACTTTACCCTGGCAGATACCGATGGTGTTACGCCAACCGATACCAAGATGACTGTATTTACCACTCGTGCAGATACCATCTATGGCTGCACCTTCATGCTTCTTCCACCAGAGTCCAAGCTTGCTGCTGAGCTGGTAGGGGATTCAGAGTACAAGGCTGCCTTTGACACTCTTCACGAGGAGGCCGTAAAGGTTTCTTCCATTGATCGTCAGGGTACAGACCGCGAGAAACACGGTGTATTCACTGGTCGTTACGCAATTAACCCTGTCACCGGACAGACCGTACCAATTTGGGTTGCTGACTACGTCCTTCTCGACTATGGTACTGGCGCCGTTATGGGTGTTCCATCAGGCGATAAGCGCGACTTTGACTTTGCTAAGAAGTATGACCTGCCTATTGTTCCTATTATTTGCGAAGAGGGAACTGATATTTACGAGGAGCTCAAGGGAGTTTCCGAGTACAAGGTAACTTCCGTTGACTGGGACGGTCCAATGGATACCGTTGGTATTCTTGTTCAGTCTGGTCCTTTCACTGGACTTCGTGGCGGTAAGCATTCCGAGGCAGAAGAGGCAGTTGTTGCCTATCTGACCGAGCACAACGTTGGACGTAGAACTGTTCAGTTCCGCCTTCGTGACTGGCTCATCTCAAGGCAGCGTTACTGGGGCAATCCAATTCCAATGATTCATTGCGATTGCTGTGGTGACGTCCCAGTTCCTTATGATCAGCTCCCTGTTACGCTTCCAGACAATCTTGACCTGGCAGCAGGAGATACTCTTGCTGAGTGCAAGGAGTTTGTAGAGATCACCTGTCCTCAGTGCGGCAAGCCCGCCAAGCGTATCACTGATACCATGGACACTTTTACCTGCTCTAGCTGGTATTATCTGCGCTACTGCGATCCACACAACACCGAGCTTCCTTTTTCTAAGGAGTCAGTGGACCGCTGGATGCCGGTAGATAACTACATTGGTGGCATTGAGCACGCAATTCTGCACCTTCTGTATTCTCGTTTCTTTACTAAGGTCCTTCGTGACCTGGGCATGATTGCTATTGACGAGCCATTTAAGAACCTGATGACCCAGGGCATGGTCAAGGATGAGCATGGCGACACCATGTCAAAGTCAAAGGGTAACGTGGTTCCTCCAAGTTCTGTCATTGAGCCTTACGGTGCAGATACAATGCGTCTTGCCATTCTCTTTGTTGCTCCACCAGAGAAGGATTTTGACTGGGACGAGAAGGTCGTTGCAGGTGCAAACCGCTTTATCAAGCGTGCTTGGCGTGTGGTTTGGGAACTCTCTCGCACCGCTGATGCTTCTGCCGTACTCGACCACACAGCTTTGGATGCAAAGTCGCTTGAGCTCAACCGCGTCCTCAATGCTATGGGAATCCGCTGCACCACTGAGTTTGACAAGGGTCAGTTCAACACTGCTATTTCTGCAGTCATGGAGCTGGTTAATGCGGCAAGCGCCTATATCAACGAGGTTCCTGCAGAGTCTAGAGATGCTGCACTTTGCTACAAGGTTGCAAATGATGTTGTTGCCATGCTGGCTCCAATTATTCCTCACTGGGCTGAGGAGCTCAGCCACGAGGCTCTGGGTAAAGACACGCCTGTCTATCACCAGCCTTGGCCAGAGTTTGACCCAGAGCAGGCAAAGAGCAATACCGTTGAAATTGCTGTTCAGCTTAAGGGTAAGGTCCGCGCTCGCATTGAGGTTGCTGCCGATGCTTCTGAGGAAGAGCTCACTGCAGCTGCAACTGAAGCAATTGCCGATCAGCTTGAGGGTAAAGAGATTAGAAAAGTCATTGTTGTTAAGGGTCGACTTGTGAATATCGTTGCCTAACAGCAAAAACACTTGACGAGAAGCCCTTTATCTCGTAAGATATCTCTAAACGTAGTTGTTATTAGTTGGAAGTGGGGTTGAGTTTTGACCCCGCTTCCTTTCTGTATGTAGATGAGGAGGTCAAATGCAAAACGAAGGTGCAACACAGAAAATCTTGTCCGCACTAGAGCAGGCTGCACTCAATCACCACATTGATATTGTTGATGTTGAGATTGTTGGTTCTTCTAAGTATCCTGTGGTCAGAGTAAGAATTGACCATGATGATGAGGCAGCAGAGACCATTTCTCTTGATGAAGTTGCTCAAGAAACATCATGGATCTCAGAGACCATAGATGAGCTTGATCCATTCCCAGCATCATTTACCTTGGAGGTTTCTTCTCCAGGAATGGCTCGTCCGCTTCGCCGTGCAAAAGACTTTGAGCGCTTTGCAGGAGAAGAGATTCAGCTTCAGACTACCGCCACAGAGGGACGCCGTAAATTTACCGGCAAACTCTTGGGCATTGAGGGTACAACTATCTCAATCCAGACAGAAGATGAGGTCTGTACTGTTGATTTGTCTGAGTTAAAGAAGTGCGTTATTAAACCAGTTTTTGATTTCTCGGCCTCAGCCAAGAAGTAGATAGAGAGGATTATTCATGGCATCTGAAATGATGGAAGCTTTGATGTTGCTTTGCCAGGAGAAGCACATCGATGAGTTGTATCTTCTGGACCGTTTGGAGCAGTCTTTGGCAAAAAGCTATGCTGACGTCCTCCATCTTGATTTTGGCGCTCGTGTCACCATTGATAGGGCAACTGGCCGTGTCTACGTCTACGAGCTTGTCCCTAAGGGTGAGCCAGATGAGGAGACTGGTGAGTACACCGAGTTTGACGAGGTAGACGTAACTCCTCCAGATACCAGTCGTATTGCTGCACAGCATGCTAAGGCAGAGATTAAGACCCTTGTGCGCAATGCCGCTCGTGCTCAGATTTATGATGAGTTCCGTGGCCGTATTGGTGACATCATCACAGGTACTGTTCTTCAGTCCACTCCTGATTTCACCATCATTAAGATTCGTGAGGGTGTTGAGGCAGAGCTTCCACACTTTGATCAGCGCCGTTTCCCTGATGAGCGCGATGAGCGTCCAGCAGGCGAGCGTTACCTTCACAACCAGCGCATTAAGGCAATTATCGTAGACGTTCGCGATCCTAATGCAACTCAGCCAGCAGTTCGTGGTGAGCGTCAGCGTCCACCAATTGTTGTTTCTCGTACCCATCCAGATCTTATCCGTCGTCTCTTTGAGCTTGAGGTTCCAGAGGTTTATGACGGTGTTGTAAGCATCCGCTCTATTGCTCGTGAGGCAGGCGTTCGTTCCAAGATTGCTGTTTCTTCCGTTGACGAGCGCCTTGATCCAGTTGGTGCTTGCGTTGGTCCTAAGGGCAGCCGTGTTCGCACCGTAGTTTCTGAGCTCCGTGGAGAGCGCGTTGACGTTGTGCCTTGGTTTGATGACGCCGCTCGTTGCGTTGCGTCTGCACTTTCACCTGCACGCGTTTCTCGCGTTATTGTTGATGGCGCTACGGGACACGCAACTGTTATTGTTCCTGATGACCAGCTGTCTTTGGCAATTGGTAAAGAGGGCCAGAATGCTCGCCTTGCTGCTCGCCTAACTGGTCTTCACATTGACATCAAGAACGAATCCCTTGCTGCAAGCATTTTGAACAACCTTCCTGAGGTTGTTGAAGAGACTGTTGACGAGGAAGAGATTGCTCATCGTTGTAAGTATGTGAGCCCTAACGGAACTCCTTGCCGCAATATGGCAAGACCTGGTTCTGATTTCTGTGGCATTCATGATGACATGGAGAATGCAGAGATTTCTTCTGATCCAGACTCACTAATCTAGTCAACTACCTGTAACTATCCCGTCAACCGGAAGGTTTTCATATATGGCAAAAATGCGTGTACATGACCTTGCCAAAGAATATGGTATGCAGAGCAAGGAATTGCTCGAGCACCTTGCGGACATGAAGATTCCTGCAAAGTCCGCTTCTTCTACGCTTGAAGATGCATATATCTCTATTGTTCGTAAGAAACTCCAGCCTATTATGGAGGCTCGTGCCGCTGAAATCGCAGCTCAGAAGGCTGCTGAGGAAGAGGCTGCTGCCAGGGAGGCAAAGGCTGCTGCAGAGGCAGCAGAGGCTGAGCGACTTGCTGCAGAGGCAAGGCGTGAAGCTGAGCGCGCTGAAGAAGAGAAGAAGCGCGCAAAAGAGGAGGCTGCTCGTAAGAAAGAAGAGGAGCGCCGCCGCGCTGAGGAGGAGAAGAAGCGTCTTGAGGCTGAAGAGGCCGAGCGTAATCGCGTAAAGGATACCGCTCCTAAGGCTGCTCCTTCCTTCAACAACCTGCTTGACCAGATTGCTCAGCAGGAAGAGGTATTGAAGCAGCAGGCAGCGGAGTCCGCTGCTCAGAAGAAGGCTGAGAAGGGACCTAGAAACCACGCTCGCGCTAATGCAAGCGATGCAAGTGGTGCTCCTTCTCGTCATAACTTCAAGAATGAGCGCGATGACGCCTCCATGTCTGATGAGCGTCCAAACGGTAAGCGCAAGAAGAACCGTCGTGGCGGAGATGACGGAGAAGATCGTTATAGCCGCATGGCACGTGAGGCTGAGGCTTACAACAGAAGCCGCGTTTTAGATGAGGCTCGCGTTGCTATTGAAGAGGCAAGCCGTGAGTCCACTGGCCGCCGTAAAAAGCGTAAAGAGCGTCGTCAGAAGCAGGCTGCAGAGGCTGCTATGGAGCAGCGTATTGAGGAAGCACTTGCAAACGACCAGGATATTTCCCAGCTTGATACCGTAAAGGTCCCTCAGGGTTCTACTGTCTCTGAACTTGCTGAACTTCTTGGTGTTCCTGCAAATGACATCATTAAGCGCCTGTTCCTGCTTGGCAATCCTTTGACGCTTACAGAGACTATGTCTGATGAGCTTATTGAGATTGTTGCTGATGACCTTGGTCGCCAGATTAAGATTATGTCCAAGGAGGAGGAGAATTCCTTCACCTTCTACGATGATCCTAAGGACTTGAAGCCACGTCCTCCAGTAGTTACCGTCATGGGTCACGTTGACCACGGTAAGACATCGCTTCTGGACGCAATCCGTCACACTGGCGTTGCAGCTGGCGAGGCTGGCGGCATTACTCAGGCAATCGGTGCTTCTCAGGTTACTATTAACGGCCGTGAGATTACCTTCATCGATACTCCAGGTCACGAGACCTTTACCGCCATGCGTGCTCGTGGTGCAAAGGTCACCGATATTGTCATTCTGATTGTTGCTGCAGACGACGGCGTTATGCCTCAGACCATTGAGTCTATTAACCACGCAAAGGCTGCTGGCGTTCCAATTGTTGTTGCAGTCAACAAGATTGATAAGCCAGGCGCAGATCCTACCCGCGTTCGTCAGGAGCTCACCGAGTATGGTGTTATTCCTGAGGAGTGGGGCGGACAGAACATGTTTGTTGATATCTCCGCTAAGCAGAATCTGGGCATCGACGATCTTCTCGAGACCATTCTTTTGCAGGCAGATGTCCTTGAGCTAAAGGCTAACCCAGATACCTTTGCGTCTGGTAACGTTCTTGAAGCTAAGCTTGACCGTGGTCGCGGCTCTGTTGCTACTGTTTTGGTTACACGCGGCACACTCCACATCGGTGACGCTCTTGTTGCCGGTATGGCATTTGGTCGCGTCCGTGCAATGCTTGATCCTAAGGGCAACTCAGTTACTACCGCTGGTCCTTCTGATGCAGTTGAGATTCTTGGTCTGCAAACCGTTCCTGGCGCAGGTGATGAGTTCCGCGTCTTCCAGGAGGAGCGCGACGCTCGTGAGCTTGCTGATCAGCGCGCCCTTAAGGCTCGTATTGAAGAGCAGAACCGTGTTAAGCACGTTACCCTCGAGAACCTCTTTGACACCATGGCTGACCGTGACGTCAAGGAGCTCAACCTCATCATCAAAGCTGACGTTCAGGGCTCCATCGAGGCTCTCCAGGATTCTCTGGACAAGATGGATCAGTCCGAGGTTCGTATCAGCACCATCCACTCTGCTGTTGGTGGCATTACCGAGACAGACGTTGTTCTCGCTGACGCATCCAACGCAATTATCATTGGCTTTGGCGTCCGTCCAGATGCAAAGGCTAAGCTTGCTGCAGAGCGCGTAGGCGTTGAGATTAGAACGTATAGCGTCATCTACAAGGCAATCGAAGAGATTGACGCAGCTCGTATTGGTATGCTTAAGCCAACTGAGCAGGAAGTCCAGACCGGCGTTGCTGAAGTTCGCGATACCTTCAAGGTACCTAAGGTTGGTATTGCTGCCGGCTGCATGATTTCTGAGGGTGAGATTTCCCGCGACGATAACATCCGCCTCATCCGTGACGGCTTTGTTGTCTACGATGGAAAGATTGCATCGCTCAGGCGCTTCAAAGACGACGTTAAGAGCGTTAAATCCGGCTATGAATGCGGTATTGGTCTTGAGAACTTCCAGGACATCAAGCCTGGCGACCAGCTCGAGGGCTATCGCATTGAGCAGGTGGCTCGTACCGAGTAAGAAGGGACAGCATGAAACAGAATCAGTTTTCTCGTCGTACTAATGAGATTGCTCGAGAAAAGCTCAGCTGGATCCTTTTGTTTGAAATTTCCGACCCTGATCTCCAGCTTGTGACTATCACAAGCTGCGAGGTCTCGGTTGATAAGTCCTTTATGCGCGCCTATGTAAGCTGTGAGCCTGATCGCTACGATAAGGTCCTTGCAGCTCTTAAGCGTGCTAAGGGTAGGATTCGCTCGCTTTTGGGCCATGCGCTGAACTGGCGTGTAACCCCTGAGCTTGATTTCAAAATTGATACAACCACCGATGAGGCTGAGCGTATTGCTCAAGCCCTTGAGGTTGTTCCACCAACGCTGGGTGTTGAGAAAGACGAGTTTGGATACCCTCTAGCTTCTGATGAAGAGAATTCTGACGAGGAGGCGTAAGTAAGTGACGTCACTGAATACAAAAGTCAGTCGTCCAGAGTTTGACGAGGTTATAGCTCTGATTGAGCAGGCCTCGTCAATCGTCGTTTGCGCACATACTTCTCCTGACGGAGATGCTATTGGCTCTGGATTAGCACTTTCTTCCATTATTCAGAGAAGATGGCCTAGCAAAACTGTCACTAATCTTTTGGCAGATGCTGATGGGGAAGTACCACGTATATACAAGTTTCTTGATGGTACTGAGAGCTTTGTGCCTGCAAATAAGTACGAGGGAACTCCAGATCTTTTTATCTGCGTAGATCTTTCTACTGCAGGTCGTTTGGCTGATGCAGAAGCGCTGATGGAGCGCTCCAAGACGGTAGCAGTTCTTGACCATCACCCTTATAACAATGTTTATTGGAATGCAGGACTTGTGCGTCCTGATGCGGCGGCAACTGGCGTCATTATCACCGAGTTTGCCTGTCATTTAGGCGCAGAACTTATTCCATCTGAGGCGCAATGTCTTATGTGTGCGCTGGTAACTGATACTGGTCGTTTCCAGTACCAAAACGCTGACGGCGAGGCTTTTGAGGTAGCAAGTTTGCTGGTGGAAGCAGGTGCTTCTCCATCTCAGATTGCACTTCATGTCTACCAGAGTGATCGTTTGGCCTATCTTCATCTTGCCGCAAAGGTTATGGGACGCATTCGTACCTTTGGTGAGGGACGTGTTGCCTACAGCTACGTTACTGCCGCAGATCTTTCTGCATCAGGTGTTCCTCTAGCAGAGATGGATGGCCTGGTAGACATTGTGCGCTGCGTTGAGGGACCAGAAATTGCTCTCTTCCTCAAAGAGGTTGACGGCGGAAAAGTTCGTGGCAATCTGCGTTCCAAATCTCAGCTAGATATTTCTGGCGTAGCTCGTCAAATGGGTGGCGGCGGACACACTGCAGCTGCAGGCTTTACCGCTGAAGGTACCATTGACGACGTATTCACCCAGATAGTTCCTCTGCTTATTGATCTTCTCGCGCTTGACAAGGAGTCATAGGTGAAGCGAGGAGCTAGTGGAATTAACGCACTTATTGCTGTTGACAAACCGCTTGGGCTGACCAGCCATGACGTGGTTTCTCGCGTTCGCCGTGCATTTGGCGAGAAACGCGTGGGACATGCAGGCACTTTGGATCCTAATGCAAGTGGCGTGCTGGTAGTGGGTATTGGACTTGCTACAAAGCTTTTGGGCCTTCTGACGCTTGACCGCAAGGGATATGTGGCCGACATTTCGTTTGGGGCTCGTACCTCAACCGATGATGCAGACGGTCAGGTCGTAGCTACTGCACCTGTTCCAGAAAGTCTCTATGATGAAGAGGTTGCTCGTGCTGCATGCGCAAAGCTGGTGGGTACGGTAGACCAGCTTCCACCTGCAGTTTCTGCAATCTCAGTTGATGGCAAACGTGCATATCAGCTTGTTCGTGAAGGTAAGACGCCAGAGCTCGCAGCTCGTAGAGTCTCTATTTACGACGTTACTCTTTTGGCAGTGCGCAAACCTTCTACTACGGATGAATCACTGGTATGGACGGTTGCGTTTGACGTTTCAAAAGGCACCTACATTAGAAGTATTGCTCGAGACCTTGGTCAGTCTCTTGGAACAGAGGCTCATATTAGTGGCCTGAGAAGGACCTTCTCTGGTCCAATCACGCTTGGTAGCTGCGCTTTATTAGAAGAGCTTGAACAAAGCCCAGCTCAGGTACTTGAAGCTAAACGCCTCAATCCAATTGAGGTTCTTGGATACCCTGTGCACAGGTTGGCTGCGGCAGAATACAAGTGTGTTGAGGTTGGAAAACGTTTTGGTATTCCGGAAGATCTCTCTGAGATTGCTCATAACTCGCTGGTCAGTCTTGTGTGGAATGAAGCTCTCGTAGGAATTTGGTCAAGGCAGGGTTCCTGCCTTGTCTGCCAGACTAACTTCTCTCAAGGTATTTTGTGTAAGTAAGGATGCACGTTGAACAAGGTAGAACGCATAGCACAATCCGTTTTGTATGGAAGTGAGTTGCCGGCTCCACGTGAGCTTGGTGATGCCGACTTTTATACATTGCGTTCTGACTGCTACAAGCAACCTTGCGTGTGCGTGCTTGGTGTCTTCGACGGACTTCATGAGGGCCACCAAGGGCTTCTCGCCAGCGCAAAAAAGGACGCCGAAGCTCGCAATGTACCACTTGTTGCTGTGACGTTTCTGCCAGACCCTGTTGAGGTGCTGTTTGATGGGTCTCCTCGACGATTACTCTCGGGAGAAGACAGGCTTCGTGCACTTGCCGCATGGGGAGTGGATGGCATCTTGGTGCATCACTTTACCCGCGAGTTTGCGGCATTGAGCGCTACGCAATACGTTGAGGACAAGCTGCTTCCAAGTGTTTCGGCTGTGTCCGTTCATGTGGGTTCTGACTTTGGCCTGGGCGCACAAGGAGCTGAAGGAAGCGCGTCGCTCACCTCGCTTGGACATAAGCATGGCTTTGCAGTTCACGCCCATGAGCTCTTTTGCTCAGGTGGACAGAAAATCTCTGCAACTCGCATTAGGGACTTGCTTGAGCAGGGTAAAGTTGAGGAAGCAGCAAGCCTGTTGGGCCGCTGGCACTTTGTGAGTGGCGTAGTCAAACACGGCCGAGGTCAGGGTACTGGTTTTGGTTTTCCAACTGCAAATGTTTCGCTTGACCTGCGTGATTGCATTCCTCAAGATGGCGTGTATGCGTGCTATGTGGTTCACGGCGCAACAGCATGGCCCGCTGCGGTTAATGTGGGAAAAGCTCCGTCATTTCAGTCTCAAACAGGGCCTTTGCTTGAAGCTAATCTCCTAGGTTTTAGCGGCAACTTATATGACTCGCAGGTTCAGACGGTATTTGTGAAGAGACTGAGGGAATCTATAAAATTTGATTCGCTTGAAGAGCTCAAGTGTGCCGTTCGTGGAAATATAGATTGGGTAGCCCAGAATCTGGGTACGACTTCATATAACTTAGGAAGCGGGGAGGTGGAAGATGATAACTGACGAAGATAAAGAGCGCGTAAGACAAGCCACAGATTTTGTCACGCTTGTTTCCGAGACAGTTGAGCTAAAACCCCGAGGTCAGGACTATTGGGGATGCTGTCCTTTCCACCAAGAAAAAAGCCCTTCATTCAAGATAAATCCTTCTACGGGTCTCTGGCACTGCTTTGGTGCTTGCTCCGAAGGTGGAGACATCTTTAGCTATGTCATGAAGCGAGAAAATCTAGATTTTCCTGACGCTATCAGATATCTTGCCGATAAAGCCGGAATTACCCTTACAGAAGAGGCTCGTGTTTCTAAGGGTCCCCGCAAGAATCGCTTAATCGAGTGCCTTACCGAGGCCGAGAATTACTTCCACTCCATGCTTATGCGCGGAAGGGGAGAAGGTCCTGAGGCGGCGCGTGCATATCTCTCTGGTCGCGGATTTGGTGCGGCTGTCTGCAAGCGCTGGAAGCTGGGATATGCACCTGGCAGAGGCGCGCTTGTAGCGCATCTGCGTAAATGTGGCTATACCACGCAAGAGATGATTGCTGCAAACCTTGCCATTGAGCGCAATGGTCGCATCAGCGACTGGTTCTATGATCGAGTGATGTTTCCTATTCATGATGAGCAGGGAAGAACTATTGCTTTTGGCGGTCGAATTACTAAAAAGGTAGAAAACGCTCCTAAGTACCTTAATACCAGGGACACTTCTGTCTTTAATAAAGGTAAGCACCTCTTTGCCTACGATGTTGCAAAAGAGACTATTGCTGCCCAGTCCGAAGCCATTATTTGCGAGGGCTACACTGACGTTATTGCCATGCATGAGGCTGGTTTTACCAACACTGTGGCGGCTCTAGGCACTGCATTTACGTCTGAGCACGTCAAACTCATCGATCGCCAGCGTGCACGCAAAATCATTTGCATGTTTGACGGTGATGCTGCAGGTCAACACGCTGCTGCTCGTGCCATTAAATTTATCGATAAAACAACCGCTGCGTTTCTCTGTGTTGTTTTACCTAATAACCAGGACCCCATGGAGTTTCTCGCCGAATCAGGTGCAGATAAGCTACGTCCTATCTTAGATGCAGCTCGCCCGCTTATGGACTTTGTTTTTGATGCCACCACAGCTCAGTTTGACTTATCTGTACCCGGTGGTCGAGTCAAAGCGCTTGAGGCTTTAGCGTCTCTGTTGGCCCCGCTCAAGACATCGGTGCTGCTGAGCGAGTATGCACTTCGTGTGTCCGATTTGCTTCATATTGATGTTGAGGAAGCAAAGCGCGCGATTAAGGCCGCGCCTATTCAAGATGACGCGTCAGATTCGCGCACTTCAAAGATGGCACGCAAACAGCCTCAGAAGAGTGCCCACACCTCTTCGTATAATTCTGCTCCTAAAACTCCAGCTTATGCCGAGGGTCCTTCATACGATGATGTTCCACCGTATAACGAGGCGACACCATATGATGATCCTTCATCGTATAGTGTTTCTGCTGATACGTATGAGCCACGAGGCTCACAGGGTCTCTCCGCGGAAGACCGCAGACAAGTCAACTCAGAGCTTGAGCTCTTAAGTGCTATGGCAACAAACTTGTCTTTAGTGCGAGAGTATCAAGACCGTATTGCAGACTTTGTCTGGGCCGATGCTCGTCATCAAACCATGGCATGGGCCATGCTTGCTACTCCAGAGGGCGCTACGCCAGCACAGGTTGTTGCCGCAGCTACGGCTGTTGAGCCAAATGCGGCAGCTATTCTTTCTTCTGGTCGCGTGATATCTGAGGGTAACTCCGATACGCGTCGCTCACTTGAGTTTATTGTGGATACTGTTGACTACTACTCGGTACAGCGCAAATTGCGAGAAATTCGATCAAATCTGCGCTCCAGTTCTTATGCAGGGGAGTCTTCAAGCGGAACACTTGCTGAAGAGCAACTTGCTGCTGCGCAGGAGCTTCAGACACGAGCGCTTGAGCTAGGCAAGAGGCTAACTTCAGGACAGTAAAAATACGCATTTTATGGGGATACTACTCATCTGATTTTTTATAAATTAAAATGAGTAGTTTGATTAGGTAGAGAAACTTTTGGGTATAAAGATTTGCGCTAATCTATCGAAAGGATATTTGTGGCTGCAAAAAAGGCAAATGACGAGGTCAAACTCTCAGATGAGCTTACTAAAATTGTTGATGATCTGGTAAGTTCTTCAAAGTCTAACGGTAGTATCAGCGAAGACGATATTCAGGTTGCCATTCGTGACGTTGACGTTAACGATGATGAGCTTTCTGATTTGTACGATTCGCTGCGCGTTAAAGGTGTAGAGATTACTACCGCATCTGAAGCAACCGTTTCTTTCGCTATTGAAGATGACGCCGTAGAGGATGATTTTTCGTCCGATGATGACTTGGATGATTCATCTGATTTTGATGATGAAGATGATGAAGATTTTGATGCCGTAAATGAGGCGCGTGAGGTTAAAGAGGCTCTCCGCTCTGTTTCTAAGGCAAAAGTCTCCAAGCCAAAACGTTCTTCTCGCGCTCGCGCTCGTCGCTCAGATACCACCACAGTTATGCTTACCGGCGATCCTGTCCGCATGTATCTTAAAGAGATTGGTAAGGTAGACCTGCTTACTGCATCAGAAGAGGTTCACCTTGCTATGAAGATTGAGGCAGGTACTGCAGCTTCCCAGAAGCTGGAGGACTTTGAGGATGGCCTCATCGAGCTCAACCGTGCAGAACAGCGCCGCCTCATGCGTATTGAGTCCGTAGGACTTGACGCTAAGCAGCAGCTTATCTCTGCAAACCTTCGTCTTGTCGTCTCAATTGCTAAGCGCTATGTTGGCCGCGGCATGCTGTTCCTCGATCTTATCCAGGAAGGTAACCTGGGCCTTATTCGTGCTGTCGAGAAGTTCGACTACACCAAGGGCTTTAAGTTCTCAACATATGCTACATGGTGGATTCGCCAGGCAATTACCCGTGCTATTGCGGACCAAGCTCGTACCATTCGTATTCCTGTTCACATGGTAGAGACCATCAATAAGCTTATCCGTGTTCAGCGTCAGCTTCTGCAAGATCTTGGTAGAGATCCTTCTCCAGAAGAGATTGGCGCAGAAATGGGCATGTCTCCTGATCGCGTCCGCGAGATTCAGAAGATTAGTCAGGAGCCCGTCTCTCTTGAGACGCCTATTGGTGAAGAAGAAGATTCCCAGCTTGGAGATTTTATTGAGGACTCTTCAGCTGTTGCTCCACCAGACGCAGCTTCTGATTCAATGCTTCGTGAGCAGCTTGAGCAGGTTCTTGATGGTCTTGCTGATCGTGAGCGTAAGGTTATTAAGTTCCGCTTTGGTCTTGAGGACGGTCATCCTCGTACCCTTGAAGAGGTAGGCAAGGAGTTTGGCGTTACGCGTGAGCGTATTCGTCAGATTGAGTCCAAGACCTTGGCAAAGCTTCGTCATCCCTCTAGGTCCGGTCGTCTTAAGGACTACATGGAGGAGTAGCTTCTTGGTTTAGGTGTGAGAGATTGTGCAAGAGGAATTTGAATAAATTTTTTCTAAATAATGCTTGCATGGTTTGGAATGTCTCTCTATACTTAAACACCGCTGAGAAGCACACATATTCCCCGATGGCGCAGCGGTAGCGCAGCTGACTGTTAATCAGCGTGTCGCAGGTTCAAATCCTGCTCGGGGAGCCAGAATTTTCAAGACCAGGCAATGCCTGGTCTTTTTTTGTTTAAAGAACCGTTCTGCTTTTCTCGCATTAGGCATATTTTTATTCACAGATTTGAAGAGGACGATTTTCTCGACAATTTGGTCATTTGACCGATTTTTCTTTATTTATCCTCAAAAACTTCAAAATTGACACCGTAAAAGGTACAAAACATAACGCTTACGGTATTTCTGCAACCGTTGAGCGACATCTCACAAAGAGCTGTGATGAGATTTGTTAACGTACTCATTAAGGTCAGTGTTATGCAAAAGGCATAACAAATGAGAAAGGTCACTACTATGGATGTGTCTCGTCGCAGTTTTCTAAAGTTCTGTGGTCTAGGCGTTCTTAGCGTTGGTGGATCTAGCGTTCTTGCAGCTTGCGCACCTAGCGAGAAAAAAGAGGAAGGCGCTAAAGATGCAAAGGTAGAGAACAAGGATAAGCCTGTTGTCTTCTTTAACCGTCAGCCTTCTAACAGCTCCACTGGTGAGCTTGATACAAACACTCTTAACTTCAACAAAGACACTTATTACGTTGGCTTTGATGCAGTTCAGGGTGCAGAGCTCCAGGGCCAGATGGTTCTTGATTACATCAAGGCTCACGCAGCTGAGCTTGATCGCAACAAGGACGGCATTATTGGTTACGTTCTTGCAATTGGTGACATTGGTCACAACGACTCTATCGCTCGTACTCGTGGTGTCCGTAAGGCACTTGGTACTGGCATCGAGAAGGACGGCAAGATTATTTCCGATCCAGTAGGCACCAACACCGATGGCTCCGCTTCTGTTGTTCAGGACGGCAAGCTTGAGGTCGGCGGCAAGTCCTACACCATCCGTGAGCTTGCTTCTCAGGAGATGAAGAACACCGCTGGTGCAACATGGGATGCTGCAACCGCTGGTAACGCAATTGCTGCTTGGTCTTCTTCCTTCGGCGATCAGATTGATGTTGTTGTTTCCAACAACGACGGTATGGGCATGTCCATCTTCAACGCATGGTCAAAGGCTCAGAAGGTCCCAACCTTTGGTTACGACGCTAACTCTGACGCTGTTGCAGCTATTGCTGACGGCTATGCAGGCACCATTTCCCAGCACCCAGATGTTCAGGCTTACCTGACTCTCCGTCTGCTCCGCAACGCTCTTGACGGCGCTGATATCAACACCGGCATTGAGTCCGCAGACGATGCTGGCAACAAGATTGACTCCAAGGACTACAAGTATGTTGCAGAGCAGCGTTCTTACTACGCTCTCAACCTTGCAGTTACCGCTGAGAACTACAAGGACAACCTTGACGCAACCACTACCTATCCAGAGGCTTCTAAGCAGCTGAGCGCAGACAAGCACCCAGAGAAGAAGGTTTGGCTCAACACCTACAACTCTGGCGACAACTTCCTTGGTTCAACCTATGTACCACTGCTCAAGAAGTATGCTCCACTGCTCAACCTCAACGTTGAGTTCATCGCAGGCGATGGCCAGACTGAGTCCAACATTACCAACCGTCTTGGCAACCCTGACGAGTACGATGCATTTGCATTCAACATGGTTAAGACCGACAACGGTTCTTCCTATACCCAGCTGCTTAAGTAATTAAGTAGTCGATAGCACGAAACAATACCGGAGGGGAGACACCTGCTCTCCTCCGGTGTTCTCGCGAATAAGCGCAATAACTTAGCGAGATAAGGGGTGATTACATGGCAGATACAGAAAACGATATCGTTCTAACAATTGATGGAATGAGCAAGTCCTTTGGACGTAACCGCGTTCTGGATCACATTTCAATGAACGTACGCCGTGGAACCGTTATGGGTCTTATGGGAGAGAACGGCGCAGGCAAATCTACCATGATGAAGTGCCTGTTTGGTACGTATCAAAAAGATGAAGGCAAGATATTTCTTGACGGCAAAGAGGTTAATTTCTCTGGACCAAAAGACGCACTTGAGAATGGCGTCGCAATGGTTCACCAGGAGCTTAACCAGTGCCTTGATAGAAATGTTGTAGATAACTTGTTCCTTGGTCGCTATCCCGTTAATGCAATGGGTGTTGTCGACGAGGGACGCATGAAAAAAGAAGCAAACGAGCTCTTTAGGCGTCTGGGCATGACGGTTGATCTAACTCAGCCTATGAAGAACATGTCAGTATCTCAGCGTCAGATGTGCGAGATTGCAAAGGCAATTTCTTACAACGCTAAGATTATTGTTCTTGATGAGCCTACTTCTTCGCTTATGACCCAAGAGGTCGAGAAACTCTTTGAGATGATTCACATGCTCAAAGAGCAGGGAATTTCTCTGGTCTACATCTCTCACAAGATGGATGAGATCTTTGAAATTTGCGACGACATTTCAGTTCTTCGTGACGGTAAGCTTGTTATGACCAAGCGTTCAAATGAGACCAACATGAATGAGCTTATCTCGGCAATGGTCGGCCGCTCACTTGAGAATCGCTTCCCAGATGTTACTAACACACCTGGTAAGACGTATCTTTCTATTCAGCACCTTTCAACTAAATATGAGCCATACCTTCAGGACGTCACCTTTGATGTAAAGAAGGGCGAGATTTTTGGTCTGTATGGTCTTGTCGGCGCTGGTAGAACAGAGCTTCTTGAAACAATCTTTGGTGTAAGAACCAGAGCTGCCGGTCGTGTCTACGTCAACGAACACCTTATGAACTTCTCGACAGCTGCAGAGGCAATGGATCACGGTTTTGCCATGATTACCGAGGAGCGCAAGGCAAACGGCCTGTTCCTTAAGGGTGACCTGACGTTTAACACAACCATTGCAAACTTGAACCAGTACAAGGCTGGTCCAATTCTTTCTGATCCTAAGATGACTAAGGCTACCGTCAACGAGCTCAAGGTTATGAACACCAAGGCTCAGGGTCCATCAGACTTGATTTCAAGTCTTTCTGGCGGCAACCAGCAGAAGGTCATTTTTGGTAAATGGCTCGAGCGCTATCCACAGGTTTTCCTGATGGACGAGCCTACTCGTGGTATTGATGTTGGTGCTAAATATGAGATCTACCAGCTCATTATTGATATGGCTAAGAGCGGTACCACTATTATCGTAGTCTCTTCGGAGATGCCAGAGATTTTGGGAATTACCAACCGAATTGGCGTTATGTCCAACGGTAGACTCTCGGGCATCGTAAATACCAACGAGACAAATCAAGAAGAACTCCTGCGCCTCAGCGCAAAGTACCTGTAGGAGAGGATGATATAAATGCCAAAAACAGGTGGATCTGTTCTGACGGCCGAGCAGGAAAAAGAGCTGCTAAAGCCTATTGATCAGAAGATTGGTTCCATTCAGGCTCAGATTGATGAGCTTCGCGCAAATGGTACCAACAAAGTAATTTCAACACTAAGCGCTATTGAGTCAACAAAGCGCGATAAGTCTATCTCCGCCGATGAGCGCAACACGCTTATTGAGGGCTACAAGGCTGAGCTGGAGCTTGCCAAGAAGGTTGAGTCCGAGAACAGCGCTCAGGTCTCCAAGCTTATCGCAGAGGCCGAGGCTTATCTTAAGGAGCACTACAAGAACGAGTACCTGGAGCCTGTAAAGGCTAGCTGTGCTCTTGAGAAGGAGCAGGCTAAGCAGAACTACGCTGCTGCTCTTGATCGCCTCAAGAAGGAGCATGAAGAGGCTGTCAGCAAGACTTCTGATGCTCAGGAAATCAAGGACGAGAAGTACGTCTATAAGAACCGTCAGTTTGATGCAAAGGTCAACTATCAGAAAGACCTTCAGCGCATCAAAGACCGTGCTCATAATGCGTTTAGTCATGAGTATCACCTCATCGACCTTCTCAGGATGTCTAAGTTCACTCCACTGGAGTCTCAGGCTCAGAAGTGGGAGAACTACAAGTACACCTTCAACACCCGTTCATTCTTGCTTCAGAACGGCCTGTACATTGTTATTCTCCTGGTATTCATTGCCCTTTGTATCATTACCCCAGCAGTCAAGGGCACTCAGCTCCTGACATACTCCAACGTCATCAACATTCTTCAGCAGGCATCGCCTCGAATGTTCCTGGCTCTTGGTGTAGCTGGATTGATTCTGCTTACCGGCACTGACCTCTCCATTGGTCGTATGGTTGGTATGGGCATGACTGCTTCAACCATCATCATGCACCAGGGCATCAATACTGGTCAGGTCTTTGGTATCACGTTTGACCTTACTGGTATTCCAATTCCTGTCAGAATCATCATGGCTTTGGTTACCTGTATTGTTCTCTGCACCTGCTTTACCAGTATCGCTGGCTTCTTTACTGCTAAGTTTAAGATGCACCCATTCATCTCGACCATGGCTAACATGCTGATTATCTTTGGTATTGTTACCTATGCAACAAAGGGTGTTTCTTTTGGTGCTATTGAGCCATCTATTCCAGATATGGTCATTCCACGAATTGGCAAATTCCCATCAATTATTTTGTGGGCAATCGCAGCTATTGCTATTGTTTGGTTCATCTGGAACAAGACCACCTTTGGTAAGAACCTCTATGCAGTAGGTGGAAACCCTGAGGCAGCAGCTGTTTCTGGTATCTCTGTCTTTAGAGTTATGGTTGGCGCTTTTGTTATGGCTGGTATCCTCTACGGATTTGGTTCATGGCTCGAGTGCATGCGTATGGTCGGCTCCGGCTCTGCAGCTTACGGACAGGGTTGGGACATGGACGCAATCGCAGCCTGCGTTGTTGGTGGCGTTTCGTTCACCGGTGGTATTGGTAAGATCTCCGGCGTTACCGTTGGTGTTCTTATCTTCACCGCACTGACTTATGCACTGACCATTCTTGGCATCGACACCAACCTCCAGTTTGTCTTCTCGGGCGTCATTATTCTGACCGCTGTCACCCTTGACTGCTTGAAGTACGTCCAGAAGAAGTAGCTGGTGCTTCCGCGCCGCGCGCCCCACGCCCGCTACGCCCACAAGTGCGGAAACGCGCTGCAAGTACGGACACGCGTGCTACCACGTGCAAGTTTCGAGGCGTCTACTTACGTAGACGCCTCTTTTTTTTGGCGAAAGACAGCGCTTGCATGTTAAGGAAAAGTGACTTTACGGGAAAATTACAAAGCAGCTGGTAAAACACTGTATCAATTTAGACATATGTCTGTTTAGAATTTTCGCAACACACCTAAGTCGGATAATCTGCAATTTTTGTCCCTGAGAGCACACCTATGGCTGATATTCTGCAGTTTCAGAGAGAAATAACACACCAATGTCAAAAAATATGTTAACTATCGACAGATTATCTGACTTTACTGTGGTCGGGCTTCTCGATACATGCAGATTATCCGACTTTACTGTGGTCGGGCTTCTCGATACATGCAGATTATCTGACGTAGGCGTGGTCAGGGCGTTGAGTAGAGCTATCTGCGACAGATTATCCGACATAGGTGTGTTAGAAGGGTCAAATCAGACCCCACATCCAACAGAATATCTGACTTTGCTGTGCTTGCGCGTTGTTTAACTGTCGTGGCTGATGGTTTGGCGGTAAAAAACAAGAGAGCCGATTTTCTCGGCCCTCTTGCTGGGTGATTTTGCGATTGTATAGTACGTTGAAGCTCGTGGAACTACGTGTATCGCAGACGTTTTTGCTCGTGAAGCATCGTGAGCTGCGCGCGAACCTGTGGACGGCAGCAGCTACAGAGATTCGAGGAAGCGATGCTGTGCTGCTCGTCCTTCTTCGTCCCACTTGAATACGCCGGCGTCCTCTAAAACGTGCGAGAAGACAATCCCGACTTCGTCGTAGATGTACTTCTTAAGCTGCTCGGACGAGAGGGAAGAGCTGCCCTTCTTTGAAGCAGCATCCTTGCTAGAACCGTCGCCCTGCTCAAGAAGCTTGGCGTAAATCTGGCGCGCCCAGTCGGCGTGGGAGATTGTAGTAGAGTCCGTGGTCAACTGACCGTAGACGGCATTGGCTTTCTTGTCATTTGCCAGGCACTGCTCCATAACTGACTGAACTTTGTTGAGTTCTGGCACAAGGCGAGGAGGAAGTACGGCAAGGCCCATAACCTCGATGAGGCCGATATTCTCTTTCTTGATGTGGTGATACTCGGCATGTGGATGGAAGATGCCAAGCGGATGTTTTTCGCTGGTAATGTTGCAGCGCAATGCAAGGAAGACCTCGTAGATGCCATCTTCCAGCTTGCGAACAACAGGGGTAACCGTGTTGTGGGGCTCGCCGTTAGTTTCTGCATAAACAGAGACGGACTCGTCGGTATAGGAGCGCCATGCAGTGATGATAAATTCCGCTGCTTTGAGCGCTTCTTCTCGACTGGTGGAGGAGAGGCGGAGAACAGAGAGCGGCCACTTGAGGATCGCGCCCGCTACCTCGGGGAACTGCCTGAGTTCAAACTCTTCCGCAACTTCCGCGCGCATCATAGGGAACTCGTAACATCCGCCCTGGTAGTGATCGTGCGAGAGGATCGATCCACCCACAATAGGCAGGTCGGCATTAGAGCCAATAAAGTAGTGGGGGAATCTATCCACAAAGTCAAAGAGATTGACGAGCGCCTCGTGATCAATGTGCATAGGAATGTGATCCGAGTTCATAGCAATGCAATGCTCATTGAAGTACGCGTATGGACTGTACTGGAATCCCCAACGATGCTGATTGAGTTCAATGGGGATGATGCGCAGGTTTTGCCTAGCAGGATGAGCACCCGCGCCAGACGAAGCGCCGCGTCCGGAGTAGCCCTCGTTATCCAGGCAGAGTTGGCATGCGGGGTACTTCTCGCCAGAAGTGTTTTGAGCTGTTTTAGCTGCTGCAATCTCACGAGGGTCTTTTTCTGGCTTGGAGAGGTTGATGGTGATCTCAAGGTCTCCCCAGGTAGTTGGCGTAGTCCAGGTAATGTTTCTGGCAATGGCGCTTCTTCTGACGTAGCCAGCATCACAGCAGAGTGTGTAGAACCAGTCAGTTGCAGCGCGAGGTCCCTCAGAAGCGTACAACTCGTTGAAATGACGTGCGACCTCGGAAGGCTTTGGCAGCAGAAGGCCCATAACACGCATGGCAAAAGAGTCCTCGCCACTCTGGGTGTTCTCGACAAGTCCATGAGAAACAGCCAGACGGGCAAGCTCGGC
Source organism: Lancefieldella parvula (assembly GCF_963530955.1). GTDB lineage: Bacteria > Actinomycetota > Coriobacteriia > Coriobacteriales > Atopobiaceae > Lancefieldella > Lancefieldella parvula_A. The sequence goes on along the minus strand of NZ_CAUSFQ010000003.1, from coordinate 15,258 downwards.
AAGCGTCTGGTCAAGATCAAACGACTCCAGTTCAATCTTCTCCCAAGGCTTAACGGGAGCGGGACCCTCGTACGAAAGCATGTCCAACAGCGCGTTATAGCACCAGGTCAAATCCTCAGTTTGAATAAGTCCGCGCTCGCATGCATACGCGACAAGCTGCTGAATGCAAAGCGCGCTTTCATTGTCTGCTACAGCCATTGTGCACAAGCTCCCTGGTCAGAGATGGCGTAGTGGCGGCAGGCACCTTCGCCAAACCACTGGTTCATCTGTGCGATGAAGGTCTCGACTAGAGCGAGAGGAACAAAGCACTGGATAGAGCCACCAAAACCGCCACCGTGAATGCGAACGGCACCAGAACCTTTTAAGATGCTCTCGGCCAAACCGAGGGCAAGCATTGCTGGCTGATACGAGCCAGAAGTAGAAACGTTCTGCAGGTACATGCCGGAGCTTGCGCCAGAAGCGTTAGTGAGTGCAATAAAGGACTCAATATCGGAATTCTGAAGGTCTACCCATCTCTTGTCTACCAGGTCATTCTCATACCAGTAGTGGATAGCACGGAGAAGGGCGCGGTCTCCAAGCTCTTCTCGCAGCTCATTAACGCGAGCCTGGAAGTCTTCAACGGGAACCTCAGAGAGGCGAGCCTTGCCAAAGGCCGCTGCAACTTTTTGCATCTCAACAGGGACCGCTGCGTATTCATCTGTGAAGGCAACATGGTCGCAGCCAACATCAACAAGGCAGAGAGCATAGCCGTAATCCTCAAAGTTAAGGTCCAGCTTTTCTGCCTTGGGCTCTGCAGAATCCTCAAAGTTCATGAAGGCAAGGCCGCCAAGGCAAACAGCAAGCTGATCCATAAGGCCGCACGGCTTGCCAAAGTAAACGTTTTCTGTGTTCTGGCTCATCTGAGCAAGCTTAACCGCAGAAACCTCGGAGCCGCCTTTCCAGAGTGCTTCCATTGCGCGACCTGCTGCAGCCTCAAACGCAGCAGAGGAAGAAAGTCCACCACCACCAGGGACATTGCTAACTACTGCCATGTCAAAGCCGGATGGCTCAAAACCAAGTTTGACCAGGTTTGCTGCCATACCACGAACAATAGCCTTAGTGCTCAGATACTCAGCTTCGGTGGGCTCTAGATTTGTGTAGTCAACCTCAAAAGGATCATATCCCACGCTGGCTACACGAATAACGCCCAGGCTGTTAGGGGCGCAAATTGCATCAATAGCAACATCCAGGGCACCAGCGATGACATGACCGCCCTCGTGATCTGTGTGGTTTCCTGCAATCTCGGAGCGACCAGGCGCGTGTACCGCAAGATAGCGGTCAGCTTTTCCAAACATTTGCTCAAAGTGCTCTTTTGCGCGATTGAGCTGAGCTGTGGTTTTCTCGTCAAACGTGTGAGCCATGGTGTTCCTTTCCCTTTAGTGCTGTGAAGCTACAGGTACCTTAAAAGAATCGATAAACAATTTGCGAGCTGTAAGGCTGCTCAGGCGTGCAGGTAGGCTGAGGCCACTCTGCATGGTGAGCACAATCTGGATAAAACTCGCTCTCAAATGCAAAACCAGCGTGAGGCTTGTAAATAGCGCCGTCTTTTGCGCGAGCCTCATCAATCCAGTTGCCGGTATACAGATGGGCGCCAGGAGCGGTAATTTGAATTTCTAGTGAGCGTCCGCTTTCTGATGTGGCGAGAAGAGCGGGGCGTAGCTGGCCATTTTCATAGTTATTAATGGCAAAGCAGTGATCATAACCACGAGCAATTTTGAGCTGCTCATTATCTGCGTCAAGATCTTTGCCAATGGTCTTAGGTGTGCGGAAATCAAAGGGAGTTCCTGCAACAGCATCGATGGTTCCTGCGGAAACCGAGTCTTCTCGTAGAGGCAGATACGAATCTGCCTGGATTGTAAGCTGGTGGCCTAGAACATCACCAGAATCATGACCATTGAGGTTGAAGTACGCGTGATTGGTCATGTTTACAAAAGTTGCAGCATCAGTTGTGCAGGTATACGTAAGATTAAGCGTTGACTGCGCGGCTTCTTCAACAAGCGTATAGGCCGCAGTAATATGACGGTTTCCTGGCAGTCCATATTCTCCATCTACCAGGTCAATGCTAAAGGTTACCGTATTATGCGCTTCATCGATTTCTGCCTGCCAAATGCGCTTATGGATACCAGCAACAAGATCAGTGTGCAGGTTATTTTGATTGTCTGGACCGTTGTTTTTAGGAAGGTGATAGACAACTCCATTAAGCGGAATTTCTGCTTTATCTGCTCGATTAGCAGAAGGTCCAATGGAAGCGCCAAAACAAGCTGGGTTATCTAAATACAAGTCAAACAAGCCATAGCCAAGAACGACATCTGCTTGTGTGCCATAGATATCTGGTACAGAAATACCAAGAATGGTGGCACCAAAATTGCTTAATTTAATTGATGAATGGGCGCCGCGAATAGTATACGTAAGCGCAGCAGGGGAGTTAACAAAGCTATCAAAGGGTCGAACATCAATCATCGGATACCTCCGAGATACTACTCATAGTGCATTACACATACTATGTTAACGTACTCATAACGAACTAACAGGAAATTATTAAGTTTTCAGTCAGTGGTATCTTTGCGGGGGCAAACGGTTAGAGCGCAGGTCAAAAGTCCTTCTCGCCGAACGGTTATTTTTTTACCGTGAACGTTTAATTTGCTGCTATATATGCAATTTTATCGCGTTATGCCAATCTGCCTGTTAGTATGAGTACGTAAACAAGCAGATAATCGGAGGAATTCGTGACTCGCTCGCATAGTTCTAGCTCAAATAAGCGCTCTGTTTCAATGGCTGATGTTGCACAGGTTGCTGGTGTTTCTCAGCAGACCGTTTCTCGTGTTGCTAATGGCGCTCAGAACGTCAGTAAGGCCACGCGAGAAAAAGTCCAGGCCGCAATGGAGTCTATGGGCTTTAGGCCAAGCTTTGCAGGCAGGTCGTTAAGGTCTGGCTCGTATCAATCGGTGGGACTCTGTCTGTACGACATTCGCGAGTTTGGTAACTTGGCAACCCTCGATGGCATTGTTTCTGCTGCTCGTGAGCATGAATATGCAATTACGATGATTGAGAAAGGCTCTGACGACGGCCTCTGCCTGCAGGACATTTCTCATCGTATGTCTAATCTTCCTGTTGACGGCATGATTATCAGCATGATCCTTATGGCATCAGACTTTGAATCATTTGTACCGCAGCCGGGCCTTGGAACAGTGCTTCTTACCATGCATGAGCACCCTTACTGCACAACCGTTGACTCAGATCAGTACGGTTGCTCAAAGCTTGTCATTGATCACCTCTATGAGCTTGGTCATCGCAAGATCCGTTTTGTAGCAGGCCCTTCATACTCCATTGACTCGCAATTTCGCGAGAAGGGCTGGCGAGATGCCATGTCTGAGTATGGGCTAGAAATTGTTGAGCCTTTAGCTGGCGATTGGACCGCCAATAGTGGCTATGAAATTGGTAAAAAACTGCGAGAAACTCGTGATTTTACTGCAGTTTATGCAGCAAACGACCAGATGGCGCTAGGTATCATTGCGGCATTTGAAGAAGTGGGACTGAGCGTACCGGAAGACGTGAGCGTTGTTGGTGTTGACGACTCTCTTGAAGACTATTTGCCAAACTTCTCTTTGACCACCGTACGCTTTAATCTCCTAGAGCGCGGTCGTGTGGCACTTGAGCATGCAATACGTGCATCTGAGGCGGGGTATGAGCCTGAAGCAATTAGAATTGCTCCAAAGCTTATTGTTCGTACCACCACAGCGGCACCACAGAAGTAGAGAAGTCTCTTAAAAAGTCGGGTTTCTCGCCATAATCAGCTATACTGTTCAGGCAATAGTTGATTAGAGGAGTTGTATGTCTGAGTCACCAAATAAAGAGTTAGGCTGGTCAGTTCAGGTTTCCTTAGATACGCACGAGATTCGTGCAGGAGAAACTGTAACTGCTACTCCTAAGATTATTGGTGCAGACCCTGAAGGCTTTAAATTCCACTATGTGTGGAGTTTGAACGACCGTTGGGATGAGGGTTTTTGGGATACCACAGAGCATCAATTTGGTGATTCAATTCCTAATACGTCGTGGACATATACCTTCCCAGAGCCTGGTCGCTATCATCTCTACATTGATGCATTTGACACACACAACAACCCTCAGACAGTAACTGCCTGGGTAGTTGTTGCAGGCGATGACGATTTTATGCGTCCACCGCTTCCATCTGAAGACGCAGAGACCGTTGTTGCGGTAAACGGCGTTTCGGAGATCTTTAACATTGCCTCTGAGCAGTTTAACTCGCTGAAAGAGTACTTTATTGCCTTTGCACGCGGCGAGGTAGCCTTTAAGGAGTTCAAGGCTCTTGATGACATCTCGTTTGAGGTAAAGCGTGGCGAGGCTTTTGGCCTGGTAGGCACCAACGGTTCCGGCAAGTCTACCATGCTCAAAATCATTGCGGGCGTACTTGAGCCTTCTAAGGGAACTTGTGAGGTTAAAGGTACTATTGCACCGCTTATTGAGCTTGGTGCTGGCTTTGACATGGAGCTTACCGCTAAAGAGAATATCTACCTCAATGGCGCTCTTCTTGGTTACAAGAAGGAGTTTATTGACTCGCATTTTGACCAGATTGTAGAGTTTGCTGAGCTTGAGGGCTTTATGGACATGCCACTCAAGAACTACTCCTCTGGTATGGTGGCACGTATTGCCTTTGCAATTGCAACCGTTACAGAGCCTGACCTGCTCATTGTTGATGAGACACTCTCGGTAGGAGACTTCCTCTTCCAGCAAAAGTGTGAGAACCGCATCAAAGAACTGGTTGCTTCTAATAATGTTACGGTTCTTCTGGTTTCTCACTCCATTGACCTGGTTCAGCGCATTTGTGACCGTGCCATTTGGATTGAGAAGGGCAAGCAGCGCATGCTTGGTCCTGTTGATGAAGTTTGTGAAGCTTACGAGCACCTCAAGAGATAATTAAAATTCCTAACCAAAAGTTAGGGTCTGTACGAGTACAATATGTGTGTCTTTAAATGTGGTACGAGATACCCGTAAGGCTCATAGTCATAGTTTTGCCTTTTGGATACCTTGTGCCTGGTCAGGTGAGGTATCTTTTTTATTGGAGGCGCTATGGCTCAAGAAGGTTCGCACTCTCTCATTGTGGATGAGCAGTCCCTTGACCGCATGCTTACACGAATTGCTCACGAAATTGTCGAGAATAACGATGCAATTGAAAACGTTGCTTTGGTGGGCATTATTCGCCGTGGAGAGGTTTTGGCTTCTCGTCTTGCGGAAAAGATTTTGAGTTTTACCGGATTTAAGCCAAAAGTTGGCTCACTTGATATCAGTTTTTATCGCGATGATTTTAGAAGAAATACTGCACCGGTTCTCCACGCAACTAATATCGATTTTGCTATTACAGGCACAAGCGTTGTGCTGGTAGACGATGTTCTTCAGACAGGAAGAACTATCAGAGCAGCACTCGATGCCCTCATTGACTATGGCCGTCCTGAGCGCGTTCAGCTAGCAGTTGTTGTTGACCGTGGTCATCGCGAGCTTCCTATTAGACCTGACTATGTGGGAAAAAATGTTCCTTCATCAAAGAGCCAGGTAGTCAGCTTAAATGTTAAAGAAATTGATGGTCAGGACTGCGTCTTGCTGTACGAAGCTGACTATTCTGACCCCTTTATTGAGGGAGGAAACTAATGCTTTCAGTTAAACATTTGATTGATACAAACAGCCTGACGCGTGACGATATCCAGCAGATTCTTGATACAGCTCAGTCGTTTGAAGCTGTAAATAACAGAGACATTAAAAAGGTGCCGGCACTTCGTGGGCGCACCATTGTTAACCTGTTCTTAGAGCCTTCTACCAGGACTCGCTCTTCATTTGAGCTTGCCGAGAAACGCCTCTCGGCTGACGCTTTAAATATGGGAGGATCTACTTCATCTGTGGTTAAGGGAGAGTCTCTGGCAGATACCATTCAGAATATCTACGCTATGAATGTTGATATGTTTATCTGCCGTGCAAAACTTGAAGGTACACCTCAGAAGATTACTGAGCACACTGATGCCGTTGTCATCAACGCTGGTGACGGCAAGCATCAGCACCCCACTCAGGCCATGCTTGACCTTTATACCATTCGCAAGAACTTTGGACACCTTGATGGCCTTAAAGTTGCCATTGTTGGCGACCTTTCTCACAGTCGCGTTGTTGGTTCTTTGGTGCCAGCACTCAAGACTATGGGCGCAGAGGTTGTTCTAGTTGGACCTCCAACATTCCACGTAGACGATCCAAGCTGGTTTGGCTGCTATCAGACCTCACACTTTGATGAGGTCATTGGTGATGTTGACGTCGTGTACATGCTCCGCGTGCAGCTGGAGCGTATGGAAGGAGCTCCTATTCCTTCTCGCCGTGAGTACAACAGGCTTTGGGGCCTTGACGAGCGCCGCAGTAAGCTGATGAAGCCCGAAGCAATCATCTGCCACCCAGGTCCTATGAACCGTGGTATGGAAATTAACAGCGAGGTAGCCGATTGCGCTCGCTCTCGTATTCTTGACCAGGTCAATGCAGGCGTTTTGACGCGCATGGCCGCAATGTATTTGCTTCTGGGAGGAGACTCTGATGGCATTTCTGCTTAAGGGCGCGCGTGTTGTAGACCCGCAGCTTAATCTTGACGCGGTACTGGACGTTCGTATTGAGGGAGAAACTATTTCCGAAGTAGCAGCAACCGTTGCACCTCAAGAGGGTGATACCGTTATTGATGCAAAGGGCAAGGTACTGACTCCTGGCCTCGTTGATATGCATGTTCACTTCAGAGATCCAGGCTTTGAGTACAAGGAGACCATTGAGACGGGCTCTAGAGCTGCGGTCCACGGTGGCTTTACTGACGTTGCTACCATGCCAAACACCAACCCTGTTACTGATAACGGTCCTGCTGTTCGCTTCCAGATTGATCGTGGCAATGAGGTTGGTCTCATTCACGTCCGTCCTATGGGCGCTCTAACCAAGGGCTCTAAGGGTCAAGAGCTTGCTGAGATTGGCAACATGGTTGATGAGGGAGCATCCGCGTTCTCTGATGACGGCCACGGCGTTCAAAGCGCTGGTATGATGCGCACGGTAATGGAGTACGTCTCCCAGTTTGACCGCGTTGTTGCTGCTCACTGTGAGATTGAGTCTATCAGTGCTGGTGGTGTTGTTAACGAGGGTCGCGCAAGCACGCGACTTGGTATGTTTGGCTGGCCAGCACTTGGCGAGGAGCTAGAGATCTCCAGAGACATTGATCTGTGCCGCCTTACCGGCTGTCCTCTGCACATCTGCCACATTTCAACGGGCAGGGGAGCAGAGCTGGTACGTGCAGCTAAGAAGGAAGGCTTGCCTGTCACCGCAGAGGTTTGTCCTCACCATCTCTTCTTGTCTGAAGATGACATCACTGATACGTATAACACCAACCTTAAGATGAATCCACCGCTCAGAACTACTGAGGATGCGCTCGCTCTTCAGGCTGCAGTCGCAGACGGTACAGTTGACTGTATTGTCACCGACCATGCTCCTCATGCAGCTCACGAGAAGGACTGTGAGTGGGAAATCTCTTACTTTGGCTGCATTGGCCTTGAGACCTCGCTGCCTTTGATGGTAACCAATATGGTGCGCACCAATAAGCTTTCTTACACGGGTCTTGTTCGCGCAATGGCCGTTAATCCTCGTCGTATTCTGCGTCTTGCGCCTGTTAAGATTGCTGCAGGTTACAAGGCTGACCTGACCCTTTTTGACCCAGAAAAGAAGGTTCAGATTACGACAGAGTATTTTGAGAGCAAGTCCAAGAACTCCGCCTTCATTGGCGCTGAGCTCTATGGTGTTGCAACAGATGTGTTTGTTGATGGCAAGCGAGTTCTTGCCAATGAAGTAGTTGTTCCTGGAGGGGAAAAGTAATGCCACTACGTGGAAATGTACAGGTATTTGACTTTACGGTTCTGAGTAATACCCAGGTTGCCCAGAATCTGTATAGAGCCCAGCTCAAGGCACCAGGTCTTTGTAAGTCTCTAGCGCCTGGTCAGTTTGTAAACGTTAATGTTCCAGGCGATAAGCGCCACATTCTTCGCATTCCGCTGTCCTTCTCGCTAGCTGATAAAGCAACCGATACGCTCGAGCTTATCTACGCAACGGTAGGTGAGGGCACGCGCAGGCTTTCTCAGATGAAGCCTGGTGACGCCAGTGACATGACGGCTCCTTGCGGCCGCCCCTGGCGCCTTAACGCCTCTAGCAAGAGAAGTGTCCTGGTAGCAGGTGGTGTGGGCATCACGCCAATCATCGCTGCAGCGCGTAAGCTTACTGAGCTAGGTGTTGAGTTTGACGCGGTCATTGGCGCACAAACTGCCGAGAAACTCTTTGGAGAAGAAGATCTTCTCGCCTTGGGCGCACAGAACGTGTACGTCACAACGGATGATGGTTCTAAGGGTACCAAGGGCTTTGTAACAGCAGCTTTGGAGGAACCTTTGAGCCAAGGTGTTTGGGACGCTGTGTATACCTGCGGTCCAGAGCCTATGATGAGAAGCGTGGCCAAGCTTGCAATTGCCAACAACGTTGCCTGCCAGGTTTCTATGGAGCGTATGATGAGCTGCGCCTTTGGCGCATGCAATACCTGCAATGTCCCACTTGCTAAGGGCGGCTATGCGTCTGCTTGCATGGTTGGACCTGTCTTTGAGGCAAAGGAGATCGCATGGTAGATCAGGTAAAAATGGCCGTCAATCTTGGCGGTATCCAGATGAAAAATCCTATCAATACTGCTGCGGGTACCTTTGGCTATGGCTGGCAGTTTGAGGGTTTCTACGACGTTTCTCTGCTTGGCGCCATCACTATGAAGGGTGTTGCTCGCGTTCCCTGGGAAGGAAACCCAGCTCCTCGTATGTGCGAGCTCAACGGCGGCATGATGAACAGCGTTGGCCTTGCCAATCCTGGAGTGGACGATTTTATCGCCCACACTGATGACTACATGAAAGATCTTGAAGGCCGTGGTACGCGCGTCATCATGCAGATGGCGGCACACTCCGTTCAGGAGATGATTGATGTTGTCGAGCGCCTTGAAGAGCTTAATCCACACATCTCAGCTATTGAGCTTAACGTGAGTTGTCCAAATCTCGAGAAGGGCGGTAAGCCTCTCGGTGGTACTCCAGAGCAGGCTACAGAGATTATGAAGGCAGTTCGTCCTCTGACAAAGCTGCCCATTCTGGTTAAGATGGCCCCCGTCAACGTTGCCGAGATTGGTAAAGCTTTTGAGACCGCAGGCGCTGATGGTCTTACGCTCATCAACTCTATTCCAGGCATGTCAATTAACGTCCACACCAGAAAGAGTAGGCTCTCTAAGCCAACTGGCGGTCTGAGTGGTCCTCTTTGTCATAACGCTGCTGTTCGCATGGTTTGGGAGTGTGCTCAGGCGGTCTCCATTCCTATCTGCGGCGTTGGTGGCGTAGAAACGGGCGAGGATGCTGCGGAGTTTATCTTAGCGGGTGCTACGGCTGTCTCGGTTGGTTCTGCAAACCTTTACGACCCAATGTGTGCTCCACGTATTCTGAACGAGCTTACTGACTGGGCAAAGTCTCAGGGAGTATCTGACATCCACGAGCTGATTGGAGCTGTTGAATGCTAACAGACGAGCAGGCACGCGACGCCGTTATTGTTGCGCTTGATTGCACAAGAGAAAGAGCTCTGGAGCTCACCGATCTTCTCGCCGGCCATGCACGCTGGGTTAAGGTTGGCATGACGCTTTTTTATCGCTACGGACCCTCGATGGTAGATGAGATGCACGCTCGCGGTTTCAAGGTGTTTCTTGACCTTAAGGTGCACGACATTCCATTCCAGGTCAAAGGCGCTGTCCACTCTGCATCGCTTTCTGGTGCAGACATCTTATCTATCCATGGCCTGGGAACCGCTCAGATGATCTCTGCTGGTCGCGAGGGTGCAGAAGAGGCTGCAGCAGAGCGTGGCGTTGATGAGTCTGGCCGCACCAAACTGGTGGCTATCTCTGTGCTTACCAGCATGAATGAGGATGCGCTTCACTCCATTGGCGTAGACGGATCTATTAAGGATGAAGTTGCTCGTTTGGCGTCTCTTTCTTACAGCGCAGGTGCCGATGGAATTGTCTGCTCACCTCAGGAAGCACAGGAAATGAGAGAGCTTTTGGGACCAAATGCGCTCATCGTAACTCCTGGAGTACGTCCAGAAGGTGCCGAGAAGGGCGATCAGGTCAGAATTTCCACACCTTCAGCTGCAATTAAGGCTGGAGCAAGCAAATTGGTAGTTGGTAGGCCGATTACCAGCGCAAATAATCCTGTCGATGCTTTTGAAAACATAATTTCAGAGCTCAAAAATTAACGGAAGTTGTTGGAATTGTGATGAACAGGTGGTTTTTGATGCGGAAATATTAAAAAACCCCTTGTAAATAACGTGTTATGTGGCAAACTATTTTGCTGAAGTGCAAAAGGCACATTAAATTGAGTTTCGTATATGACGTACGAAAACGATGTTTGGAGGAACAATGGCTCTACCTACACTTACCGATGAGCAGCGCAAGGCAGCACTTGAGAAGGCAGCTCAGGCTCGTCACGCTCGTGCAGAGCTTCGCGAGAAGGTTAAGACTGGTAAGGTCTCCCTTAAAGAGGTCCTTGATTCTACCGATCCTATTGCTGAGCGTATGAAGGTTTCTGCTCTTATCGAGTCCCTTCCTGGCTATGGCAAGGCAAAGGCAGCAAAGATTATGGACGAGCTCGGAATTTCCGCAACTCGCCGCGTTAAGGGCCTTGGCGCTCGTCAGCGTGAGCAGCTCCTCGAGGCACTGACCAAGTAGTGGCTCGTTCAGCCAAACTTTTTGTAGTATCTGGACCGTCAGGTGTAGGAAAAGGAACGCTTGTCTCTCTGTTGAGGGACAAGCGCCCAAACCTAGGCCTGACGGTTTCGGCTACTACGCGCTCTCCACGACCAGGAGAAGTCGATGGAGTTGCATATTATTTTCTCTCCGATGAAGAATTTAAAAAGCGCGTTGATGCTGGTGAATTCCTTGAGTGGGCTCATGTTCATGGTCATTGCTATGGCACGCTCAAATCCGAGGTTGATCGCCTGATTTCTGCAGGTCAGTCTGTTGTTCTAGAGATTGACGTTCAGGGTGGACTTATGGTCCACAAACAATATCCCAACGCCATTCTCGTCTTTATTAAGCCGCCTTCATTTGAAGAGCTTGAACAGCGTCTTAGAGGTCGCGGTACAGAAGACGAGAAGACCATTTCTACGAGACTTTCTAATGCTTCGCGTGAAATGGAGCATGCAAACGACTATACTGTTTGCATTGTGAACGACAACCTTGAGACTGCTCTCAGCAAGCTCGAGGAAGTTTTTGATGACTATGAATCAGACGGAGGTCAGCTTTAATGTCTGTTATTAAGCCTGAGATTGACAGCCTGCTTCAGAAGACTGAGCAGAATCCATTCTTGCTTTGCTCTCTTGCTTCTAAGCGCGCTTGCGATATTAACAACATGCTTCACGGTCAGCACCTGCGTGTAACCGCTGTTCAGGATTTTGATGACATTACTACTGTTGCAAGTGGTAAAGATTCTGTCTCTATTGCTATGAAAGAGATTAACGACGGTACCCTTGGCTTTGTTAAAGATTCTTTTGACGAGGCAATTAAGGGCGAGAACACCATCGTTTACTAAGAGTTATGACTGAAAGAGTATGTCTGGTTCACTACCACGAAATTGGTTTAAAGGGTAAGAACCGATCCACTTTTGAAAATCAGTTGGTAACAAATTTGCGACGAGCCCTCCGACACTTTCCAGTGGCGGGGGTTTCTCGCATTTCTGGCTACCTTCTTGTAGAAACCACTGATAAACAAGCAACTGAAGAGCTGCAACATGCCGTGGCCCAGGTTCCCGGTGTTGCTCGCGCTTCTTTGGCGTATCGCTGTGGCTTAGATGAGCAGGAGTTTTGTAACGCCGCCGTGAAGGCGCTGGGGGAGTCCGGTGACTTTGCTACGTTTAAAGTGCATGCTCGTCGTTCCTCAACGGTCTATCCAAAGCATTCCATTGAGATTAACCAGCTTGTAGGCGCAGTCCTTTGCGAGAATTTCCCTGATAAAAAAGTGCAGATGCATAATCCGGATATGACGGTCTATGTACACGTTGTTCAGGGTAACGCATACGTTTACGCTGCATCTATTCACGGCGTCGGCGGTCTTCCTGTTGGCACCGCTGGCAAAGTAGTATCGCTTCTTTCAAGCGGTATTGATTCTCCTGTTGCAACATGGATGGTTGGCCGCAGAGGTGCTACGGTTATTCCAGTTCACTTCTCTGGACGCCCCATGACTTCCGATACCAGCGAATATCTGTGCCAGGATATCATTGAGGCTCTTGAGCCTGCTGGTCTTATTGGCAGAATGTATGTTGTGCCCTTTGGCGAGCACCAGCGTGAGATTTCCCTTGCTGTTCCACAGGCTCTTCGTGTCATTATGTATCGTCGCGTGATGTATATCATTGCACAGAAGATTGCAGAGCTTGAGGGAGCTAAAGCCCTGGTAACTGGCGAGTCTCTTGGTCAAGTTGCTTCTCAGACGCTTGATAACATTGCTGCTGTCAACGAGGCAGTTACCATACCTGTTTTGAGGCCTCTGATTGGCTCTGACAAGCAAGAAATCATCCGTCGCGCCCAAGATATCAATACGTTTGATATCTCAACGCGGACGGCTCCTGATTGCTGCACATTGTTTATGCCTCGCAGACCCGAGACTCACGCAAGAATGCGAGAAGTTCTTGAGGCATGGAATTCTTTTGATCATGAAGCCATGATTGATGACCTTATGCAGCATATTGAGTACATTGACTTTAGTCAGTGTCCTTCATATAAGCCACCAAAAACACTTGCTGCTCGTCATAAAGAGCTTGCTCCTGCAGAGTTTATTACTGACTAGGCTATTCCTGCAGATCAAAGGCTTTGATGGCTTTGCTTAGATGCATTTTAAGAATCCGTCCCGTGAAGGGGCGGATTTTTTATTTGAGTGGATTGATAATCTTATTTAGGACAATTTTGTTGATTTCAGTTTGCTTCACTTATCTGCAAATTGTTTATAACTGTGTCAGATTACCAGCAGTTTTATGACAAGATCACCAGATAAATAGTTAAAAGTCGTGTTTCTTATTAACTTGATAGTTGAATATAAATCTGAGGTGATTGTATGGCTCAGATTTCAAATAACCGCACTCAAATAATTAATAAATTGATGAGAAGGTTTAACCTCTCTAAGCAGCAACTCTTGGCGGGTATTGCTGTGGTGGGTCTAGGTATTGTGTCAGTCGGTGGCTTTAGTGGGATGATTAGCACTGGAACATCAGAGTCTTTTGACAGATCGCATAATCAAGCAAACTCGACACAGGGAGCGATTGTTGCGGAAAATCCACAGCACTCGCAAGAGGATAAGACTGCAGAACAACCAGGAGAAGACCATAAGATTAAAGAAGCATCTCCTCAGATGATGGTTCATGTTGATGGAGCCGTTAAATCACCCGGTCTGTATGCACTTCAAATGGTAAATCCACGTGTAAACGACGCAATTCAAATAGCAGGTGGCTTGACTGAAGATGCCAACAGTCAAGGCATTAATCTTGCGTCTCCTGTAGAAGATGGTCAAAAAATTTATATTCCTCGAAAGGGAGAAGAGGCACCGCCAGAGATTTTGCAGCCAGAGCAAAATAAAGCTACGAGCAACAAGCAGACAGATAAGAAAAGTGACAAAAAGACAGTTGTAGATATTAATCGAGCAACCGTAGAAGAATTTACCAAGCTTCATGGCGTTGGAGAAGGATTGGCTAAGCGAATTGTTGCAGATAGACAAAAGAATGGACCCTTTAAGACTACTGAAGATTTGATGCGCGTTTCTGGTATTGGTCAGAAAAAGTTTGATCAGCTTAAGGACAATATTCGTGTCTAAGGTGATAGAACAACCCTCTCGTCCTTTTATTCCATATAGCCTATGCACGCTGCTTTTTGTATGTTTATGGCTTCAAGTTTTTATTGCAAGAAGCGCAACGCTTGATACAGTTCTGATTCATATCCTAGGAATCTGTATGGTGGCTGCTTTAGGATTTTGGTATGTAAAGCATGCGCATACTAGCCTTATGACTGTTGGGGCAGTTTTACTCTTACTTGTAATTATCCTTATCAGATCTTTCTTTATATACGACAGTCAAATGGCGTCAGTGAATCTTTTAGAGTCAACTTCCGTACATGATTTTGAGCTCGTTGTATCAAGAGATTTAGTCTACAAAAATCATGCATGGACTGGTCAAGCGTCTGTCTTTTACCAAGGTGACTGTATTGGATCTGTTGGCATACATGCCAAAGAACCAATCTTACGAGAAACGCATCTGTGCTGCGAAGGTAGATTTACTCGGTATAAAGATAAAGAGTTTTCAGACGAACAATTTAAGAGGGGAGTACTTGGTTCAATTCAGGTAACCAAGGTAAATTCCTCAACTTATGAAGAGGGAATTATTGGAGAAGTTGCTCAATTTAGAGAAAGCTGCATTTCTCAACTTCAGCCAGAGGTGAGCTTTGGCCGTGCATTAGCTGCGTGTGGCCTTTGTGCCTATAGGCCTAGCTTGTATAGCTTTAACATTCCTCGGATATTTATGCGCTGTGGTCTCATGCACCTTATAGCAATATCTAGTTGTCACATAGTAATTCTCTCTACTTTTATTGATGCTTTGCTCAAAAGGTTGACGTTAAAACCACTTTTGAGAGGAGTGTTAAATGTAATTCTACTCAGCAGCTACGCGCTTTTTTGTGGATTACCTGCGTCTGCAATAAGGGCAATACTTCTTGTTGAACAAAAATACGTTATGCAATGTGTTGGCAGGAAACAACACACGCTATCAGCTGTTTCAACTCTGGCTTTACTTATGCTCTGTGTTGATCCACAGCTAAGCGTAAACATTGCTTTTACCTTGTCTTTAGCTTGTATTTTTGGAATGAATATATACGGCGGTCTTGCTCAGTACTATGCAAAAATTGCTTTTCACGTATCTGGCTATGGAAAAGTACAGAAGGTTCTGAGAAAACCGTTTTCTCATGTACGAAACACCATGTGTGCAACAACAGTCGCTCAGCTCTCATGCCTTCCAATTTCATGTGTGTATTTTGGCCACTTTTCGTTACTTGCGCCTCTCTCAAGCGCCTTAATTACAAGCTTGTTTTCTCTTCTGAGCCTATTTGGAATTG
>NZ_CAUSFQ010000002.1:0-54252 GCF_963530955.1 Lancefieldella parvula | reverse complement strand
CAGATTAGACTAAAGACTCTTTTTTTGTCTAAAACTTGCTTCAATCGCTTTATAAGCCGTTGACTTGAGTGGCTCAGAAAGACCAGAAACTAACTCAGAAATTTGTGATTTTTCTTCTGTAGTAAGTTCTGGAAGAACTTTCTTCTCAACTTTTTGGCCCTGAGGTTGTTCTTTTGAGGGACCGTCTTCTTTACCAGCATGTCTATTGTATTTATCCAGCTTAAACTCAAGATCTGAAAATTCCAGGCCATGCTCTGACAACCTTGCTCTATAGATTTCTCTTTGTGCAAGAAAATCAATCATGCACATACGATTGTCTACATAAACGGTAAGTACAGGATATTCTCTACCAGCAATTTCTCTAACAAATACGCCGGTTGTGTGTTCTACTTCTCTTTCACCATTTGACTCAACCCATGCAAGATAAGCGCGACGATTTTTAGACATACTCTTAGAATCTCTGAAGGTTCCAAGCAGAGCGCTCATTAAATCTTTTGCGTTTTCATTACCACCACGCCCAGGTGTTTCTTGTTGATTATTCATCGCTAAACCTAACTATCTGCGCTTTCTCTAAAATCTCTTCAGAGAAATAACCAAGGTTGGTAGTTGTAATTACGGTTTGGATGTCGTGGAATGCAAACTCCATAATGGCTTTTCTGCGATCTTCATCCAACTCACTCATCACATCGTCTAAAAGTAGCAGGGGTTTCTCGCCAAGTATTTCTTCTGAGAGTAAAACTTCTGCCATTTTAAGTGCTAAGACCACCGTTCTGATTTGGCCTTGAGACCCAAAATTTCTAGCGTCTTTACCTTCAATCAAAAACTCAACATCATCTCGGTGAGGACCCTTAGTGCTTTGCTGACGACGGATATCATCTGCGCGCGCTTCGTTTAAAGCCTGTAAAAACTGATCAGTAATTTCTTCTCTAGAGGCTTCAAGAGAAACCTCTCCAATTGAAGAAATATAGTTCATCTCCAGGTGCTCTCCACCAGAAAGTTCCTGGTAAATCTCGCATGTTTTCTTTGCCAGGCGCTCAAATAAATGAATGCGCGCGTGAAGAAGCGTTGCTCCACCCCTTGCAAGCGAAAGATCCCATGCATCAAGCAAATTATTGTCAGGCCAATCAGATTTAAGCAACTTATTTCTTTGCTCAACTGTTTTTGTATATGCCGAGAAAACCTTGAAGTAGCTTTTATTTGCCTGGCGACCAAAGTCATCGAATTCTTCTCGGCGATATGATGCGCCACCTTTAATCATTGAAAGATCATCAGGATTAAAAAGGACCGACATCAACGTACCAGAAATATCTGCTGCCTGGCATTTCTTGCCGTTCTTTGAAAATTGGCGACGGCGTTCTGTGATGGTACAGGTATTTTCTAGCTTTCTTCCATCTCCTGTAAGCGAAATCTCTATCTTTGCCTCAGAAGTACCTGTAAGAAGGAGCTGTGATGGTGTTGGTTTTCTAAAAGAGTATCCAGCGGTAAGGAGTTGTAATGCCTCGACAGTATTTGTCTTACCTGCGGCGTTTTTTCCTACAAAGATAGTAGTTTGCGCAGATAAATCTATTTCTTTCGAAGCAAAACAACGAAAGTTATACAGCGAAACATGTTCAACTTTAAGTCCCACACAACCCCTATCAAATTAGAGGCGAACAGGCATCAGAAGATACAAATAGTTGACCTTACCATTTGATTTAAAGATTGCTGGCTGAGAAGGACCTTGGAGTTCAAGACGCAAAAGGTCCTTAGAAGGAGCAGCGTTTACACAATCAAAGACGTAGTGGTAGTTCAAAGCGATTGAAAGAGAGTCTCCTTCAATTTGGGCCTCAATGTGCTCAGAAGACTCACCTTGATCTGGTGAAGAGGCTGAAAGCTTAACCTCTTTTCCATCAGCATCAACATCAAAACGTACTGATGGATTTGCCAGAGCAATAACAGATACACGCTTGAGAGCTGCAGAGAAATCCTCAACATTAATATCAACAGATGCAGTACAAGACGTTGGAAGTAGCTGCTTATAATCTGGGAAATGACCTTCAATCTTTCGCGAAATGTGAGTGGTATTTCCAAACTGGAAGACTACCTGGTTGTCTGTAGTACCAATTAAAACCTTCTCAGTCATGCTACGCATGGAAAGAACGTCGTGGAAAACTTCACCAGAAATAATTGCACTAAAAGATTCACCTGCTGGCGTATCTGTATTGGAATCACAAACAGCAAGACGGAATGAGTCAGTTGCAACAAGGCGAATAGTATTGTCCTCAACGGTGAGAGAAATTCCCTGAAGAATAGGACGAGAAGCTTCCTTTGAAGTTACACGATAAACTTTATCAACCATAGTTGATAGAAGTTGACTTGGAAGCTCGCAGGTCTTCTCAAGATCAAACTCTGGGAACTGTGCCCAATCGTGTGCAGAAAGAGTATTAAGCCTAAAAGATGAACGCTGGCAAGTTACAGAAAGCGTACGCACTCCACCTTCAAAAGTAATTGCTGCATCAGGAAGATTTTTAACAATGTTCTGGATAACCTTTCCAGAAACAACTGTCTCTCCTTCTTCTTCTACGTTTGCTGCAATCTGATGCTTAATAGAGATAGTTAAATCACTGGACTGTAGCTCAAGCATGCCATTAAAAGCTTTGAGATAAATACCGGAGAGAATTGGAAGTGTTGTATTAGAACCAATACCCTTAGAAACAATATCAAGCGCCGTCTGGAGAGCGGATTGACTTACGGTAAATTTCATGACAACCCTTTCTATTATTTCTTAGATAAGAATAAAAATATCGTAGTAATAATAAGCTATGTTGAAAAGAAGAAAGCTTTACATTTCTAGAGGTAGAAATATGTTTCTAGAGGTCAGATTTGTTTGCTTATTTTTGACATTCATAAACAAAGTAAAACTCCCTCTCTTAAACTCTCAACAACAAACCATTACTTCTCTTCACCAATTGACATCTTACGAACAGGTTTTAAACACTAACTTTGTTCAAGGATAGTCTTCTTGAGTTGAGAAATTTGATCATAGAAGCTTTTGTCTTCTTTGATTCTCTCTTCAATTACCTCAATACTGTGCAAAATTGTTGCGTGTTTTCTTCCGCCAAAATGCTTACCAATATTTACCAGCGTGTATTGGCAAAGATCGTGAGCAAGATAAATTGCAACATGACGAGGCTCTGCAATTTCTTTATTTCTCTTGTTACCAACGATATCGCGATGGCTAATGCCATAGACGTTCTCTACGACTTCTTGGACCTTCTCGATATTTACGGTCTTTGAAACGCGACGCCAGAGAGTATCTGCAATCTTATCAATCTCTTCTTGCTTAATGTTTTTACCGGATTCTTTTGCTTTGATTTGTCCGGTGACGCAACGATTACAGAAGCCTTCGAGCGTTCTAATACTTTGGCCGGCTTTGTCAGCCATATAGCGACGGATCTCTTCTGGCATATCATCAGCAGAAAGAGAAGAATTTCTCTCTTTAAAAGCGCGATCGCAGAAGACGTGAATAAGATTGAGCTTCATCTCGTAACTTGGAGACTCAATGCCAATAACAATGCCACCACTCATACGAGAAGTAATACGATCATCAAAACCGTCAGAGCCCATACCAAGCTGAGCTGGAGTTCTATCGGCTGCAAGAATAATTTGCTTACCTCTATCAATAAGAGAGTTAAAAATATTGAAGAAGAAGTTGATGGTACCCGCTTTACCAGCAAGTTTTTGAACATCATCGATGATAAGTACATCAATATTTTGGTAGTTATTACTTAGCTCTGTTGCAGCGTTTCCTGAGGCATTCTTACGAACTGCATTTACATAATCATCAACAAAGGCATCTGCGTCTTTGTAAACACAAACGCGCTCGATATCTTCAGCGTTGATGTAGTTTTGAACGGCTCGCAGAAGGTGAGTTTTTCCAAGTCCACTTGCACCGTAAATAAAGAGTGGGTTTGCCTTGCCTTTTGCGTCGTTTGCAACGTTTAAAGCATGCTGATGAGCAAGCTCATTCTCGTCACCAACAACAAAGCGATCAAACGTGAGGTTTGAATTGAAGGACGTCTCCTCATAAAGAGGATTACTCTTACGACGCTTTAAGGTCTGCTGTTTTAGTTCCTCAAGGCTTTGTTCCTGGGATTCAAAATCTTGGATTTGTTCTGGAACAACAGCCTGTATAGGAGCGGTTTTCTGCTTCCAAGCGTTGAACTCCTGAGGAGTCATTGTGGAAGTAGTGGTAACAGGAGTAGAAGACTTTGTAAGCGTAAGACTCAAGATAATGTCTTCAAAAGCCGCAGCCGAGAGACATCTCTCAACAATTGGTAGGTTTTTAAGGATACGGTTATATGCCAAGCGCATTGAAGTCTCAGCACATAAAGCATTATCTTCAACTTTGATTGGAGTGCAGGTTCTCAACATGGCGATAAAAGCTTCTGGCTGATTCTCTTCAACCAAAAGGTCAATTGCGTCTTGCCACAGAGCTACTGCGTCTGAATCAATTGATGCATCCATACGTGTCCAATCAAAATGTTGAAAATTGGGACACCTAGTATAGAGGAATGTTGATAACTTTCAGCGAATAATGTTGAGAAACTCTATGAAAGGAGGGTTTCTCCAATAGTGGTAAGCTTATATTTTTGCCCAACTTTTCCAATTATTCCTATGTTTACCAGCGATTTTAATTCTCTTGACCAGGTTGGTGTAGAAAGGCCAAAGGCACTAGTGAGTTCTGTTGCTCCAACCCATTCATGTTCAGAGAGATACTGAAGAACTTGTTTTGCTCGATCTGTTAACACCAGATTAGGAAATTGTGTAGCTGGTTGTGCAGATGCCTGTTGAGATACTGTTTGTGGAGCGTGTGAAACCGCCTGCTGGTTCTGATTAACAGGCAATTCTTCAGCTTCTTCTTGAGTTGGAAGAGTCTGAATATGTGCATCTTTAGAGCGGCGTGTTGATAAAGTAACAATTGTGCCGCCAGAGATATTATCTTCAAGAGTAAGGCTTCCACCCTTCTCAACCATGTATTGCTGAGCATAAGGAAGACCAAAGCCAACGCCTCTAATAAACGATTTCATTTCTTCCGTTGCAGAAGAGGTACCAAACTCAAGAGCTCGGTTTTTCTCTTTAATACCAGGTCCTTGATCTGAAAACCTAATGGTATTTCCGTTGTCCATAATTGAAATTGTGGGTGCTACAAAGTGAGCATGAATGAAATTCTCCACAATCTCGCGCATAACCATAAAAGGAATTTTTCCACCCTGCTCGTGAGCAAGCTGGTTAACGGTTGCTGCAATCTCGTCAAGATAAGAACGAACATCTTTAGGTTCTACAAGAACAACGCGAGGTGCTGCGGCTTTATCGTCATACACTGCAATACGTGCAGCATAGCGGACGGTGAGAGAGTTATCAGAACCAGCATCTTTTTCATCCTGGTTGGTGTTTTCCTCAACAAAAGGAAAGAAATCTCTTGCCATGACACCTCCTTTTCAACAATTGTTAAACAAATGAAGAAAACTTTTCGTTTCCTTTCACAGTGAATGAAAGTTTTCAACAAGTGTTAAACATCTGTAGATAACTTTACATCTTTGTGAAAGACGTACTGAATGATAGTAGCATTTAACGGACATATTTCAGCTTACAGAAATATTCCTTTCAACAAATTTCTTCATGTGTTACAAGTGAAATTTTCAAAATGAAAGGTTTTCTCGCTAGGCTTTTGAATAAAAAAGAGAAAAAGTTGAGGTATTTGCGTAGAAAATTTGACAGGTACCCATAAACGCGAGTACAATCTGTAGGCTTTTTAATCGATACTGTACCCGTTCGGGAGGAAATAGCTATGAAGCGTACCTACCAGCCAAATAAGCGCAAGCGCGCAACTACCCACGGTTTCCGTGCACGTATGGCAACTAAGAATGGTCGTGCCGTTCTCGCTCGTCGTCGCCTTAAGGGCCGTAAGCGCCTCACCGTCTAAGGAATGTTTCTGTGAAGACCATTAAATCTCGTTCAGAGTTTGAAAGGGTCTTCTCTGCGGGGAAGAGGGCTCAAAGTTCTGTTCTTCGTATACGAGTAGCACCATCCACTGAGGCACATCCTTCCGAGGTAGCCTTTGTAGCTCCAAAAAGACTAGGTAACGCCGTATTTAGAAACAGGTGTAAACGCGTTTTACGCGAAGCAGCTCGAAAGAGCGGTTTACCTGTTGAGGGATACGGCATTATTCTCTTTGCGACTAAAGATACACACAGCACTAATCCTGCTGATATAAGCGTTTCTTTGGATGCTCTGTTAAGAAAGACAGGGGTCAAATGAGCGAGAAAAGACAAGGCTCTTTTCTTGCAAACTTGTTCCTAGGTGCTATTCGTTTCTATCAAAGAAACATCTCTCCCCTTTTTAAGCCGCACTGTATCTACAGGCCTACTTGTTCTGAATATGCAGTTCAAGCTATACAAAAGTACGGTGTTAAAAAGGGAAGTTGGCTTGCTCTTAAGCGTATTGCTCGCTGCCACCCTTTTCATAAGGGAGGATACGATCCCGTTCCGTAAAGGAACGCACCGGAGGAAATATGTGGGATTGGATTGTTAACTTTCTATACACAGTCTTAGCGGGACTTCAATCATTCTCGGGAGACTGGGGTATGGCAGTTATCCTGCTTACCATCATCATCCGTATTATCCTGGTTCCAATGACCAACAAGCAGACAGCCTCTATGGCTCGCATGAGTGTTGTTCAGCCTAAGCTCAAAGAAATCCAGGAGCGCTATGCCGATGATCCTGTAAGGCAGAATGAAGAGATGCGTAAACTTTACGCAGAGATTAACTTCAATCCACTTGGTGGTTGTCTGCCTCTGCTTCTGCAGTCCCCTATCTTTATTGCACTCTTTACCGTTGCAAAGATGGTTCCAGTAGACTCCCGCTTCTACAACATTCTTCCTTCTATCGCGCGCTCAACATCTGACATTTTTGCTGTTGATGGCTTTGTTACCGCTATCCCTTATATGATTTTTGTTCTTCTGTTTGGCCTTACTACCTTCCTTTCCATGGCAGTAAATGCTCGTACAAGCTCCGGTGAGCAGCGTACCCAGCAGTACATGATGGGTGGCATGATGACCCTCATGATGCTCTGGTTTGGTTGGACCGTGCCAGCAGCCGTTCTTCTCTACTACGTAACTTCTGGTATTTGGCAGCTTGCTCAGCAGCAGCTTATTACTAAGCGCATTATGGAAAAAGAGAAGCTCAAGGCTGAGGCTCAGATGGCTAATAAGCCAATCGAGGTAGACGTGGTGAGAAAAGAGAAGAAGCCACGCCCTCACAAAAAGGCCTAATAGCTGGGGTTAAACAAAAAAACTTTTGTTTACAAAATTTGTTACAGTAGATTAATAGTTAAACTTTTTATATTGACTGGAGGACGACATGGAGGATGAGACTTTCGTTTCTGAGCCAAACGCTCTTAATGAGTCTCCTGTCGTTGATTCACAAGACGAGTTTGCTTCAATTCGAGAGCACTTTGAAGCTGGAATTCAGCTCACTGATGCTGAGATGAACAAGATTGCTGATACTGCTGTCTTCTATCTAAGAGAGATTCTCTCGTTCTTTGGCGAGAATAGCTGTGCAATTGATGAGTACGACGGTGAAGACGGTGAACTCATTCTTGATGTAACCGGTGGAGATCTTGCAATTCTTATTGGTCGTCACGGCAATACGCTTGAGGCTCTCCAGATGGTCCTTTCATCTTTGATGAGCGCTAAGCTTCACTTCCACTATCCAGTATCTGTTGATGTTGAAAGCTACAAGAGCCGTCGTCGTAATAAGCTTCAAGAGATGGCACTCTCTGCTGCTGCTCGTGCTAAGAAGACTGGTAAGGTTTCTCTTGCTCCAATGAGTGGCTATGAGCGTCGTATCATTCACATTGCGCTCCGAGATAATCTTGAAGTTACAACACACTCTGAGGGTGATGATCCATACCGTCGTGTTGTTGTTACCGCTATTAACAGCTAAGAATTCCCACAAGCTTTACTAATTTGATGAGGAAGGTTTACGCCTTCCTCTTTTTTTGTGACAATTCTTCTTGTAACAAGAAGTTTTGTCACAGGAGAAGCAATGTCTGAATCAGAGAAATCTTTATTCGATTCAAAAGAGAGTGTACTTAAGGAACTTCTCCTTACCTATGGAATCGATTCATCTGATACCCAAAGAAGACAACTCCTCAAGCACATTGAGTTGCTCATCGAGATTAATAAAAATCTCAACCTCACAAGAATCACTTCAATTGACGATGCATTGGTTCTTCATATACTTGATTCTTTATTACCACTCAAAGTGTGTAATGAGTTTACATCTGGAGCTCAAAACTATATTGATATTGGTACCGGTGGAGGTTTTCCAGGACTGCCTCTCGCAATCATGAGCGATAACAAAACATTGCTGGTTGATTCTATTGGAAAAAAGATCAATGCCGTACAGTCAATGATTGATGAGATTGGTCTTGGTGAGAGAGTAAGAGCTGAAAAGCTTCGTGCTGAAGAAATTCCAAACGACTATAAACAGAAGTTTGATTTTGTTACTTTCAGAGCCGTTGCAAAGACAAATATTCTTTTGGAGTATGCAGAGCCTTTCTTAGCTCCACAAGGTACTCTCATAGTAATGAAGGCCAATGTCGACGAGATAGAGCTTCAGGACGCCTCTCAGGCAGCCAAAATTTTTGGGTATAAAAATGTTTCACGTGAAACATTTGAGTTACCAAACAATCTTGGACATCGAGAAATTCTTTTATACAAAAAAGTTGCAAAGAGCAAAATCAAATTACCAAGAAAAACTGGAGTGGCTAAATCAAATCCGTTTGTTGCAAGAAGAGGGTAATTGTGGAATGTTTCACGTGAAACATTCTGTATTATTAAATAAACTTGGTCAAACGGAGGATAAATGAGCTACAAAGACCTTTCGAGGGGATTTCAGGATAGAGATCCTAAAGTTCTGGCAGTAATTAATCAAAAAGGCGGAGTTGGAAAATCAACTACCGTAATTAATCTTGCTGCTGCATTAGGTGAAACAAAGAAGAAAGTTCTCATTATCGATTTTGATCCACAAGGAAATGCGACAAGTGGTTTTGGAATTGATAAAGAGGAACTTGAAGCTGATATTTATGACGTAATTCTCAATGAAACGCCAATCGAAGAGGTATTGCAGCAAACAGTTCAGAAATACGTAACTATTGCACCAGCAACCATTCAACTTGCCGGTGCTGAAATTGAACTTGTCTCCGTTGACTCAAGAGAAAACATTTTAAAAAGAGCAATCGACCAGGTTAAAGAGTATTTTGACTATATTTTGATTGATTGCCCACCATCATTAGGACTTCTAACAATTAACGCCTTAGTTGCCGCAAATAGCATACTTATCCCAATTCAGTGCGAGTATTATGCACTAGAAGGCGTTACCAAAATTGTTGAATCAATGAAGATGGTGCAAAAACAGCTTAATCCAGATCTTGAAATCTTTGGCGTAGTAATGACCATGTTTGATAGTAGAACTTCCCTATCTAAGCAGGTAGTTAACGAAGTATCTAACTACTTTGGTAACAAGGTATTCAAGACACTTATTCCAAGAAACGTCAAAATTGCTGAGGCACCAAGTCATGGTTTGCCAGTAACCATGTATGCACGAATAAGTATGGGCGCACTTGCATATAACAAACTTGCAAAGGAAGTGAATCGTCGTGGTTAAAAAATCAGGACTTGGTAAAGGCCTTAATTCGCTCTTTAGCGAGGTAGATGCAGAGGTTGGTAATAAAAAAGAAACTACCACGCTGCCTTTGAAGAAGATTAAGCCAAATAAAGACCAGCCTCGCAAGCGTTTTGACGAAGCTGAGCTCACTGAACTCAGTGATTCTGTTAAGCAAAACGGTATTCTTCAGCCACTTCTTGTTCGCGAGAAGGGCGACCACTACGAAATTGTTGCTGGTGAGAGACGTTATCAGGCTGCGAAACTTGCAAAATTAGAGGAAGTACCTGTTGTAATCAAAGCAATTTCTGACGAGGAAGTATTCAAGCTTGCTCTTATTGAGAATTTGCAGAGATCTGACTTAAGCCCAATCGAAGAAGCACAAGGTTATAAGCAGCTAATTAAACAGGAGAACTTAACCCAAGACGATTTGGCCAAGGTCCTCTCAAAATCAAGATCTGCAATCACAAATACCCTACGTCTTCTTGACCTTCCAACAGAGGTACAGACTTTGATGGTAGAAGGACGTATCAGTGCTGGACACGCTCGTGCAATTCTTTCCGTTAGTGGTAAAGAAGGAAGAATCAAACTTGCTCAGAAAGTAATTGAAGAGAACTTGTCTGTCCGCCAGACAGAAAACCTTGCTCCACTATTTTCTGTCACTAATGTAGAGAAGCCAAAAAGACAACCAACTCCACAGGCATATAAGCGTGCAGCAAGGCAATTAAGAATTGCTTTGGATACTCCAGTCAAAGTGCGAAATATTCGTGGCAAGAATAAAATTGAAATCGAATTCAATGATGAAGACGAGCTTGCTGCTTTAGTTGAAAAACTATCAAACAGTAAAGAAGCATAATGAAGATAAAATTTGCAATTATATCCACAGTTTCATTGATTGGAATAGCTTTTCTCGCTAAGCACACCTTGTTGACTAAAGAAGCACAAAGAAGTTTTCTCCACGCAATGAGAAGGTCGAGAAGGGCACTTGATGCAATTCTCGACGATTATTCAGGTGGTATTGATAGAAAAACTTCAAAAAACATTCTCTCTCATCAAGCGAGAGTAGAAAAAGAATGGCTCAAAGCAATTAATTAGAACAAATGTTCTATATATGAACTAAAAAAGAAGGGACTCGAGAGGGTCCCTTCTTTACCTGTAATGTGTAGGGTATATCGCGTTTAACGTGCGTTTCTCTTCTGGAAGAGCTGTCCACAAGCAGCATCAATGTCAGATCCACGAGAAAGACGGATGGTTGCTTCAACGCCAACAGAGTTGAGGCTGTTTACAAACTCCTGTGCGCGGGCAGGGGATGTTGGATGGAACTTAGAGCCCTCAATCTCGTTAAGCTGAATGATGTTAACGTGGCAGAGCGTTCCTCGACAGAAGTCTCTCAAGGCCCCAAGCTCATTGTCGGAATCGTTAACGCCTTTGATCAGCGCATATTCATATGTTGGACGACGACCGGTCTTATCGACATACTCACCCATAATGTCGTACAGGTGAATCAGTGAGTATTTACGAACTCCTGGCATGAGGGTGTCTCGCGTCTTTTGCACCGCAGAGTGAAGCGAAACAGCAAGCGTAAATTGCTCGGGCTCTGAGGCAAAACGTTTAATCATAGGAATAACGCCACAGGTAGAAACCGTAATATGGCGCGCACCAATGCCGGCCCCGTCAGGGGAGTTGAGACGTCTCATAGCCGCAAGAGTAGCGTCGTAGTTCATGAAGGGCTCGCCCTGGCCCATAAGAACAACGCTGGTAACGCGCGCGTCAAAATCGTCGCGGACGTGCATAACCTGCTCGTAAATCTCGCTTGCAGAAAGAGAACGCGTGAGACCAGCAGCGCCTGTTGCACAGAAAGCACAGCCCATGGCGCAGCCAGCCTGTGTAGAAGCGCAGACCGAAAGCTTGTTGCCAGTTGGCATGCCAACGCACTCGACAGAAGTGCCATCTGGGTAGCGAAGCAGGTATTTACGACTTCCATCCTCAGAGACCTGGCGAACAATCTGCTCAGCACCAGCAAGCGTTACCTGCTTAGATAGTTCTTCTCGCAGCGTTTTTGGAAGATTACTCATCTGATCAAAAGAGGTAGCGCCCTTAGACCAGATCCACTCCTCAATCTGCTTTGCACGGAATTTTGGCTGGCCAAGGGACGTCACAAGCTCAAGAATTTGCTCTGATGAGAGGCTTCTGAGGTCAGATTTGGCGGCAGCCTTCTGTGGGCGAGAATCAAGCGCGGAGATGTCTGCGCCGTCAGCCGTGGTGTTTGTGCCGTCAAGAGTATTATTTGATTGCATTTTTGTCCTTCTCCAACTCTTCTAAGCTATCTGCGGTATCTTAGAAGAAATACGTTTACTAGAGTTTACCCTATGGGAGACTTATCTGAAGGAGCGGAAATGACACGTGAAGAGCTAAAAAAGCTTCATGTAGCAGTTGTTTCAGGTGGCTGGTCAGACGAGCATGAGATTGCAATGGAGTCTGGCAAGCAGTGTGCAGCAGCACTCAAAGAAGCTGGCTTTACCAGTGTTGACCTGCTTGATGTTGCAGAAAAAGACTTTGTAGTTACCCTTGCTCAGGGCGGTTATGATGTCGTGTACGTTGCTATGCACGGTCGTTTTGGTGAGGATGGCTGCATCCAGGGTCTTCTCGAGATTCTGCACATTCCTTACACGTTTTCTGGCGTCCTTGCGTCTGCTATGGGAACTGAAAAAGAGCTGTCGAAGCTCATGTATAGGCAGGCAGGCGTTCCAACTCCTAAGGGAATTGACGTTGCTGCAGGTACCGTCTTTACAGATGAACAGGTAGACAAGCTTATTGAGGACCTCGGACTGCCTATGTTTGTGAAGCCTTCTGGCAACGGCTCCAGCTACGGCGTTACGCGCGTTACTTCGCGAGAAGAGCTTCCCGCTGCACTTGAACTTGCAGGCGAACAGGGCGAGCGCATCCTCATCGAGGAGAGCATTGAGGGAACGGAGATTACCGTTCCTGTCATTGGCAACGAGGACCCAACAGCTCTGCCAATCGTTGAGATTGTTACGGGCGATGAGTTCTACAGCATTAAGACAAAATATGAGCCAGCATCCCTGCATCATGTGATTCCAGCTCGTCTTGAGCCTGCAGTGTATGCACGTGCTCAGGAGCTAGCTATCAAGGCTCACAATGCACTTGGTTGCCGCGGCGTTTCTCGTAGTGACTTTATTGTTACGAAGGACGGCGTCCCAGTGGTGCTTGAGACAAATACCATTCCTGGTATGACCGCACGTTCTTTGCTGCCAGATTCTGCTCGTACCGGTGGCATTGATTTCCCTGAGCTCTGCACTCGCTTTATTGAGTTTGCGCTTGAGGATCGTCAGTAGATTTGTAGGTTATGACCAGCACTAAAAGCGCTACGCAAAAACTAGAAGAACTCATTCTTCCCGGTACCCCCTCTGCAGTTCGTAAAAAATATTTGGAGCTTGCAGAGAGGGCGGAGCATGAGTCGTTTGACGTCTTAGAGGACGATATTGTTGTTTTGGATACCGAGACAACAGGTCTGTCCTTTAAGAAATGCTCTCTTATTGAGATTTCTGCTGCTAAATTGAGCGGCAGAGAGATTGTGGAGCGCTTTCAGACTTTTGTTGATCCAGGGTGTCCAATTCCAGAAGAGATTACAGCTCTCACTTCAATCACCGATGAAGACGTTAAGGGCGCACCAAGCGCAAAGGAAGCCGTTGCTGCACTTGCAGAATTTGTCGGCGGTCTTCCGGTTTTGGCTCACAACGCCACCTTTGACCGTACGTTTATTGAACGGGTGCCCGGCGGAACTTCTGTCTCCGATACCTGGATCGATACGCTGTCGCTCTCACGCATAGCGCTACCTCGACTTTCTTCACACAAGCTTTCCAGCATGGCAGAAGCGTTTGGCACTATGAAGGTTACGCACCGCGCAAGTGACGACGTAGATGCTCTTTGTGGCATGTGGCGCATCTTGCTTTTGGGACTTATGAATCTGCCTCGCGGTCTTCTCGCCAAACTGGCGTCAATGCACGACGGAGTGGAGTGGACGTTTAGGCCAATCTTCTCGTATTTGTCGCAAATGAAGGAAGAAGAAGCAGTTCAGCGCGGTGTCGCAAAAGAAGACGCAACGGGAGCCGAGCTTGCAGACGCGGAGATTTCGGGCACATTCTTCTCGCTCAAGGACATCCGCAGCCAGCTTGTTGCCGACATAAAAGCAAAGGCGAGAAGGGACGCGGATGACCCAGAGACGCCTGCTATGCTGCCTATTTCTAAAGATGAGATTCACAGAGCGTTTGCTAAACCGGGCATTGTCTCGCAGATGTATGACAAATTTGAGACACGCAGCGAGCAGGTTAGCATGTCTGTTGAGGTCAGAAACGCGCTGGTAACTTCTTCGCATAGAGAGCTTGAGGCGGGAACTGGTATTGGCAAGTCGATTGCATACCTGCTGCCTGAGGTGCTCTTTGCGCAGAAAAACGATGTTACGGTAGGTATTGCTACAAAGACAAACGCACTGACCGACCAGCTAGTTGCTCATGACCTTCCGGCTCTTGCACGAGCGTTGCCAAATGGATTGAGTTTCTGCAGCTTAAAAGGATACGAGCATTATCCGTGCCTGCATCGCGTTGATAGGGCTGCTCTTGAGGAGCTTCCGCTGACGCTGCTTGACCAGGAAGGGCGCTCGAGCAACAGCGTTGCGTCTGACATGCTGACCGCAATTGCGGTGATTTATGCCTACGCGTGCCAGTCGGCTGATGGCGATTTGGATGCGTTGGGGATTCGCTGGCGCTCGGTTCCACGAGAGATGGTAACTATCAAAGCAGCGGAGTGCCTGCGCTCCAAGTGCCCGTATTACCCTCATGAGTGCTTTGTTCATGGAGCTCGTAAACGTGCGGGATCTTCGGATGTTGTGGTAACCAATCACTCTCTGTTGCTTAGAAACGTTACTGCTGACGGTAAAATTCTGCCTCCTATCAGGCATTGGGTAATCGATGAGGCTCATGGCTTTGAGGCTGAGGCTCGCCATCAGTGGGCAGTAGAAATTTCTGCCAAAGAGATGAGAAACGGCTTTGAACTGCTTGGTGGAATTAAGTCCGGAGCCATTCATGCTGCTATGATAGGCGCCGCTAATCTTGAGGACTCTACGCTGCTCACCGGTCTTCTCATGCGCTCTGCCGCCGCAGTTCAGCGAGCCATGGCAGCAATGGGCAATCTTATGGCCACCGTTCATGAGCTGGCTCCATTGGCCAAAAGCGACGGCGGCTATAACTCCCTTCAGCTTTGGATTAACGATGAGGTAAGAGAGACAGAGGAATGGAAAGAGGTCTTGGAGACCGCTTCTGTTGCTCTTTCTGCTCTTGAAGAAGCGGCGCTTCGTATAGGAAAAACCACCGAGGCGCTCATTGCATCAGCTCCAAACCTTGCAAGCAACTTGAGTGAGGCGGGGGTGTTCTTGAGCACCCTTCTGGAGTCTCTGAAGCTCATTTGCGAGGGAACGGACAAGAGTTACGTCTATTCAGCAAAGTTGACTCGACTGAAGCGTGATATTGGCTCTGAGGCTCTTGTGGCTGAGAAGCTTGATATTGGAGCAGAGTTAGCAGAGAAGTGGCTACCGGAGACGCACTCTGTTGTGTTTACCTCAGCAACCATTGCTGTTGGAGATGATTTCTCGCATTTTGAGCACGCTGTTGGCCTAGATAGAGGCTCCTTTGAGCACAAGAGCCTGCACTTAGAGTCAAGCTTTGACTACGAGAATCATATGGGCGTCTTTGTGGCTGAGGATATGCCTGCGCCAACTGATCCAGGTTACCTAGATGCTCTGGAAAAGCTGCTATACGACGTTCATGTTCAGATGGGCGGCTCGGTGCTGACGCTCTTCACTAACAGACGCGATATGGAGCGCCTCTTTGAAGCGTTGGAGCCACGCTTGAGTGAGCAGGGCCTTAATCTTGCCTGCCAGGAGCGCTCTTCTTCTGCTCGACGTGTTCGTGAAAAGTTCCTAGCCGAAAAGAACCTCTCGCTGTTTGCTCTTAAATCGTTCTGGGAAGGCTTTGATGCTGCGGGAGATACGCTGAGGTGCGTGGTAATCCCTAAGCTTCCGTTTGCAAGCCCTAATGAACCGCTGGTCAAAGAGCGTGAGGAGCGAGAAGATCGTGCGTGGTGGCGCTATTCTCTGCCAGAGGCAGTAATTGCAACCAAACAGGCTGCTGGCCGCCTTATCAGGAGCGCTGAGGACAAAGGCGTTTTGGTTCTTGCCGATTCCAGGCTTGTGTCCAAGCGATATGGCAGTTCGTTCTTGAAGTCATTGCCCAACAAGAACTATCAGCGCGTCTCAACAAAGGATATCTCCGCCCAAATTGCCAAATGGCGAGAAGAACACGACGCGTAGCAGGGCTGCAATCACCTGATTGGCTTAGAGCTGCTCTTCTGCAGCAAGCAAAGACGCAGCGTAAGTGCGCATTGCGTGCATCACGGCCTTGTCTTTGGTTGTTACTTTTCCCTTAAGGGCAAGCAATCGTTGTAGCAGCCACGTTCCACCGTAGTAGGGGATAGTTGCTTTAATTTCTGCAGCATTGCGCTGGCTTCCAACTGTTTTAAGTCCCGGCCACGAATAGTGCGTAAGAGCGTTTTTATCAAAGAAGGTAAGCTCTACCAGCTGAGACTTTTCTTGCATAGCAGAATCTTGCACGCGTTCCGCAAGCTTTCTGTGCTCAAATGAAGCGGATTGCGTTTCAATGCAGCTCATTCGATTGACCCTAAAGACCCTTTGCTGCTCTAGGTTTAAATCAACCCCCTCGATAAGCCACCCATTTTCTCCGTATGACAGCTTATAGGGAAGAACCTCTCTCTGGCTAATTGCAGCATCTTTATCACCGCGAGCTTCTGCAACAGACGCCTCAGAGCGATAGTCGAATGAAATAACTTGTGATTCTGCAATTGCATTTGAGCAGGTGAGGAACGCGTTTACTTCTTTAGAGTGGCTTTTGGAGACAAGAGAGACTGAAGACCCGTCTGGTGAAGAGCTTCTTGTATATGGAGGCTTCAAGAGGCTCCAAAATACACTTTCTTGGGGCAAAGCGAGAGCGGTAAAAGCCTCTTTAAGTGCCAAGGTTTCTTCATCCGTTAAGACAAGCCTGCGAGCAGTAAAGGGAGACTCTCCAACAAGTGTCAGAGTATCTTGGTCTCCCGTAAGGGGGAGAGGAAGATAGCCATTCTCGTCCGTGAGCTGCAAAAGCTCCATCAGAATAGCAGCCTCTTCAGAGGAAATGCTAAATCGCGACTGAACCGCGCTTAGCTCAACTGCGTCAAAAGACTCCCTCAATGCAGAAGAAAGCAGTATGAGCTTATAGACAGCTGACGATATGTTTTTTCTTCCAAAAGAGGTGTTTTTAACAGCCATTGGCAACCTCGCTTAAAGACCCTTTCCACTTTGCGAGAAGAGACTCTGGAGACCTTGGAATTAATCCATGAGCAAGAATCCAAGATAAAGCGGTGTCTTCATGAGCGTAAGTAACGGTCCACAAAGCGCCATTAGAGAGGAGCTCAACATCCCCTTGACCTTGCGAGAAATGTTCAAAAGCAGCGAGTATATTTTTGGGGACAAACGCGGTAAGCGTGTCTGCTTGCAATCCGAGCTGGAAATCAAGGAGTTTATAGTCTTTTGAATCAAACTCTTCTGGTATGGAGAAGGACTCATTTTTAAGAATCGCGGCATCTAAAACACGGTCAACGCGAAAAGTTTTGATGGAAGCGCTCTCAGTACCGGATGAAAAATCTTGGGCCACAAAGTATAGAAGTCCCTGTGAAACAAAGAAGTCCAGCACGCCCAGATGTTTTTGCTTAACTAGGTCCTGTGAGTTTGTGTAGGTGATGTTTACCAGTTGTTTAGAGCTGAGTGATTCGTATAGAACAGGAAAGACTTTGTTTTGGGAAGAAGCGCTGAGTTTTTGGCTGTCTGACTTACCTGACTCCAAGGAATAAAAGTTACCCACAATTTTAGAGAGCGCGTTTCTCAATTCCTCTTGGTATACAAACGTTGCGTCAGTGAGAATTGCACTGCAGATTACAAGCAGCTGATTGGCATCTTCAGGGCTTAAGTCGTACGAGGAATTAAAGAAATTCGAGTCCGAAAGATAGAATGACTTTTCTTTTCCCGTTTTTACCTCTGTAATTGCAAATCCAAGCTGTTTCAAAACAGTGCGATCTCTTGAAAAAGTTCTTAAAGCAGAATCGGTAGATAAATCTGAGTAAATCGCTGCATATATTTCTCCCGAGGGTAGAGGTCCCTTTTGAATTAGCAGCATAAATAGCGAGAAAATCCTCCAGGCACCAAGTTCATTATTACCTAGAGTTTGATTGTTTGGAGCCATATCCACCTCCCGCTTTTTGCTAGTTGAACTCAAATCTCTCTAAACATATACGAAAGTTTTTGATATTTAGTGCAGAATTTCTAAATTTGGACGTAAAAATACACTTTAACCGCTATATTTCGATATAAGACGTATACTAATGACGTATATATGAAACCTGTCAGAAGACATGCCAACGAAGGACGTAGTATGGCCATCACACATGACTATGTTGACTATCTAGACGAGCAGATTGATATTGCTCCTGCCGGTAGCCAAGAGGAGCTTCAGGCTGCTCAAACCATTGCTGAAGAAATGAAACTTCACGGGCTTGAGGCAACCATTGAAGAATTTGACGCTAAGTCTATTAAGAGTCTTGGTTATTCAATTTATCTAATCCTCCTTTTCATTGGTGTTATTTTTGCAGGCACTGGTAATGCAGCACTCATTGCTTTTGGTGTTTTGCTTGTTGCTGGCTTTGGCGCACTTACTTGTCTCAAGTATTTTGGTAATGACATTCTGGGTTCATTTGGATCTTCTATTAGGAGCCAGAACGTTGTTGCTAAACACGAGGCCACTGGTGAGCTTGTCGCAAAAGGCAATCGTCCAATCGTAATTGTTGCTCACTATGACTCTCCACATACAAACTTCCTTGTTGAGTCCCCTGTAGCAAAGTACGTACCGCTTGCACAGAGGTATGCGCGTTGGTGTGTAGTTGCCGTGTTTGTTGCTACGTTTGTTCAGATTCTTCGTTTCCTTCCTGATCCAGTTCGTGTCCTTTTCTGGATTGTTGGTATTCTTGCAGCTCTTCCACTTGTTGCTCTTTCTGTCGCAACTATTGCAGAGCGTTTTGCACCTTGCACTATTGGCGCAAACAACAACAAGTCTTCAGTTGCAGCACTTCTTGGTATTCTCGAGAATGTCCGTCCTACTGGTCATCGACCCGAGGTTGTTCATCATTTTGCAGGAGATGCAGCTGCACTTATCCCAGAGCCTGATGAGGTGGAAGGCGTCCGCCACGGCGAGGAAGTTCTTAATTCACTGGGCATTCTTCCTGAGGATTGCGAAGTAAGCTACGTTGCTTATGACACTACTGGCGCAAGCCAGACTGCATCTCTCGAGGATGTTGCAGAGGCTGTAAATGCAACAACAGAAGAAGAGCGGACTGAGGATGCTTCTGCTGACAACACCGTTGCGTATGATTCTGTTGACGATGAGCTCAATGCAACTATGAAGCAGGTTCATGAATCCGCTGATGCAGATGCAACGCAGGTACAGCCTGAAGCAACACATGAGCTCCATGCTAAGAACGACTTTGCTCGTCGTGCGTCCCTCTTTGATCTTCCTGATCCTTCTGGCGACGCCGTTGATCCTCTAGCTCCATCTTCCGAGCCAGCTCCTCACTATGTTCCAGCTCCAACATCTGCGCCTTCTCCAGAGGCAGAAGATGCAGAGAGCCCATTCGACACCATTTCGGCTGATGAGGGTCTCACAGAGGCACAGGACGCAAAGACTCCTGAGGCAAAGCGTCGCTCCTTTAGACTCTTCGGTCGTAACGACGGACCATCAGATGATTGGAAGGGCGGAGCAGCTCCATCTGCAGAGAATCGTGAAGATACTGACTCTGAGGATGCATCTGTTGTCTCTGAGGATGATCTTCGTAATGCTGTTCTTTCACTTTCTGATGACGAGCTCATTGCACACGATATTTGGTTTGTTGCACTTGGAGCGTCTGATTTTGACCACGCAGGCATGAGGGAGTTCCTCGCAAAGCACAGAACTGATATTCGCGGAGCTTTTCTCATTAACCTTGATTGTGTTGGTGCTGGTACGCTTTCCATTCTTAAGAATGAGGGAATTGGCAACGTCCGCCGCGCTGATCGCAGAATGACTCGACTCCTTTCTACTATTGCAGCTGATCTTCATATTGATGTTGAGCAGCGTGCATTTGACTGGGACACCACTGATGCAACTCCTGCAATGCAGAATTCAGTTCGTTCTGTTACTTTGATGGGCTTAAACGAGGATGGACTTCCTGCACTTAGCCGCACCGCCGCTGATGTTCGCGAGAACGTTAATGCTGGCCAGTGTGCTGACGCTGCAGCTCTTGTTACTGAGCTTATTAGACGCTCGTAAACGAACAAGTCACTAGCTAGAGTAAGTTTTTAAGAAAGGGCAGAGATTTCTGCCCTTTCTTTTTTAGCGCTAAGGCAAGGTTACTCAACTAAAAGGAGCGTCTTATTTTTGCTATAAATACATGAGTGCATCCAATAAGTACTGATCCTGCCAAGGCGAGTAAAAGGGGAACTGTGTAGGCATTGTCTGCCGTGCCCGGAAGATGGGGCTTAGGAGCTACGCGAATAGTCTGAGCTTTAGAGTGACTGTCGGTGTGCGAAGCAACTCTCTCACCATCTTTTGAGATGGTTTCGTAGGCAGTAACTTCTTTGCCCTCCAGTGAGGCAGTCCTTACAGAAAAAGGAACCGCAGCTTCTCCCGATGAGGCAGGAGCTTTGAAGTGGACAGTTCCGCGAGCGATGGGCTCCGCTGTACCTTCTTGGAGCTGCTTTGTTTCATAGAGCTCTCCGGTAATTTCGTACTCTTCTCCTGGGGTAAGACCCTCGTATTTAATGTGATCAACAAGTTTGAGTTTCTCGGCATATTCAGGATTTTTTGATCCTTCAGCATCTACAAGCATTGTTTGTAAAGAAATTCTTTCATCAATGAGTTCAGGTGCTTCTACAGTCTCTTCAGAAGTGAGAGTAACCGTTGGGTTCCATTCTTTGTTGAGAGAGTATCCTGCTGGAGCCGTAACCTCTTTAAGTGAATAGGAGCCAAAGGGAAGGTCTTTAACCGCCGCCTCTCCAGATTCGTCTGTTTCTACTGTGGTGACAACTTCGTGAGGAGCAATCCATTTTCCCTGGTAGAAGATAGGTTGAGCAGAGCTATTAGTTAGCTCAATTTTGGCGCCCTTCAGACTTGGCATTTCTTCTGCCTCAGAATAACCATCGGGTGAACTTAGGGAAGTGTGTCCAATTTTCTTAACTTTAAGATTTCCTCTTATTACCTCGTCTTTGAAGGTAAAGGAGTGCTCAGACGAGGAATTCTCTTTTCCGCTAGAAAGATTTGTCCAGATAAGATTGCCGTTTTGGTTTGATAGCTTCCAGGTTTGAAGTGAATGTTCTGGAAGTTTATAGCCTTCAGGTGCTTGAATTTCTTCGATTTGGTAATACCCCAGAGGAAGCCAGGGTTTCTCGCCAAGAGTAAAGAGGTCATCTCCAGAAACCTTATGGTCTGCATCAAAAGAAACAAAACCGTGAGCATCTGTCGAGAAAACCCATGTTCTTAGTGTTGTTTCAGCAGAGCCGCTATAGGTCACTTTAAAAAGTGCACCCTGTAACGTTGCGTTTCCTTGGGGAGAAGCGCTTTGCTGCTCAGAACGAGCGTCTTCATCGAGGCTAGTGTTGTGGTCAAAGTCTTGTTTTGAAATGCGTAGATCAAACTCTCCAATTGGAGTATCGGTAACCGTGAGAGTGCTCTCTTCCTGGTTTGTTATTTTTACAGCATGAACCGATTGATCAAGAAGAAAGCCCTTTGGAGCAGTGGTTTCTTTTACATATGCCGTTCCAACAGGAAGATTGTCGAGCGCTGCAGACCCAGATTTATCAAGGGTGAGACTACCAAGAAGATTGGTGCAACTCTCGTCGGAATATACTCCGTAGACAGCGCCTTCTAGGGTGTAGTGCTCGTTATTGGAGGTGACATCAGGCAATAAGGAACTTTTGGTAATTTTGAGTGAGCCAGATTGCTGTCCAAAGAAAAACAGAACCTGTTTGTCTCCTGTGGGTACAAAGAGCTTGGCAACTCCGTTTTCTGGACTGCCGCCGTTGGTTTGAGCATAGTTCATAGCATCGGAATAGAACTGCTCAATAGGCCGATGAAGTTCTGTCTGAGGAACACTTACCGCAAGTGCATGGGCTTCACCACGCATAACAGCCCACAGTGTAAACTGCGTGATGGCTCGTGCCTTCCATCCTGTATATCCATACACATCCTTTTCTTGGGACGCGGTAGCTCCGTGATAGATGATGTAATCAATAGCTCGAAGCTGTTCATTTGTATACGTTCCACCGCGAGTACCGTTGACTGCGGTGAGCTTTGTATAAGACTGCGGGTCAACTACACTTCCCGTTGCTCCTGGCCATGCACCATAGTGGTTAAATTCGTCTCCACAGTAAAGATAGGTACCGTCGCTAGCAGTCCACATGGGAATTTGCTGTCCACCAGGAAAATCTTCTCTTTGTGCAACGATAAATGAGGGCTCTTGTGCAAAAGCAAGCCTATGAGCAGGCTTTAGGAAAAAATGGCTGAGGAGAAGGGCTCCAAGTAACAGAGGGATAAACCAGAAGTGAAAGACAGAAGAAGAAGTTTGTCTTCGTGTAGCTGTTTCCTTCTTAGGTTTTGAGGATTTTGTGATAAACATGCGTGCCTCCAAACTGAAAAATCAGAGGTAGATTGCGTATATGGAGATATTTAGTAATGCATAAATGTGAGCTTTTGTTGCAACATATAGACAATTAGTGTTAACGTATTCAGTAATCAGTAACACTTACTAATTAATGAGGTTATCGTGCGTTACAGCAAGCAACGTGAGGCAATTCGTACTTATATGGAAGGTCGCCATGACCATCCAACAGCAGATAGTGTGTATGCAGCAGTAAGAGAGGAGTTACCAAACATCTCTCTTGGAACTGTTTACCGTAACCTTATGCAGCTTGTTGACGCAGGCGAGCTCCAGGTTGTTAATACCGGCGATAATATCTCTCGTTTTGATCCAACTACAACCGAGCATGCACACTTCCAGTGTCATGAGTGTGGCCGTGTCTTTGATGTTGATGGACCAGTTCTAAGGGACCTTACCAGCCTCACCAAGGATTCTTGCGGCGAGATTGACTCTTACGCTCTGTGCTTTACGGGTATTTGTAACGAGTGCCTAGCTAAGAACCCAGCGCTCCATCACAGCGTTAACTAATGTGTTGCAACAAAACAGCTTTCTTTAGGACCGGTGCTTCACCGGTCTTTTTCTTTATGGAGGGGCCTCAGGTTTGCGAGAAAACCTGTCTGCTAGACGTGCCCGCAGACCCGCATGTCCTACAGAAGGGAAGCTGCTTGGCATGACGGGGTCTCCGCCAAGCAGCTTTGCCCGAGGAAGGCGGAGTTGTCGGGTGGAGAGCAGGCGCCTATAAGAGGTGGGATAGTGGTGTGCGGGGGTTTCTCGCCAGAAGTACTTTTGCATAGCGCTCCTTTCGTTGGAGAGCATGCTAAAGAGTGACTTTGCGCCTATTCTGACCAGCGCCTGTCCAGTTTCTGACGGAGAAAATTTGTGTAGGCGCATATTTGTTGTATATGCGCAGCTAGGTAGAAAACAACTCATCAAACTTTTATCTAGTTGCCAAGCAAGCGATTAAAAGGAAAAAAATACTGTGATAAAATCTACACAATTGCGGGTATCGCCAAGTGGTAAGGCAATGGCTTCCCAAGCCATCATCCGCGGGTTCGAATCCCGTTGCCCGCTCCAAAGACATACAAGAGCCCTTCGGGGCTCTTTTTATGGACAAGATTGAAATTTGGCGTTGTGAAGAAGGTTGTTCGGGTAGAAGTTGAGCGGAAATATTTTGGATATATCTTTGATAGAGCGTGCTTAAGTATTCGAATTACGCGGATCGATGGTTGAAGGGAACAACATGGCACAAATTCCTATGACAGATCAAGAGGTAAAGATTGCCCTCGATGCGCTGTCTGATCAGATTGATAAATACGCAGAGCTTCTTGTTAAGAAGGGATGCGCAATTTCTGAGGGAAGTCAGCTGGTAATTAACGCTTCAATTGAGATTGCTGATTTTGCCCGTAGGGTTCAGCGAGCAGCTTATGCGGCTGGCGCAGAATTTGTCACAGTTATTTGGGGCGATCAAGAGTCCTCAAGAATTATGTACGAAAACGTTGACCTGGCGCGTCTCTCTAAGACACCAAGCTGGAAGATTGAACAGCTTAACTCCCTTGCAGAGCAGGGTGCAGCATTTTTGTTCCTCTCGTCTGATGACCCAAATGGTCTAAAGGGAATTGATCCAGAAAAGCCAGCTGCTGTTTCTCGCGCAAGAAACTTAGAGTGTGATGTCTTTAGAAACGGTATGGACTTTGGTAAAAACGTTTGGTGTATTGCTGGTGTTCCTGCAGCTGAATGGGCAAAGGTAATTTTCCCAGAGCTTTCTGAGGCTGAGGCAATCTACAGGCTTTGGATTGCAATTTTGGACGTTGCTCATGCAAGCGGAGAAGACCCTCAGAGTGCTTGGGAGACCCACAATGCAACATTTGAGAAGACCAAGCGCTTCATGAATTCTCACCAGTTTGAAGAGCTTCGCTATGAATCTTCAAATGGAACTGATCTGACTATTGGTATGAACCCAGGGCATCTTTGGGAGGGCGGCGCTGGAAAGACTCAGGATGGAACGTTGTTCTTCCCTAACATTCCTACTGAGGAAGTCTTTACCACGCCAAACTATCGCAAGGTAAACGGCACTGTTCACTCTGCGTTGCCTCTGATTCATGCCGGCCAGATTGTTAAAAATTTCTGGTTTACCTTCAAAGACGGCGAGGTTGTTGACTACGGCGCTGAGCAGGGCAAAGACGTTCTGACTTCTATTGTTTCTCAAAAGGGCGGTAAGTACCTGGGAGAATGCGCTTTAATCTCTAAGAACACGCCTATTCGCCAGAGCGGCATTCTGTTCTACGATACCCTGTATGACGAGAATGCTAGCTGCCATTTAGCACTTGGAATGGGCTTCCCAGAGTGCCTGAAGGGCGGCCTTGAGATGAGCCCAGATGAGCTCTTGGCCCACGGTGTTAATCAGAGCACTACACACGTTGATTTTATGATTGGTGCAGACGATTTGAACATTTGGGGAATTTCTGCCGATGGAAAAGAAACACCAATTTTCGTAAATGGACAATGGGCATGGGAGTAAACTGCTACACTATCCTAGTTGCGTGGTAAAATTGCCACGCCCGATAATGGGCCGTTAGCTCAGTTGGTAGAGCAGGGGACTTTTAATCCCAAGGTCTAGGGTTCGAACCCCTAACGGCCCACCAGGTAATTCAAAGGTCGGGTACCATAGTGGTACTCGACCTTTTCTTTTACGAGCAGAAGGAGTCTCATCGTGGTAGATCGCTACACCGGCAAAGAAATGGGCCACATCTTTTCTTTGGAGAACAAGTACGCCGTTTGGCAGGAGATTGAAGTCCTTGCGTGCGAAGCACAGGCTGAGCTTGGTGTTATTGGCATTTCTCGCGAAGAGGCAGCTTGGATTCGTGAGCACGCTGCGTTTAATCGCGCTGAGGTAGACGAGATTGAGGCCGTTACCAACCACGACGTCATTGCCTTCCTGACCAATATGGGCTCCTACATCGATGCCAAGGTTCCAGAGGGTGAGCTCAAGCCAAGTCGCTGGGTTCACTACGGTATGACCTCAACAGACCTAGGCGATACCGCCCTTTGCTATCAGCTCACCCAGGCATGTGATTTGCTCATTGCTGCAGTTCGTCGTTGCGCTGCTATCTGCAAGCGTCGTGCTTTTGAGGAGCGTGACACTCTGTGCGTCGGCCGCACTCACGGCATTCATGCTGAGCCTATGACCTTTGGCATGAAATTTGGTAGCTGGGCCTGGGAGTTTAAGCGCGACCTTGACCGCTTGAAGGACGCTCGTAAAAACGTCGCGTATGGTGCTATTTCTGGTGCTGTTGGAACTTACTCTTCCATTGATCCTTTTGTTGAGGAGTACGTTTGCGAGAAACTCGGTCTTGTCCACGATCCACTTTCAACCCAGGTAATTTCTCGCGACCACCACGCTTACCTTGCTGGTGTTCTGGCAACCGTTGCCGCTACCTGCGAGCGTATTGCAACTGAGATGCGTGCGCTGCAGAAGACCGATACCCTCGAGGCTGAGGAGCCATTCCGCAAGGGCCAGAAGGGCTCTTCCGCTATGCCTCACAAGCGCAACCCCATTACTGCCGAGAAGATCTGTGGTTTGTCCCGCGTAGTTAAGGCCAATGCACAGGTTGCTTTTGATAACGTTGCTCTTTGGCACGAGCGTGATATCAGCCACTCTTCCGCTGAGCGCGTTGCCCAGGCAGACAGCTTTATTGCTCTTGACCACATGCTGTCAAAGCTTGAGTTCCTGCTTGATGGCATGGTCCTGTATCCAGAGCAGATGATGGCCAACCTCAATAAGACCCGTGGCATGCTCTTCTCGTCAAAG
The DNA here is from genome assembly GCF_963530955.1 of Lancefieldella parvula. Lineage (GTDB taxonomy): Bacteria > Actinomycetota > Coriobacteriia > Coriobacteriales > Atopobiaceae > Lancefieldella > Lancefieldella parvula_A. The sequence continues at coordinate 27,891 of NZ_CAUSFQ010000002.1, read as the reverse complement.
GTTCTTCTTGCCCTGGTCAACACTGGTATTACTCGTGAAGAGGCATACAAGATTGTCCAGTCCAATGCTATGAAGGTTTGGGCAGATATTCAGCAGTGCAAGGAAGGACCATCCTACCAGGAGCTTCTTGAGGCAGACCCAGCCTGTACGCTGAGCCATGAGGAGCTTGAGAAAATCTTTGATCCTCGCGCATTCCTTACCCGTTCAAACGTTTTGTTTGACCGTCTTGAGCATCTTGAATTGGACTAAATCGTGTCACTGTTTGGGAACATTTCTCGTCGAAACTTCTTTAAGACGGGAGCGGCTGGTGTCGTAGTTGCGGGCGCAATTAGCATCGCGGCTGGCTGCTCTCATCAAGAAGGCTCGGGAGATGCAGGAAAACCGCTGGTACTTGACGAGTCTTCTGGCACAAATGTGCTGGACTCCTATAGCTCGACGGAGTATTCTGCCCAACCTAGCCAGACCTGGAATCTTCCTTTGGGAAGCGTGTTGCATCCAGCCGATGGAAATTGGATTCCCGTCACCACGGCCGGAGCGTCTGCTACGCCAATGGTAAAGGGCTCTGTTCTTTCGCTGACGTCTGGCCAGGTTGTTGACGTTGTTCCTGCGGCTCAGATGAACAATACCACCGCCGTTATTTACGACGTTCGCTGCTCTGACTCTGTGTATGCATGGGTTGAGGTGGACACCACAACCTTTGACTGGGAGCTTCTTGCCGCACCATTTTCTGACGGTAAGCTTACTGGAGATGCAAAGGTCCTCTACAAGGCCGATAAAAACTGGGATCCGGCTCCATTTGCCTGCGGAGACGATAAGGTGGTTTGGCTCGTCCAACCAGCTTCTTCTGGCGAGAAAACCCGTGAATCTTCGCACTGCTACGTGTGGCGTGTGGGGGATTCTGAGGGAACGGACGCCGTTGAATCTCCAGGTAGATTTGCCACTGCACCGTCTATCTCAAAGGGCGTAGTTACCCTCACTCCTCGAGTTCGCGCCTCCGAAGGCACCTACTATGGCGTTACAGCATACCTGCTGGGAGACAACCTTAAAACCAAGGTTGACCAGCTTGTTATGCCTCAATCCGTCAAGCCTTTTGCAGCAAGTCGCGTAGACGATAAGTTCATTGTGTCGGTAGAAGCAAGTTATGACTCGGGCGGCCTGTTGGGCAAGATGGGAACATATATCCTGCCTGCTTCAGGCGAAAACCCTTACGTCATTGAGCGTGAACCTTATGCAATATCGGCAGGTAAAGGTAGCCTTTACATAGTTAAAAGCCGCGCCTCTTACGTACTTGTTGATCCGCAAAATCAAACGGCAAACTGGCTCTATTCAATGGATAGAAGCGTTGATTATGGAGAGTTTCCTGCTCGAGAAGGCAACTGTGATTCTTTTGTAACCTACTCAACTGTTAAGGATCCTACCAGCGGATATCCGGCTTCCGTGACAGTTCGTGTTTTTTCTTTGTAGATTATTTGTAGGTATAGAGATAGAATGAATACAAATAATTAATGAATAATCGTAATGTGCCATACGCACATACATGCAGGGCAAAAGAAAAGGGGAGACAATGGCTTCCGACGAGAAGAAAATTCTGATTGTCGAAGATGAGAAAGTCATCCGTGACGCCGTCTCAGCATATCTTGAGCGCGAAAATTACGTTGTTAAGGGCGTTGGCGACGGTCAAAGTGCAGTTGAAGAGTTTGAAAAGCACGCATTTGACCTGGTGATTCTCGATCTTATGCTGCCAAAGCTTTCTGGAGAGCGCGTTTGCCGTGCAATTAGAGATACCTCTAACGTGCCTATCATTATGCTTACCGCAAAAGGAGAGGTAGAAGACAGGATTATTGGTCTTGAGCTTGGTGCTGATGACTATCTTGTTAAGCCTTTCTCGCCACGTGAGCTGGTGGCACGCGTTCGCGCGCTGTTCCGTCGTACGTATTCTGAGCCAGATACTGCTGTTGACGTGCTTGATTACGGTACCCTTACTATTGATATTTCTGGTCATAAGATTCTCATCAACAACGAGGAAGTCGACCTGACCGCTTCAGAGTTTAAGCTGCTCACCACCCTTGCTCGCTATCCTGGCCGCGTGTACACACGTATGGAGCTTGTCGAGAAGGTCCTGGGTTATGATTTTGAGGGCTATGAGCGCACTATTGATTCGCATGTCAAGAACTTGCGCGCAAAGCTCGGCGATGATCCTCGTAATCCTCGCTGGCTGTTCACCGTTCACGGTGTTGGCTATCGCTTTGAGGCTGGCAACGCTAGCCACGAGTCCTAAGCTTTAGAGCTTTGGCGCTCTTCAAGAAACATCACTCAAATTCTCTTAAGAACCCTCCGGAAACTGAGGGTTCTTATAAAACTATTAAGCCCGATCCCGTGGGCACTCAAAGCTTTACCACCCGTATGGCGGCGTTCTTTGCGCTGACTGCTGTCATGACGGTATTGGTGCTCATCTCTGTTTTGGGCATCGTGTGGGAAAGTCGTTTTACCGCTTATACCAGGGAGAACCTACAAAACACCGTTGATACTACCGCGCTCAATATGTCTCAGGCGTACGCGCGCGCAGAAGGCTGGAATGCCGACGTTCTCTCTATTGCACGTCAGGCCTCTGCAACCAATTCCGATATTGGTATCCAGGTCTTAGATGTTTCTGGCGTGGTTCTGTATGACGACTCGGCGCCAAATGCTCGCCGACCTGGTGGAAATAGTGCATTATCTGGCCCTCAGACGGGTGACGCCGTGGTTTATGCAGTTGTCCAAAACCTACAAGGTGAGCCTGTGGGCAGCATTAGAATTTGGACGTTTGGTTCTGAGCCGTTCCTGACCCAGCGAGACATTGCGTTCCGTAATGGCTCCTACCAGGCAATTAGTCTTGCTGCAGCCATTGCAATTTCGCTTTCGGGGTTAATTGGTATTTTGGCCTCACGTTCACTTACCAAGCCCGTACGCCGTATTACCGAGACGGCTGTCCAGATCAGAAGCGGCAATCTTGCAGCTCGCTCAGGCATCCGTGGCGAGAATGAACTGGGGCGTCTGGGAGAAACCTTCGACGACATGGCGTCTTCACTCGAAAGAGACATTAAGCTTGAACGCCGTCTGACCAGTGATGTTGCACATGAGCTCAGAACTCCACTTATGGCTATCATGGCCACCGTTGAAGCAATCCAAGACGGTATCTTGCCCGCAGATGAAGAGCGCTTGGAAAACATTGTATCTGAGAGCAGACGTCTTTCTCGCCTGGTAGATGCTATGCTCCATCTCTCAAGACTTGAGAACGGAAAGACAAAGTTCAATCCAGAAAGCGTCAATGTTGTGGCTATGGTGGCGAGTCTCGTTGCTGTACAAGAAACACTCTTTAAGGAGAATAACCGCACGTTGACCTTTGTGGATAAGACACCCGAGGGTAATTGTTTTGTTGATATTGATTCGGACATGATTCGAGAAGCCCTGACCAATTTGCTGAGCAATGCCATTCGCTATACCGACGACGGGGGTCATGTTGTTATAACCGTATCAATTGATGATACCGATGCGGTTATCTCCGTGACTGATGATGGTATGGGAATTGCTCCTGAGGACATTCCACAGACCTTATCGCGATTCTGGCGTGCAGAAGAAAGCCGCGAGCGCGCTTCAGGTGGTCTTGGTGTAGGTTTGGCAATCACAAAAGAGATTATGGACCGTCATAACGGCACTATCTCGGTAGAATCCGAGCTTGGAAAGGGCACGACCTTCTCGCTGCACCTTCCTCTGCTTGCCCAAAATAATATCTCTGTAACAGATACTTTGTTGTAGGTCGATTTTTGGACATTTTGCCGTACAATCAAAAGTCCTGCAATACAACGCGCTTTGCGCAGAAGTGAGGTCATTGTGGCTGGAGCTGAGCTTCGTCCCGATTCGCACGGTAAGGTTCGCGATATCTACGATTGTGGCGACAAACTTTTGATGGTTGCGAGCGATCGCATTAGTGCTTTTGACTTTATTCTTCCTGACGAGATTCCTTTTAAGGGAGAAATTCTGACACGTATCAGCGCTTTCTGGTTTAATCGCTTCAAGGACCTTCTGCCTAACCACATGATTTCTGTTCTGCCAGATCAGACTCCTGAACAGTTTGCAGATTACACTGAGTATCTTGCTGGTCGCGCAATGCTGGTAAAGAAAGCACAGACTGTGCCAATCGAGTGCATTGTCCGTGGTTACCTTACTGGTTCTGGCAAAAAGACTTATGACCAGGACGGTACCGTCTGCGGCATTAAGCTGCCAGATGGCCTGACTGAGGCATCTAAGCTTCCTGAGCCAATCTTCACCCCTTCCACTAAGGCTGAGCTTGGCGATCATGACGAGAATATCTCGTTTGAGCGCTGCTGCGAGATTGTTGGTGAGGATGTTGCCACTCAGCTGAAGGAAGCCTCGCTTGCAATTTATAAGGCTGCTGCAGAATATGCTGCAACTCGTGGAATTATTATTGCAGATACTAAATTTGAGTTTGGTTTTATCGACGGAAAACTTACACTTATTGATGAGTGCCTTACACCCGATTCAAGTCGTTTTTGGCCTGCTGAGGGTTATTCTGAGGGACACGTTCAGCCAAGCTACGACAAACAGTATGTACGCGATTGGCTGAAAGCCCACTGGGACATGCAAGGAGAGCCACCTCATCTTCCAGAAGAGGTTATTGAGGGCACATCCGAGCGTTATCGTACGGCATTCCAGATTATTACGGGAACTGAGTTTGTACCACTGAAGGAGACCAATGTCACTGCGTGACACCATTACAGGCGCAACCAAAGAAGCGCGTGAGGCTACCGCAAGCCTTTCAAAGAAAGAAACCTCTGAGGAGACTGAGCGTCCTACGTATTCCGCTTTTGGTCGCAAATCTGCTGCTACTGCTAAACCAGTACGAGAGGCAGCTGCATCTGTACGTGTGAGTGGCTCTGGCTCTGGCTCCAGTGCTCCAAAGAGCAAAGAGGAGAAGCGTGCTGCACGTGCTCGCCAGCGCGAGCGCGAGGATATTCGCAGCCGTGGATTTGAGGCTATGCTGCGCGCGGATCCAGACTATCATCGTGCCGAGCGCGTTTGGTGGGTCTTCCTGGGTCTTGGCTTTGTTGCAACCATCATTACACTGGTGCTTTCGTATATGGTTCCAGAGTCCAGGGACCTGAACACCGGCGTTGGTATGATTTCTGCCATCATGCTGGTCTTTGCTTACTTCTGCATCTTTGGCTCGGTTGTCTACAGCTTCTTTAAGATGCGTCCTCTTCGCAAGAAGATCGAGGCTAAGGTTGCTGGCATGACCGACAAGAAGCTCAACGATTTTTACCTCGAGCGTCAGGCTGAGTACGACAGAAAGAGAGCCGAGCGCAAGGCTCGTCGCAAGTAGCAGCTCTCGCGCTGCTGCCGGCGCCGCAAGCGTTGGCGATATTTGCGTACGCGAGCCTACGTGAGTAGAATATCCCACATGCCTTCGTAGCTCAGGGGATAGAGCACCGCTCTCCTAAAGCGGGTGTCGGCCGTTCGAATCGGCCCGGGGGCACCATTGATTTTAAACCGGCAGCTTCGTGCTGCCGGTTTTTCTCTGTTGCGGCGTGTCAGCGTCGTCTTTTAGGCTTGGCGTACAAAATGGTGCAGCTTAGCCGCACCTCGCTGAAGAACTGTCATGTTTCTAGTCAAGATAATCGGACGATTGGGGCTCAATGTCTGACGACCGAGTGGTCTCCCTGACTGATATACATCTTTATGCATAAACTTCATCTAATATGCTGGAAAATGAATAGAGAAATATAAAAAATCTAACTATAGGTAAATTTCACTTCTAAGCAACACACCTATGTCGGATAATCTGCTTAATTGCGGGCATATTACACACCTAATGACGATAATCTGCACGCCTTAGCTATTTTCGGCGTCATGTATACGTCTTTTTGACAGATTATCCGACTTAGGTGTGTTCGGCTATCAGCAAAAACAGGTCGTGTCAGTTACATCAGTTGTCTATGACCCGAAAAGCGCTGAAGTGCTTGCGTCACCGGTTCCGGCGATGACACGTGCCGCTGTCGAACGATTTCTGTGGCAGCAAAAAGCCCTGCAACCAAACACGGTTGCAGGGCTTGAACGTACTGGTTGAGCACATTGCACGCCGCAGTGATTACGCTGATGGACGAGGTCCGCTAGAGACGCGGATGGTGATAGTAGCGCCAGCTGCAGCACTTGAAGGTGTTTGGCCAACTACGTTTCCGGTTGTAACGTTGTCATCGTAGACCCAAACCGTGTTGACCTGGAAGCCCGCGTTTTCCAGCGTGGACTGAGCGGTTTCAAAGTCCTTGCCAACAACGTTTGGAACAGATCCGCTCTGAGCACCGGAAGAAACAACGATGGTTACCGTGGAACCCTTATCTGCCTTGCCGTTAGCTGGAGACTGGGAGATGACACGGCCCTCAGGAACGCTCGACGAAGGCTGTTTCTGAGTATCTACCTTGAAGCCTGCATCTTTCAAAACATCGGACGCACGCTCGGCAGTCATCTCGGTGACATCTGGAACATCTGCCTTACCCTTGCCAGTAGACAGGTGATAGGTGATGGTGTCGCCAGCTTTAGCATCGCTACCTGCGGCTGGTTCCTGTGTTGCAACATAACCAACGGTTACGTCGTCCGACTCAACCGAGTCACCATTTCTTGCTTTGAGGCCAACGGCAGCAAGAGCAGACTCAGCCTCTGATGGACTCTTGTTGGTAAGATCAGGCACCTTAACTGCAGCAGCAGGTTTAGCGCCCTTAGAAATGACAAGGTTAACCGCGGTTCCTTCAGGAGCCTGTTTGTTAGCGCTTGGTGTCTGATCAATGACCTGGCCTTCAGGAGCAGAATCACTGTAGCTTTCTGTAACAGTTCCCAGCTTAAAGTGGCTATCAGAAGCATTTAATGCCTGAGTAGCCTGGTCTTTTGTCTGACCAACAAACTGTGGAACCAGATACTGCTGGGCGGAGTTGCCGAGCATCTGTGCAATAGCAAAGCCGGCAAGAGCCAGGACAACCAAAGCGCCCAGAACGCCGAGAATAACGTTGCGCTTGTGACGTTTATTCTCGCGCCTGTCAAGCTCATCAGCCTCTTCGCGAGAATGGACGCGGTTCAAGCGACCAGTGTCGCCACCGCGCGTGATGTAGGTGTTGGAGCCGTCAATGCCGCGACGATCCAACCTGGAAGTTGGCTGAGGTGGTGTCACAATGCGGGGGCTCACGGTGGTGTTGCTTGGAATAGTAGCGCGGCCAGCAATAAAATCGCGCAGCGCACGAGCAAGCTCGTCAGCACTCTGATAGCGGTCAGCTGGGTTTTTCTCCATACAGCGAAGAATGATTGCCTCGAGTGCGGGGTCAACGTTGGGGTTGATCAGCGATGGTGGCTGAGGAGCCTCGTTGACCTGCTTCATAGCAACGCTGATAGCGTCGTCACCAACAAAGGGAACGCGGCCAGTTGCAGCCTCGTACATGACAATGCCTAGGGAATAGATATCGGTGGTTGGTCCCAAAGGCTTGCCCGTACTCTGCTCTGGAGAAACGTAATGGGCGGTGCCAAGAACAGAGTTATCGGTAGTTAGACTGCTGTTCTTTGCACGAGCAATGCCAAAGTCCATGACCTTGATGTTGCCATCTGGCTGGACCATGATGTTCTGTGGCTTGATGTCACGGTGAATGATGTCGTGACGATGTGCTACAGAGAGCGCCTGAGCAATCTGAGAGCCAATCTGAGCGACCTTACGGGAATCAAGGGCTCCATGTTTGCGGATGCCACTCTTAAGGTCTGTACCGCGCAGATACTCCATGACAATGTAGTAGGACTCGCCGTCCTTACCCCAGTCGTATATCGAGACAATATAAGGACTGGAGAGCGCCGCTGCGGCTTGTGCCTCCTGCTTGAAGCGGGCAGCAAAGGAAGGATCGTTTGCGTACTGCGGCAGCATCATCTTGATGGCAACAGTACGACCAAGAACCTGGTCCTGTCCGCGGTAAACGGTGGCCATTCCACCGGTACCAATTTTGTCTTGAACCTGGTAACGCCCACTGAGCATTCTACCTGGCATAACTCAACTCCTATCAAGCGTGCGATTTTCTCGCCACGTCACTTACTATCTTAGAACACACCCAACTACTTGGGGAGAAGACCGTGCGGTGTTTTAGGCGCTACGAAGCAGCTCCCAAAGCCTGGATGTTCAGGCACTGCGCAAGAACACGTCCGCCAACTTGAGCACCGTAACCTAAAACGTTCTCGCCGTTGCCTTCGATGACAACAGAAACAACAAGGGTTGGGTGGTCGTAAGGCGCAAAACCGATGAAGAACGAGTTAAAGTTACCGTTCTCGACGTCTGCCGTACCTGTTTTACCTGCAATCTTGACACCCGGAACGCGAGCTCCCATACCAGTGCCGGATTCAACAACGCCCAACATTGCCTCTCGGACCTGCGCAGCGGTATCCGTAGACACTGCCTGTCCAAGCGATTTTGGTGACGTTGTAGAAACAACAGCTCCCTCTGGCGAGAGAACGCGATCAACAATGTAAGGGTTCATGACCACGCCGCCGTTAGCAATTGCAGCCGCGACAACAGCGTTTTGCATGACGGTGGTCTGAGGACCTGCAGGGCTTGCATGCTCTCCAACAGGAAGACCGCAGGATGCCCAGCCAAGCTCCCAGGTGGTCATCTCGGCAGGATTTGGCATCAACGATGGTGTAGTGGAGAAGTCCTGACCAAGTGCGGTGCCATAACCAAAGGCGCGTGCATAGCTGACCAGGTTGTCTGCGCCAAGTGCTACGCCAAGCTGCGCCAACGCCGTGTTAGAAGAGCGAGCAAATGCCTCACGCAGAGGAATAGTGCCCATATCCTCGTTGGCGTAGTTGTGGATGGTGCCGCCGCCAAGCTCCATAGTTCCTGGAGCGGAATATGTGGTGTCCAGCGTGGTGGTATGTGTGTCAATTCCAGCAGAAAGTGTAATGGTCTTGAACGATGAGCCAGGGGAGTAGAGCGCCTGGGTAGTTCTGTCGACCAGCTGACTGCCGGTACCGGACTCGATAATGGTGCCCAGATCAGCGTGGGTGTATGAAGGACTAGAAGCCTTTGCAAGTACAGCTCCGGTAGCTGGATCCATGACAACAATGGAGCCGGAATATCCCTGGAGTGCAGCTTCTGCTACAGCCTGCATCTGGGAATTGATGGTCAAAACAACGCTTGAACCAGCGGTATTAACGCCTGCCATCGAGTACAGAGCGCTTCTCCAGTCGGAATGATCTGCGTGTCCGGTGAGCGTCTCGTTCATGGTGGACTCGATACCCGCAGTTCCGTACTGGGTAGAGATGTAGCCAACGGTGTGAGAAGCCATGCCGTCGTGCGGATAGTTGCGCACGTAGGTGCCGTCGTCTTGCTTGACGCTCTCTGCCAGAGTGACGCCGTCAGAAGTCATGATGGCGCCGCGCTGAACATATGCGCTCTTAGCAATAGTGTGGTTGTTGGTAGGAAGTGCCTGAATTCTAGGTGCGTCAATGACCATCAAGAAGGTCAAGTTGCCGAGAAGAACGGTGAAGAAGAGGGTAAATACGGTAACCAAATTGGTCAGACGTTTTCCAAGGGCAACACGTCCCAGAACACCGGATTCCTCAGACTGCAGTCCAAAGCCTCCACGGATGTGGCTGCCATGCAAAACGGAAGAGGCGTGAGCTCCACCAGAAGAAATTTCGAGCCTCTGGGAGTCAAGCGTTTTCTTGCTTGGCTCAAGCTCTGTTTCGCGACCAGTTCCCTCGTCACCTGCTCTGAGCAGCAGGGCAACAATGATAAAGCTGGAAAGAAGAGAGCTGCCGCCCTGACTCATAAAGGGCAGGGTAACGCCAGTAAGAGGCATGAGCTTAGTAACGCCTGCAACAATGAGGAAGGTCTGGAACGCCAAAACACTGGTAAGACCGGCAGCCGCAAAAGCAGATGAATCGGACTTTGCGCGAGCAGCTGTTGCGAGGCCGCGCACGGTAAGCAGCAGGAACAGGGTAATAATTGCTGCTCCGCCAAAGAGTCCCAGCTCCTCAGCAATGGCCGAGAAAATAAAGTCAGACTCAACAATAGGGATAAGCGTAGGCATTCCCTTATCAATTCCGGTGCCAGCAAGACCTCCATCTGCGATGGAATAGAGGGACTGGACAATTTGGTAGCCGTCTCCAGCGGGGTCTTTGAAGGGGTCCAGCCAAATGTTGACACGAGTCTGAACGTGACCAAAGAAGTGATAAAGCACCACGCCGCCAATGGCCAAGAGCGCAATACTGACAAAAACGTAGCTTGCGCGACCTGTTGCTACATAGAGCATGATGACAAAGAACACGAAGAAGAGCAGAGCGCTACCAAGGTCGCGTTCAAAAATAACAACAATCAGGCTGATGCCCCACATGACAAACAGAGGAAGCAGCATTTTAAAGCGAGGAATGCGGAAAGGTCCAAAAGAACGCATGGAGACCGATAGAGCTTCTCGATTCAGTGCAAGATAAAATGCCAGGAAGAGCGTAATGGCAATCTTTGCAAGCTCACCAGGCTGGAAGGTGAATGCGCCAAAAGAAATCCAGAGTTTTGCGCCGTAGCGGTCCTGGCCAATAACAATTGGCAGAAGAAGCAGTATGACGCCGAGAATACCAATGGAGTATTTGTAGCGTGCTAACGCGTCAAGATTTCTAATGACCGCCAGTACCACAATCATCACAACAACAGAGATAAAGAGCCAAATGGTCTGGTTGACTGCAAGATTTGGTGCAAGTCTGGTGACCATGGTGATGCCAATTCCCGAGAGCACAAACACAATGGGGAGAATGGCGGGGTCTGCTGCGGGAGCAAGGAACCTAATAGCAATGTGAGCCACGGTAAATGCTGCAAAGAGACCAATAGGAACGGCCATTGTCTCAAGGCTGAGCGTTGAGCGAGCAGTAATCATGTACATGGCGTACAGCAGAAATACAGGGATTGCTCCTACAAATAGTAAGAAGAGCTCTGTATTACGCCTTAGTCCACCTGCTTTTTCCATTCCTACTCACCTCCCGAACTTGTTGTTGACGTTGTTGTTTCTGTTGTGGGTGTTCCGCCAGACTGAACGTCTTCTTTCTTTTTGACCGCTTTAGTGTTGGCGTCGTCAATTTGTTTGCGGTAATTCTCGACGGTGCTATGTGCTTCATCCTCGTTCTTAACGCGAATTCCGTCTGCAAGAGAGTCTTGAACTGCGTCAGGCAAATCTTTTATTTCAATCGACGTAGTTTCAACAAGCGAAGACATGTTTATGCCGGCAATTGTTGTAGGAATACCTCGATAAACGCCAACGGTAGTTCCGTTAATTCCTAAGTACCACTCGCTGCTTACAAACAGGAAGAACACCGCAACAGTGGCTGCAAAGAGCGCAAGGAACGAGACAAACGTGGCAATGACGCCACGAGTAAGGTGTTTTCTGGTTTGATCGGCTATGCCGTCGTCCAAGACATCGATGACAATAACGGTAATGTTGTCTGAGCCGCCATAGGTAAGAGCTGCGGAAACAAGGTTATCGGCAGCCTTTTGTGGCGTGACGTTAGAGACAGCAATGGACTCAATCTCATCGTCGGGCACCATGCCAGAGAGACCATCGGAGCACAAGATGATGCGGTCACCATCAGATACTTCAAGCGAGAAATGATCTGCATACATGTCTGGATCAGAGCCAAGAGCTCGCGTAACTACCGAGCGAGAAGGGTGTGTGCGAGCCTCATCAGCGGTAATCTGACCAGAATCAATGAGCTCCTCAACATAGCTGTGGTCATGAGTAATGCGGACCAGCGTGCCATGATGGAGCAGGTAAATGCGAGAGTCTCCAACATGAGCAACGGCCATCTGATTGCCCTCAATGAGGACAGCAGAGGCAGTGGAGCCCATGCCAGGTTTGCCAATACCCTTTGCAGGGGCATCAATAACTTCCTGGTTAGCAGCCTCAATTGCAGCGCCAAGACGGACATCGTCTGCGGTACTTGGCGCCTGTTCGGCAATAACCTTAACAGCAATGGAGCTTGCCACCTCACCGGCGGCGTGACCTCCCATACCATCGCAGATGGCAAAAAGGGGAGTGCGCAAAAGGAACGAGTCCTCGTTATGCTCGCGAACTAATCCCACGTCAGAGCGGGCGCCCCAAGAAATAAAGGTGTTAGAGCCAGAAGCTGCCTCTGCGTCACAGCGACCATCAAGTGGCAGCTCGCAACGACCAGGAGCACTCACGGGCTCTTGTGTAGGTGTATCAGAAATATGTGTTGTATCAGAAGAAACCATGAGCCTCTTATCGACGTCCAACACGCATAATCACATCGCCGACCTGGACTTCGTCTGTGTCGCGAAGGGTAACAGGCTGCTCGATGATGTGACCATTAACCATGGTTCCGTTTGTGGATCCAAGGTCTTCAAGTACCAGAGCAGGGCCCTGGATAGTAAAGCGGGCGTGTGAAGCAGAAACGTAAGGTTCGTCAATCACAATGTCAGACGAAGGGGAGCGTCCAATAACAACAGGACCCAAGATGTCTACGTGAAGACCACGTAAGGACTTGACGCCCTTCTCGACATCAACGGACCAAATAGCTCCGTCTTTGCGCTGACCGCGGACAAGACCAATGCCCGTGCGCATGACCGAGAACAGGAAGATGTACAACAGGACAACAAGCAGAACACGTCCTGCAAAAAGAATCAAATCAATCATTAGTTCTCCCGGAACTGAAGGTCCATAAGACCAATAGTAATGAGGTCTCCGTCTCGCAAAATAACCTCATCTACGTCGATATCGTTGACAAGCGTTCCGTTAGTGGAGTGCAAATCAGCAATGTGCCAATCATGACCGTCGTAGGTCATCTCGGCGTGACGTCTTGAAACGTTAGGATCGCGCAAAACAACATCAGCCTGAGAGCGCTCGCGACCAATAATGGCGCGAGGAGCTTCGACGCGATATGAGCGACCACTCTGGCGGTCAATTAAGATGCAGGTAGCGTCCATGTTTGCACGAGGAGTTCCCTGTAGAGCGCGAGAAGAACGTCCGCCCATGCCATTGAGCTGCGCATCAAGCGAAGGTGTCACACGACGCTGAGTCATGGGAACGGGGGCCGCAGTTGGAATAGCGCCGTTCATAGGCAAATCAGGAAGCCCATTGGAAGCAGGAAGAACGGGCATAGGTGTTGATTCTGCTGCGGAAACAACAGGAATAGCGCCCTGCGCCTCAACAAAATCTGGTGGCATAACAGCAAGGCCCGCGTCGGTGCCAGCAAGATCACCGAGTACCTCTGGCGTTGCATTTTCTGCGGAAACAGGACGAACCACAGAAAGAGAATCTGGTTCTGGCTGTGACTGAGCGACTGCGTGTGGATTGTGCTGCTGTGGCATTTGCGCTGCAGCTCCACCAACGCTTGAGTTGCCACCCAGGAAAGCACGTTCTTCATTGCGTAGCTGGTCAAGAGTGTTACCGTCAACGTTTTCTGCAAAAACCGCAAATCTGCCTGGCTTCAAGGTTGGATCAACCATGAAGCGGACAAGAGGCTGACCAACAAAGACATACTCTTTTTGCTGAGCCTGTGTGGCTACAAAGTCTGAAATCTCTGCCGTTAGATCAGCATAAAGAGGGCGCATCAGTGAATCGTCTTGAGGTGCAACTAAAACGGTATACAGAGCTGGTGCCGTATCTATACCATCAATCTCATACGTTTCACGTTCCATCTCTTTAGCTGCGCGTTTAGCAAGCTTCTTGAAAGAGAAGGGCTCTGCGTATCCCTGTGGTGCGGCACCAAAGACCGAACCAATACGGTTTTCAAAGTCACTAAGAAAGCTCATCTAATTCCTCGCCTTCCTGATCCGCATGAAGTGGACCTATCAGGACAATTGCAATGCATACAAGTACACATAAGAATACCGTAATTAGTACTGAAACTATACTTTCAACTAACCAAAAATTAGGATTCTCCATCCAAGCTGCCCATATAAAGCCCCCTGTAAGTACTGCAGCGCAGACAATTTGTCCAAAAATCATCCAGCCACGACGCCTTTTTTGGCTCAAAAGTGAACCTAAAAAGGCAGAAAGCGCACAGGATCCAAAACGAACCCAGAAGGGAAGTCCCGAAGCAAGCGAGGTGTAGTCATAGGCAAGAGGAGTTGCGGCAAAACCCAGCGATAGGCCCCTGACCATAAGAATTGCAAAAAGATAGCTAAATGACCCTGTTAAAACTGCAGCTAAAGGTCTCATTGTTGCCGAGGCAAGAGCAGGCGCAAAAACAGGAGCAGGCAATAGCGCTCCCGTAAGGCAGTTGATGCTACTGAATTTTGAAACTCTTCCCGCAAATGCCCACCAGATAACGCTTACTAAAGTTACAAGCGTTGCAAAAGGAAATGAAGTGCTGGTAGGACTAATACTTGCCAGAGCATATACCGCACATGCAATGACAAGTGCAGATCCCAAAGGTGTCCAAAGAGCTGTGGCTGCTGCGCCCAAAAGAGTGCCTGCCACAATGAACGTAAGTGATTCCGGAGCAATAAGGATAAACAACTGCGCGAGAAGGGCTGCGGTGACCAGGGCTGATACGCCGCGCACAGCAGCCGAGGGCAGCCAGGGGAAGCGAATTGAAAGCGGGAGGTGCTTGACGTCCCAGGTCTCGGTCTCCTCTTCTTCCGACTGTTCTACCAGGGATCTGAGGCTTTTCTCGCCCTGCTTTTCGTTGCCAAGAGGAGCAACAATTTCTTGCGCAAATTCAGACACACTGCCTTGTCGCATGGATGGTTCGGGAGAAAGTGCCTGCGTTAGAGCGGTATCTACAGCAAACGGAACCTCGGGATCTTCTTTGAGCAGAGGAATTTTTGGGCCTTTATAGATGTGATCAAGGGATTCTTTAGCCGTTCTGCCCGCAAATACATTGACGCCCGTTAGCGCCTGCCGCAGAACAACAGCAAGCGAGAAAATATCAGCGCGCTCGTCAACAAGCATGCCTTCAACCTGTTCAGGAGGCATATAGCCTACGGTACCGCCACGGGCACCGCCGTAACCAGCAGCCGAGGCAAGTGTTGCCATACCAAAATCGGCAAGTTTTACGGTACCCTGGCGGTCAATCATGATGTTTGTTGGCTTGATATCCAGATGAAGTACGCCATTATCGTGGGCATATTGCAGTGCCTTCGCAAGCGAAGACACCATATGGGAAGCCTCGGCGTAGGTAAGGTAGCCACCTTCAACGCGAGCCAAGAGCTCCGATAAGTTAAGACCATCAACAAACTCCATGACCAGATAGGCGTAATCGCCTTCAATCTCAAAGTCATGAACGGTCACAATGTTGGGATGAGCCAACAAACAGGCAGTTCTTGCCTCAGAGAGAGCCTCGTCAACGGTAGAAGCAAGCACTCCGGGTGTTTCAGAGGCGCCTAACAGCGGCATGCGTTTAATGGCTACGCGTCTTTGCAAACGAGTATCCCAGCAGGTGCAAACGGTGCCAAAGCCTCCGTTGCCTCTACGGGCAAGGACGCGATATCGGTCCAGCAAAATCTCTGGCTCAGCCGCAGGTGATGCCTGCTGAGCAGAAGATGAATGTAGATATGTAGTCTGCGTGGTCTGCGACCGCGAGTCACTCACGGCAACCTCCTGTGTTTAAAGTGTGTTTGTCGGCCGTGACTACTTATATTCTACCGCTGAAAAGAAATTTCTTATATATCTATTGTTTTTCCATTAGAAGAAAACAAAATGTTGTAGTATTATTCCCTAGCACGCGGGTGTGGCGGAATTGGCAGACGCGTACGGTTCAGGTCCGTATGAACGCAAGTTCATGGGGGTTCAAGTCCCTTCGCCCGCACCATTTGCATTTAAAAAGCCCCTTTACGGGGCTTTTTTGTTGCCTATTTGTTGTCTGCATCAAAGTCAGACCAGCCTTCTTCGTCTTCTCCAAAGAGGTCCCAGTCGTCTTCAGTCTTCTTGTGGTTGAAATACATCTTTTTGGTTTTGCGCTCTAACACAAAAGAAATAACCAAAAAGAGCAAAATTCCACCAAGTACGAGGAACAACACACCGGTCTTATCGCCAAAAAGCCAGCCGACAAATGAGTTAATTACGTCCATAATCTAGCTCCAGAACATGTGAAGGGTTAAGAATCTGAATACAAGTATATACTTGGTAAGCTATAAGAAAAAATGCACTGCTAAAAAGTGTTGATTCAAGGAGAAGCTGCATGCTTGATATCAAATTTGTGCGCGAGAATCCTGACCTCGTAGATAAGTCTTGCGAGTCCAGGCAAAACGCTCACTGGGATCGCGAGAAATTCTTTGAGCTTGACGAGGAGCGCAGAAGCGTAATTGCCGAGGTTGAGTCTCTTCAGGCAGAGCGTAATGCTGTTTCTAAGCAGATTGGCCTTCTTATGCGTGAGGGCAAGAAGGAAGAGGCTGAGGCAGCTAAAGAGCAGGTAGCAGCTAACAAAGACCGCATCGCAGAGCTTGATCAGCTCCGCGGAGAGGTTGAGGAAGAGCTCACCGCCCTTGTTGCAGCTATTCCAAACATTCCTGACGCATCCGTTCCTTATGGCAAGGATGACTCCGATAACCCTGAGGTTCGCAAGTGGGGAGAGCCAACTCAGTTTGATTTTGAGCCAAAGGCGCACTGGGATCTTGGACCCGAGCTGGGCATGATTGATTTTGACCGTGGCGTAAAGCTTGCAGGAACTCGCTTCTATCTTCTTGGTGGCATGGGCGCTCGCATGGAGCGTGCGCTTATCAACTTCATGATTGATACACATAACCAGGCAGGCTTCAAAGAGTGGTGGCCACCAGTTATCACAAATCAGGATTCTCTGTTTGGCACTGGTCAGCTTCCTAAGTTTGAAGAGGACCTCTATCACGTACAGCCTGACCTCTACCTCATTCCAACTGCTGAGGTCCAGCTTACAAACATCCATCGTGATGAGATTCTGGACGCATCTCAGCTCCCTCTGCTCTATACCGCATTTACTCCATGTTTCCGCGAGGAGGCAGGTTCAGCTGGTCGAGATACCCGTGGCATCATCCGCGTTCACCAGTTTGACAAGGTAGAGATGGTCAAGTTTGCAAAGCCAGAAGACTCCATGAACCAGCTTGAGTCCATGGTTCAGGAAGCCGAGAAGATCCTTCAGCTTCTGGGTCTTCCTTATCACGTGGTTACTCTCTGCACTGGTGACATTGGCTTCTCTGCATGCAAGTGCTATGACATTGAAGTTTGGCTCCCAAGCTATAACGCATACAAGGAGATTTCTTCTTGCTCTAACTGCTGGGATTTCCAGGCTCGTCGTGCAAATATCCGCTATAAGGATCCAGCAGAGTTCAAGGGCACCCGTCTAGTTCACACGCTTAACGGCTCCGGTCTGGCAGTTGGCCGTACCATGGCTGCAATTATGGAGAATTATCAGAACGCAGATGGCTCCGTTACCGTTCCCGAGGCGCTCCGTCCTTACATGGGTGGCATCGAGGTTATTCGACCAGAATAGTTTCTCTTTTTAATCAAAATTGATTCAATCTCTGAAATGGTCTTCTAGTGAATTGTGAAGACCATTTCTTTTACTGATTTATAGAACATATGTTCTATAAATTTGCTATACTGAGATCAGTAAAGGAAGAAAGAGGTGGCTATGAAAGGTCTGGTAGAGGTACAGAAAGAAATTGTATTAAGGCAGTTTGTGCAAGGCAGTGCGGCAAAAATTGGATTCGGCCACAAGGAGTTTTATTCAGAGATCCATATTGCATCAGAGCAACTTGCAACTTTAAGAAAGTGGATTTCAGACCAAGGTAGAGTGGGTTTAAAAGATTTAAGTCCACAAGAGTATCTGGAGGTCATCATGGCGGAAACATGCATGGCTGAGGTAATGGATGAGCTTGATGAAGCCGGTATTTCTTATCAGTATTTGTATGCAAACTCTTCCGGTGAAGTAGCTTTAAGACCAGGTAGATAATAAAAAAGAGCTCCCGAAGGAGCTCCTAAGTTCAAGTGGTGCGGCGTATAGGATTCGAACCTATGACGCCCTGATTCGTAGTCAGGTCCTCTATCCAGCTGAGGTAACGCCGCGTGCAAGTAGATAGAATGCCATTTTCCAGTTGAAAATGCAAGACTAATCTTAGAAAAAGTTCTTCTTGGTAAGAAAAAAGCTCGTTGCAGAGATGCAACGAGCAGAAAATTCTGGCGGAGAGCTGGGGATTCGAACCCCAGATGGGCTTGGGGCCCATACTCGCTTAGCAGGCGAGCACCTTCGGCCTCTCGGTCAGCTCTCCAAAATGGGTGCTTGAGAATAATACCCCGAACTGGCGTCACTCACAATAAGACATTTTACAAAACATGTGAAAAATGCTCAACAACCACGTTTTTTCGGTGAGCGCGAAGTACATCCCATGAAAAGCGATTGGCAACTTGTGCTGCAGAAAGAGGCTCTTCTTTTTCTGCAAGACCTATGCAATAAGCCAGAAAGCCAAGAATCTCTTCTGGTGTTTTTCCTTGGTCTCTCAGAACACCAAGGTCTAGATCGTGATTGCGTTTAGAAAGTCTCCTGCCATCTGGCGCAACAAGTAGCGGGAGGTGAGCATAGATGGGATGAGAAAAACCAAGCACGTCTTGCAAATAAAGCTGTCTGGGAGTAGACGAGAGAAGGTCTGATCCTCTAACTACTTCAGTTACGCCCATATCAGCATCGTCAACTACTACAGCAAGCTGATATGCAAAGACTTCGTCTGCACGCTGGACAATAAAGTCTCCACATAATTTAGAAAGATTTTGAGATATTTGACCATAGACTTTGTCTTCAAACGCGTAGGTCTTATGAGGAACCCGTATGCGAGTTGCTGGAATTTTATGTTTGGAAAGCTCTTCACGCTCGGATTTGCTTAGGTCGCGGCAGGTTCCCGCATAGACATATGCACCATCGCTGGCATGAGGGGCTTGTGCAGCGTGTAAGTCTGCTCGGGAACAAAAGCAAGGATATAAAAGTTCCTGCTGTTTCAATTTCAATAGAGCGTCCTGATAGAGCTTAGTACGCTTGCTTTGGAAAAACGGCCCTCTGTCCCAAGTTAGTCCCAGCCACTGTAAATCATCTAGGAGAAGAGAGGTGTATTGAGGATTATGAGCACGAATATCTAAGTCTTCAACGCGAAGAATGAAGCTGCCATTTTGGGAGCGAACGCTGGCCCAAGCCATAAGCGCTGAGAAAACGTTGCCTAGGTGCATCCTTCCAGAAGGAGTTGGCGCAAATCTTCCAATGTAAGAACTCATTCTTAGAGATCTCCCGCATAGATATAGGCAAATCCATAGTCTTTTGTTGATGACTTAATAGCTGCCTTATCTTTACAGGTGAGGCCTTTGTGCTGATAGAAACCAAAGTCGCAATCGTCATCAGTTGCAAGGAAGTAATGCTTAGCTCCTTGCTCTTTCATAAAGTCCAGAACGTAGGAGAAGAGCATGCCCCCAATACCTTGGCTCTTTATAGCGGGGTTAACGCAGAACAGAGTAATTTCCCATTTGGCATCGTTAGTGTTTGTGTTCCAATAATCATGAACAAGATGAGATTCGACATCACCAAAGATCTCGTAGTCCTTAAAGCGAGCTTCACTCAATAGTTTCTTAGCTTTTGCTGTTGTTTCGTTTTCTAACTTCTGCCATTTTTCAAAATCTGCTGGAGTTTCTCCGTTTGAGCAGAAAATAAGACCAAGTATTTGACCATCTTGCTTTGCTACAAAGCGATGAGTAGAAACGCCAAGAAAATAGGCGATATCAATAGTTGCAAGTGAGCGACTTTCATCTTTTGATTCATCGCCATCCAAGTACCAGACACGTTCAACGATTGATATAAGTTCTGGTAAGTCAGTATCTTCGAAGGGGACTATGATTGGAGTATCGGCAGACATATGAAATAGTTCCTTTCAGGTGTTTTACAGCGGAAGATTATAGAATAGTTTCAAGTTTGTTTACATCTAGTACGTAGTGTTTCGCAGCTGATAGGCTGTAAGTGTTTCTGATAGCAAGTGTCGAACACAAAGGAGCGGCAATGGCTGAAGCCCCTATCAAACGTGCGCTAATTTCGGTAACAGACAAAACAGGTATTGTTGAATTTGCACAAACGCTTACTAAAGAGTTTGGCGTTGAGGTAATTTCAACAGGCGGAACCGCAAAAATCCTCGAAGAGGCTGGTGTGCCTGTAGTTCCTATTGAGTCTTATACCGGATTTCCAGAGATGATGGACGGCCGCGTTAAGACGCTGCATCCTCGTGTTCATGGTGGTCTTTTGTGCCGTAGAGATAATCCCGGTCATGTTGCAGACGCAGAGAATAATGGTATTGGCATGATTGACCTGGTCTGCGTTAATCTCTATGAGTTTGAGAAGACTGTAGCTGATCCATCAGTAACTCTTGAAAACGCAATTGAGCATATCGATATCGGTGGACCTTCAATGCTCCGCTCTGCTGCAAAGAATAATGATTTTGTTACGGTTGTTGTTGATCCGGCAGATTATGGTCGTGTTCTTGATGAGATGCGTGTCCATGACGGTGCAACCACAAGGGCTTCTCGCCAGCAGCTGGCTTTGAAGGTATTTAAGACAACGGCTGCATACGATGGTGCTATTGCCGCATACCTTTCTGGTGTTGTTGAAGCAGAGCAAAGTAAATTCCCAGAGACTTTGCTGGTAAAGGCAACAAAAGAACAAGATCTTCGTTACGGAGAAAATCCTCAGCAGTCCGCGGCGTTTTATAAAATGCCTGGAGCTCCTGCACACTCTCTGGCAAACGCTCAGCAACTTCAGGGTAAGCCCTTGTCTTACAACAATTTGCTTGATACTGATGCAGCCTGGGCTGCTGTTCGTGAGTTTGATGATCCATCAGTCATCATTTTGAAGCACCAGAATCCTTGTGGATCTGCTACGGCGGAAAATGTTGTTGAGGCATACGATCGAGCATTTGCTTGCGATCCAGTCTCTGCGTTTGGTGGAATTATTGCAGTTAATAGAGAGGTTCCTCTGGAGTTTGTTGAGCACTTTGCAGACATCAATAAGCAGTTTGTTGAGGTTCTTATTGCACCAAGCTTTACAGAAGAGGCTCTTGAGCGCCTGTCAAAGAGAACAAATCTTCGCGTATTGGCTACGGGCGGAATCGATAGAAGCCGCGAGCTTGAGATGAGAACTGTTGACGGAGGTCTTTTAGTACAAGACCTTGACCACGCAGACGAAACTGCAGATAGCTTTGAGGTTGTTACTAAGCGCCAGCCAACTCCAGAAGAGCTGAACGATTTGGTATTTGCTTGGAAAGTTTGCAAGACCGTTAAGTCAAACGCCATTTTGGTTGCAAAAGATCAGGCTGGAATTGGCATGGGACCAGGTCAGCCTAATCGTGTTGACGCCGCTCTTCTCGCGTGTGGGCGTGCAGAGGCAGCTTGTGAGCGCATGGGAATTGATTCAAAGAATCTTGTGGCAGCATCTGATGCCTTCTTCCCATTCCGAGATAACGTTGACACACTAGCAGCTCATGGCGTAACGGCTATCATTCAGCCTGGCGGATCTGTCAGAGATGATGAGTCTATTGCTGCTTGCGATGAATACGGCATTGCAATGGTGTTTACAGGTAAGCGACACTTTAGGCACTAGTCTGCTAAGCCGGGAATAGCAGTTCATTTCATAAAAAGTTGGGGGAGGACACTGTGGACCAGGAAGAGTTAGAAGCGGCTCAGAAGTTTGAGCTTGATAATCCAGAACTTGTTTGTCGTTGGAGACTGGCTGGAGGTGTTCTCCCTCTTGATAACAGGCATTTACGTGCGCTGAGTAGACGAGTTGTTGCTCAAAAAGATGTTTCTCCGCATTTGATTGCTTGGGCTAAGCAGCACATCGAAGGAACGCTCAAAGAGGGATCGCAAGAATATCCAGACGGCGTTCTTATGATTTTGCTCGAGAGCAATGGTCAGGCCGCTATGACAGTTGGTCCTTACCAGTATTTAGAGGAGAGCTCTGTTCTATCTCTTGCGGGTCGCGCAAGAATTTCACAGCGAGAAGAGCAGCAAACCCATTGCGCACCAGAAGTGCTCTGGCTAGTGAAGGACGGAAAGCTTATCGCAGGTATCTCAGAAGAAAGCGTTCGATCAGGAGCCACAAGTTTAGTGTTAGACCTGGCACAGACTCTTCATGAGCCAACAGAGTTTAATCCAGACGTTATTGCCCAGGTATTTGATGGAACCGCCGAATTTGATGAAGCTTTTCTTACTTCAGATGAACATGGAATTGTATGTGCTTCTGATGCTCAAGGCGAGATAGGAGAGCGTTTCTTATTTGGTTACAAGAAACTTTGTGAAATCAAAGCTGCTAAGTAATCAGATAAGTGCGATATTTAAGGCTCGTCCAGCAAAGGGTGCGCAACGCACGATGAAGCTGTCGCACGTTGAGCGCCTACGTAAAAATCTGTCTGTTTTTCAGACAGATGGCTTCTTGTGTACTTGAATATTTTGTCGATTTACAAAAAACTTGCACTTTAGTGTTATGTTTATTTTGTAATTCCGCAGGTAGAAATTCCTACCTGAAAATAGGTATTTGTCAGCTTGTATTTCTGATTTGTTTCATTGTTTTTTTGCGCAATAATAAAAGCATTATGCGACCGCTGCCGGCCGAACTATGAAACATGTTTCCATAGTCACCCAGGGTCTACAGCTTTATTTTGGATCGCACAGACGCATACTGTGAGAAATCACAGATTAGGCAAGGAGAGGAAATGGCAAGAAAGTTTAAGTCCATGGACGGTAACAACGCCGCGGCTTACGTGTCGTATGCGTTTACCGAGGTAGCGGGCATTTACCCAATTACCCCATCAAGTCCAATGGCAGACTATGTTGACCAGTGGTCCGCCCAGGGTGTAAAGAACATCTTTGGTACAACCGTCAAGGTTGTCGAGATGCAGTCCGAGGCTGGCGCAGCTGGTGCTGTTCACGGTTCTCTTGGTTCAGGCGCTCTGACCACTACCTACACCGCTTCTCAGGGCCTCTTGCTCATGCTTCCAAACATGTACAAGATTGCCGGCGAGCAGCTCCCTGGTGTTTTCCACGTCAGCGCACGTACCGTTGCAACCCATGCACTGAACATCTTTGGCGATCACTCTGACGTAATGTCTGCTCGCCAGACTGGCTTTGCACTTCTCGCAGAAGGCAACGTCCAGGAGGTTATGGATCTGGCTCCTGTTGCTCACCTCGCAGCAATCAAGGGCAAGGTTCCATTTGTTAACTTCTTCGACGGCTTCCGTACTTCTCACGAGATTCAGAAGGTTGCTGTTTGGGATTACGCTGATCTGGCTGAGATGTGCGACATGGACGCTGTCCAGGCATTCCGTGATCACGCACTGAATCCAGAGCACCCATCAAGCCGCGGTTCCCACGAGAACGGCGATATCTTCTTCCAGCACCGCGAGGCATGCAACGAGGTTTATAACCAGCTGCCAGCAGTTGTTGAAGACTACATGAACCAGATCAACGCTAAGCTTGGTACTGACTACGGTCTGTTCAACTACTACGGTGCAGAAGACGCTGATCGCGTTGTTATCTGCATGGGTTCCTTCTGCGATACCCTCGAAGAGGTTATCGACTACCTGAACGCTCATGGCGAGAAGGTCGGTCTGGTTAAGGTCCGTCTCTATCGTCCATTCTCTGTAAAGCACTTTGTTGACGTTCTTCCTGAGTCCGTCAAGAAGATTGCTGTTCTCGACCGCACCAAGGAGCCAGGTTCCGTTGGTGAGCCTCTCTACGAAGACGTTGTTTCTTCCCTCTATGAGGCTGGTCGTACAGGCATTAAGGTTGTTGGCGGTCGTTACGGCCTTGGTTCCAAGGACACCCCACCATCATCTGCATTTGCAATCTTCGAGGAGCTCAAGAAGGATGCTCCTCAGCGTGAGTTCACCGTTGGTATTGTCGACGACGTTACTAACCTGTCTCTCCCAGAGGATCCTGAGGCTCCTAACACTGCAGCTGAGGGCACCATTGAGTGCAAGTTCTGGGGTATCGGCGGTGACGGTACCGTTGGTGCTAACAAGAACTCCATTAAGATTATTGGTGACCACACTGATAAATATGTTCAGGCATACTTCCAGTATGACTCCAAGAAGACCGGCGGTATCACCATCAGCCACCTGCGCTTTGGTGATCACAAGATCCGTTCTCCTTACTATGTCACCAAGGCAGACTTTGTCGCATGCCACGTTCCTGCATACATCATCAAGGGCTACAAGATGGTCCGCGACGTCAAGCCTGGCGGTACCTTCCTGGTCAACTGCCAGTGGGATGCAGAGGAGTTTGCACACCACCTGCCAGCAGAGGCAAAGCGCTACATTGCTAAGAACAACATCAATGTTTATCTGATTAATGCAATTGACCTTGCCAAGGAAATTGGTATGGGCAAGCGCACCAACACCATTCTTCAGTCCGCATTCTTTGCTCTTGCAAAGGTTCTCCCAGAGGCAGACGCGCTTCAGTACATGAAGGATGCTGCAACTCACTCTTACCTGAAGAAGGGCCAGAACATCGTCGATATGAACCACAAGGCAATCGACGCTGGTGCTACTGCATTTACTAAGATTGAGATTCCTGCTGATTGGGCTACTGCGGAGGATGCTCCAAGCACAATCACCCTTGAGGGCCGTGAGGCTCTGCTCAAGCAGGTTCGCGACATCATGACTCCAGTCTCTCGTATGGAGGGTGACGCACTTCCTGTTTCTGCATTTAAGAACCACGTTGATGGCCAGTTTGAGCTTGGCGCTGCTGCTTACGAGAAGCGTGGCATTGCTGTTGTTGTTCCTGAGTGGAACGTCGAGAAGTGCATTCAGTGTAACCAGTGCGCTTATGTCTGCCCACACGCAGTCATTCGTCCATTCGTCCTTACCGACGAAGAGGTTGCTGCTGCACCAGCACAGTCTCAGTTCAAGGATGCCGTTGGTCCTAAGGCTAAGGGCTACAAGTTTGAGATTGCAGTTTCTCAGCTCGACTGCACCGGTTGCTCCAACTGCGTCTACATCTGCCCTGCAGATGCTCTGACCATGAAGCCAATCGAGGAGCAGGCGTCCAAGCAGGAGATCTTCGACTACGCAGTCAACCACGTCTCCGAGAAGACCGAGCTTGTTGCTAACAACGTCAAGGCATCCCAGTTCAAGAAGCCTCTTCTTGAGTTCTCTGGTTCCTGCGCAGGCTGCGCTGAGACCAGCTACGGCCGTCTGGTCACTCAGCTCTTCGGCGATCGTATGTTCATCTCCAACGCAACCGGCTGCTCCTCCATTTGGGGTAACCCAGCTTCTTGCTCACCATTCACTACCGATGCAAACGGCCACGGCCCAGCATGGAACAACTCCCTCTTTGAGGACAATGCAGAGCACGGTATGGGTCTGATGCTTGGTCACCAGGCACAGCAGAAGCGTCTCCTGGAGCTTGCTCAGCAGCTTGTCGATGAGGACGGCGCATCTCAGGACCTCAAGGATGCTGCTAAGGCATGGATTGAGTCCGTCAACGACGCAGCTCTCTCCAAGGAAGCTTCTAAGACCTTCGTAGTTGAGCTTGAGAAGTCTGATCTTCCAGCAGCTAAGGAAATCCTTGCTAACAAGAGCTTCCTCACCAAGAAGTCCTTCTGGATCTTCGGCGGCGACGGTTGGGCATACGACATCGGCTTCGGTGGCCTTGACCACGTTCTTGCTTCCGGCGAGGACATCAACGTTTTTGTCTTCGACACTGAGGTTTACTCTAACACCGGCGGTCAGTCCTCTAAGGCTTCCCGTCTTGGCCAGGTTGCACAGTTTGCTGCAGCTGGTAAGGACATCAAGCAGAAGAACCTTGCTGAGATTGCTATGACCTACGGTTACGTTTATGTTGCTCAGGTCTCCATGGGCGCAAACCTCCAGCAGACCCTCAAGGCAATTGCTGAGGCAGAGGCTTATCCAGGACCATCCCTCATCATCGGTTACTCCCCATGCGAGATGCACTCCATCAAGGGCGGCATGGCTCACGCACAGGAGGAGATGAAGAAGGCAGTCGAGACCGGCTACTGGAACCTCTATCGCTTCAACCCAGCTGCACCTGCAGGTAAGAAGTTCACGCTTGACTCCAAGGCACCTAAGGGTGGCTACCAGGAGTTCCTGATGAACGAGGCTCGTTACAGCCGACTCACCCGCGAGTTCCCAGAGCACGCAGAGAAGCTCTTCAAGGAGAACGAGGAAGCCGCAATGGCTCGCTACGATCACCTTGTACGCCTCTCCGAGCTCTACGCAGCAGAGAAGAAGGAGCAGCCTGAGGAGTAAGGCAACTTACTTTCACGTAGCTTCAGCCGAGCCAGGACATCCTGGCTCGGCTTTTTTATGCGACATTTTTGGCGAGAAGCCCTGTGTTCTTCAAGCCCTTCTCGCGAGGTGATAAACTAGAGAGACTTTGCTCACGATGGGAGTTACTGTGGCACAAAAAAAGAGCAGACTATTTCCTGTAGCTTTTCTCGCTGCTAAAGCAACGCTTGCAGCACTTAAATTGACTAACCATGAAGGTGGAACGTTGCCAGGTTTTATTGCCGAGGGCATTGATCCTGCATTTTTGGGAGACATTGCTAAGCCAGAGCAGATTGTCTTTATCACTGGCACAAACGGTAAGACAACCACCAACAACCTGCTCAACGATCTTCTCGCTGATAATGGCTATCAGACCGTTACCAACCGCGTTGGCGGCAATATTTCCAGTGGCTTTGCAAGTTCGTTTGCAAAGAACGCCACTTGGAAGGGTACCTCAAAGACTAAGCTTGCAGTTATGGAGTTCGATGAGCTCTCGGGACCTCGTATTTTCCCGTACCTGCAGCCCGATATTTTGTCCGTTACTAATCTGTTCCGTGATACGTTCTCTCGTAGTGCAACTCCAGACTACGTGTTTGACGTTATGGACAAGGGCATTCCTGCTTCAACTCATCTTATTTTGAATGCAGACGACATGATTAGCTGCAGACTTGCTCCTCAGTGCACTCATCGTACGTATTACTCCATCGCAAGGCTGGCAGAAGACACTGCAGAGCCAGTAGGCATTGTTTCGGACCTTACCGCATGTCCTCAATGCGGCGGCAAGCTCAAGTGGGATTATGCCCACCTGAGGCATCTTGGCCATGCAACCTGCGAAGAGTGTGGCTATACCAATCCAACGCCTGACTACGAGGTCATCTCGGTTGATCCAGAGACTGGCACGTTTGTGGTCAAGGAGCACTGCCACGAGGGCGCACCAACATACGAGTACAAGCTCAACAGCTACTCAATCGTTAACCTTTACAACCTGTTTGTGGCTATCGTTACCGCACGTGAGATGGGTCTTGCACCTGCAACTATCGCTGCGTCCTTGCAGCGCGTTAACATCGCTTCTTCCAGGTACAACGAGATTGACTACAATGGCCGCCGCCTTATTAGCATGGCTTCTAAGGGCGAGAATGACACGGCAACTTCTGTCACTATTGACATCCTGCGTAAACAGCCAGGTGATAAGGCAATCATCATCATGATTGCCGATGCATATATGGCAAAAGCAAAGGATCAGACAGAGTACATTGGTTGGTACTACCAGACTGACTTTGAGTTCTTGCAAGACCCAAGCGTTAAGCAGGTCATTATTTACGGTGACACATCGCTTGACCTGCAGCTTAGGCTCAGGCTTGCGGGCATTGATCCAGCTAAGACCTTTGTAGCAAACTCTCCAGAAGAGACAGCTGATTTGGTTGATCTTAACGCTTGCCAGCACGTTTTCTATGCACATGGCCTCTACAACGGCGGAATTGCTGACATCAGCAGAAACCGCATTATTGAGCGCTTGAAACAGATGGAGACCTCCCATGAGTAATCCAGCAACTAAGATTGAGATTCTCTATCCAGAGTACGGT
>NZ_CAUSFQ010000001.1:0-57879 GCF_963530955.1 Lancefieldella parvula | reverse complement strand
AACTGCCTCCCATTTCTTGGACATAAGAAATGGGAGGCAGTTCACTTAGTAGTCGCCTTTTTGCTAACGCTTATCTACAAACTGATGCATGCTGAAGAAGCTGGTTCTACAGAAGTGTTTCTTCCCATGCAGGCTCTTTAAATCCAAGAAGAATGGTATTGCCTGCAACAACCAATGGGCGCTTGACCAGCATGCCTGTGGTAGCAAGCAAATTATAGGCGTCACTATCGCTCATACCTGCATCAAGCTGCTCCTTGATGTTATTATCGCGATACACCATACCTGAAGTATTGAAGAACTTTCTGATAGAAAGACCGCTCAGTTTGTGCCATTCAGCAAGCTCTTCAGCAGTTGGATTCTCCTCTTTAATATCACGCAGTGTATAAGAAACACCATGCTCATCAAGCCATTTGAGAGCTCTCTTACACGTAGTGCAGCGAGAATAACAAAGAACCAAAATGTTTTTATCTACCATACCTGTTCCTTTTAAAGAGATTATCGATTACATAAACGCAAACTTCTTTGAGTAGTAAGCAATCCTAAAATCAATACTCCTAGGGATATGCCATAGAGCATACCAACAAATAGATCATTAACGTTTGATGCCACATTCAGGATGATTGCTAAAATCAAAAACATCATTCCAAGAGAAACATACTTGTTTTTTATTAGTTTCATTTGGTCGTCTCCTTTTTACTGATAGTAACAAGGCATTATAAATCATCACTTTGTTACTGAACATACACATTTATGCAGGTACATGGCCTGTTTCAAGAATATGCTGAAGCGCAGCCTCATCAAGTACGGGAGCACCTAAGCTTTCAGCCTTTGTAAGCTTAGATCCCGCAGCTTCTCCTGCCACTACAAAGCTTGTCTTTTTAGATACAGAGCCGGAAACCTTTGCTCCCATGGCTTTAAGCTGGGCGCCAGCCTCATCGCGTGTGAAGTGCTCAAGGGTTCCCGTTAAAACAAAAGTAAGTCCAGCAAGCGTCTGAGGAAGCTCGTTTTCTGGCTTCTCTTCCTCGAGCATTACACCCGCCTGACGAAGACGCTCAATAACGGCAACATTTTCTGATATCGAGAAGAACTCGTGTACAGACTCTGCAATCTTAGGGCCAATACCTGAGATTTCAGCGATCTTCTCGACAGGGGCTGTAGCAAGCGCCTGGATAGAGCCAAACTCCTGAGCAAGGAGCTCTGCAACGTTAGCGCCAACATGCCTCATACCAATACCAAAGAGCACGCGGCCAAGACCTCGCGTCTTTGATTCCTCAACCTGTGCCATAACCTTCTTAGCAATAGTATGACCCACGGGAATGCTATCGCCAGAAAGGTGGTCTGCAGTATCTGTGTCGTACACACGACCTGTAGGCATACAGGCCAGCACCTCTTCAGTAAGCTTGTCATAGAAGTCAGCTACGTCAGAAAGAACGCCCTCTTCAACCATACGGTTAATAAGCTCGTCGCCAAGGCCGTCTATGTCCATGGCCTTACGGCTACCCCAGTGAATCAGACGCTCAACTGCCTGAGCGGGACAATCAATAGAGACGCAGCGGAAGGCTACCTCTCCCTCTTCTTGAATAACAGGGCTGCCACAGCTTGGGCAGGTAGCTGGCATCTGGAACTCAACAGCATCTGCAGGTCGAAGACTCAAAACTGGTCCTACAACCTCTGGAATGACATCTCCTGCCTTGTGGACAATGATGGTATCGCCCTCGCGCACGTTTTTACGACGAATCTCGTCAAGGTTGTGGAGGGTTGCACGCGCAATGGTAGAACCTGCAACAGTAACGGGATCAAACTCAGCAACAGGTGTGAGTACGCCCGTACGACCTACCTGAATACGAATTTCTCGCAAAACGGTCTGCTTTTCCTCTGGTGGGAACTTAAATGCAATAGCCCAACGAGGAGCGCGAGAAGTAAATCCTAGAGCCTCTTGGCTCGCAAATGAGTCAACCTTTACTACCACGCCATCAATGTCGTAGTTAAGATCTCCTCGCTGCTCAAGAGCTTGCGCGCAGAAATCGTGGACCTCCTGAGCGCTCAGGCAACGGCGGGCATGAGGATTAACATTAAAGCCGCAGCTACGAAGCCAGTTTAAAAACTCCCACTGACTGTGAACATCAAGAGGGCCTTCATCGGCTACTGCGTAGATAAAGGTCTCAAGGTCTCGGTGTGCTGTAATCTTTGGATCCTTCTGGCGCAAAGATCCAGCAGCTGCATTTCTTGGATTAGCAAAAGGCTGTTTACCAGCAGCGTCCGCATCCTCATTCAGACGAATGAAGGAGTGCTTTGGCATATAAACCTCACCGCGCACCTCAATGCTCTGGTTAAGACCTCTATTCTCTACCTGCTCAAGACCAGCCAAAGCAAGCTCTCGTGGGACGTCAGAGATAGTTAAAACGTTTGCTGTGACGTTTTCTCCCGTGCTACCGTCGCCTCGTGTAGCAGCACGTACAAACTGACCGTCACGATATGTGAGTGCAACACCTAAGCCGTCAATCTTAAGCTCGCAGGTATATGCCACAGGATTAGTGGGCGATGCGCCAAGAGCCTCATCAGTTCTGGAAAGCCATGCATCCAGCTCTTCTAGGTTCATGGCATCGTCCATGGAATACATACGAGCAGCATGCTGAACAGGCTCAAACTGTTCAGAAACATAGCCGCCTACGCGCTGCGTATAGCTATCCTCAGTTACAAGCTCTGGATATGCTGCCTCAAGCTGCTGGAGCTCAATAAGCAGGCGGTCAAACTCAGCGTCAGTAAGCTCTGGATTATCAAGAGCATAGTAGGCATATGCCGCATGGTTCAAGATTCTATTAAGCTCCGCTGCACGAGCGGCGTCTTTTGGCGAAAATGCTGCCATTACTACTCCAAACATAAAAACGTAGGTGCAAGAAATCTTGCACCTACCAGGTATTTATTTGCGTCCTCTTAAGGTTCTACCAAGGGCCTTAAGGGCTTCTCGCCTTGCACTACCATATGGTGCAAGAGGGTCAATAATCTTGCGCAGAGGACTTGCATCAGAAAGAGCGCGCTCGTGGAACTCCGTGACATCTGCGTCATTTCTGGCGCCTGGCACCATGTCCTGAATAATGACCTCATAGAACGGGGTATTACGCGCGTACTTCCAGAAATAGGAAGCCATGTCGCAGCTGGCGTTCTGCCAAGGCTTAATAGCACCGGCAAAGTGAACAATCTTTGGTGAGCGGCGGGTTGCTTGATAATCATCAAAAACGCTGTTTGGTGCCATTGGATAGAGTTTCTCGGCACGACCAAAAATGTTGTGCGTAACGTTCCAGTCAGCTGGTAGATAGACAACACGACCCTGGCACTCGCTATTCAGAATATCTTGATCGTTGTAGATAAAGATCGGATTGGTTGCAATACGTAACCACTCCGGAACAGTGTGATAACGGCGCAGCTCAGCAGTATTGAAGACCATAACTCCTGCCTGGAAGTAGGCATAAGGATTCTTAAGATTAAGCACGTCAAGGCTGTACTTCATACGGTCTCCGCCGCGAATGTTGAGGTTTGCTAGATAGTCAATATCAAGCGTTGCCGCAATAAGATTATTGCCCATTCTTACGTCATACAGTTCTGCAACATTACCGTTAACCACAAGGTCAGAGTCAAGATAGACAACCTTATCGTAAGCAGAAAGAATGTCTTGAGCCAAGAAGCGGAAGTACGTTTCAACACTAATATGAGCGTTATTAGTGTCTAGCTTGTAGTCTTTGACCATGCGCCACACGTTATAGAACGTAATACGAGCATTCTTATAACGCGAGAAGTGCTTCTTAACCAGCTCCTGCTTTGATCCGCCAATATTGGTGTTGAGAACGACCACATCGTAGAAACGGTTAGGATCGGCGTTTTCAAGCATTGAGCCCATAGCGCAGGTAAGAATTGGAACATAGTTGTTGTCTGCTGCAAAAACAACAGGAACAACGTTCTGGCTTGCAATCTCAGGCTTCTCTTCAAAGAGAGGAATAAACTTCTGACGAGGCTCTGGATTAGTAAAGTGAATGCATTGAAGCTCTTTTACCTTCCAATTTTTGCCCTCTGTACGCAGCATATGCATACGCCAGATATTAAAAAGGCGCTCAGTCAGATGACCTGGGGTTCTTAGGGCCTCTTTGCTATAGGTGGACATATCAGTACGGGCAGTCCACTCGTCAACAAGTGGGAACACCCATGCTGCATAGCGATCAAAGAGCTCTTTACGCATTATATACATGTTGCAGAAGCACTGCTGATGACCGTTGAGAAAAGCGTTTACGTCCTCTGCATACTCTGGATGACGCTCAATGATAAGCGCAGCAATAGTATCCATATCCTTTGGATGAAGCAGCGGAGCGGAATGGTACTGCTCAAGAGGTGTGTTAGCGCTTCCGGGGAATTTACGAATATCCTTTACCCCAGTAGTAATGAGGTCATAGCCCTCAATGCACTGAGCTATGGTCTGATCATCAAGACCATATTTCTTGATAGCATCCTCATCAATGAAGTCATCCATAACCTCACCAAACGGATTTTCTGGATATACCGTATCGGGAAAGTTGAAGTAGCGACGATAATGACCAAAGCCAACATAGCGAGCATTGGTGATGTTCTTCCATGCACAATACTGTGTAGTCATCTCACAGTACATGGGGTTTTTCTCGGTAATGGTATCGCCCTCATCGTCATGGAGCATATACGTAAAGCGATTGGTCTTCTGGCCTGGTCCTACCTGAATAGGCTGAAGGTACTTACTTGCGGGAACATCAACATCTTTATGAGAAGTAATCAGGATGCGAATAGGCTGCTGCTCAAACATCTTTACCATGTGCTTTCTCTCTAGATACTCCATGTGCTCATCGGCAATCTGTTTCATGCGAACTGCCCTATCAAACGACAGCCCCTCATCTTGATTCATCAGATCAGCATACTTCTTTGCATACTTTCTAAAGCGATATGCATCGCTGTCTTCTGGAAGCTCAGTATCAGTGGCAATGGCCTCGTATGCTTCATCTCTTACAAAACGATAAAGCTCTCGAGCAGCTACCGATGGTCCAAAGAGAATGGCAAACGGCTCAAGGGCTGTCTCTTGATCTTCAGGAGCAAGACGGAATCTCCACTCAGCACTCAGAAGCTCCAACAATCTATGCTTCATGCCCCTAAACGAATTGAGATGCGCAATGTTATCTGATTTGCCAATATAGAGTTCTACCTGGTCAATGTTGTCCAAGAACTGATAGCAGAACTCTCCAAATTTATCTAAAGAAATACGAGAAGCGCCAGTTACACCAATACCATAGTGGTACAAAAACCCTCTGCAAAACTCAAAGCCATCGGCGGTCTGAGCCTTATCTGCCAGGATAAATACCTCATAGGCATCTTCTGCTCTTACCAGGCGCTCCGAAGTCATCTCTGCAAAGGCAGAGCGGAAAAGTTCTCCGCGATACAAGCGTTGCGTAGCTCGCCAATCAAGCTTCTGTCCATAGCCTTCATCATAAATAATGCGAAGGATATCGTCACCCTGAGTAAAGTCTGATTGTTGGTTAATGTAGCTCTCAAAAGACTTTGCATCAGTTGGATCAACGCCATTTTCTGGAATAACAGTAATGCCAAGGTGAAGAATATCAACAGGGTTCTGATCAATACGAGCAACTACCTGCTCAAGAAAATCAGAAGTAACCTCATCATCACCGTCTAGGCAAAAGACCCACTCACCTTTTGTATGAGCTGCAGCAGTTTTACGTGCCAGATGGAGGCCTTGATTGGTTGGATGAGTGACAACCTTGAACCTTGAGTCATCACCTACTGCTGTAACAATTTTCTCTGGAGTGGAATCTGTTGAGGCGTCATCAACAATAATTGCTTCAAAATCACCAAATGTCTGATTCTTTACACTTTGAATACAACGCCCAATGTATGATTCGATGTTGTATGCAGGAATTACAAAAGAAACCTTAGGCATACCAACTCCTTATAAATAAGCAATCTCAACTATCTTCTATCTTATCTAAAATATGCCTCTCTTGGGCGGGCAAAAGATGTCTACTCGACGCTCTTCAAGCTCTCAACCATATCAATATTTTTGAGCTTAGGTCGCATGGCAACATATACCAACAGCGAGAAGACAAGCGTGAGTCCAAAGGCAAACCAATAGCTTGGTGCATGGATAGCTCGACCAAACATAACAAGGTCAATCTCAGCAGTTTGAACTACAAATCCCTCAAGGTATGTTCCTAGAACAAGTCCAAAAAACGCTCCAAAGATGGCCAACAAAGCAATCTCTCTAAAGACATAGGCATCAACTTCATGACGCGTAAATCCAAGTACTTTGAGGCTTGCAATTTCTCTAATGCGCTCTTCAATATTGATATTGGTGAGGTTATACAAGACGATAAATGCCAGCAGAGCTGCAGCCACAATAAGAATAGCTACAACACGATTAACTACGGCAAGTGATTCTCTATAGGTGCGGATAGCTTCATTGACGTCATCAACAGTTGCAACTCCTGTCTGGTTAATAAGCTTTTCTCCAAATGCCTCTCTCGTTGCTTGATCTTCGGGAAGCGTTGCATACCAGCCGTCCGCTGCTTGATCTTGAATACCTAGAGAATGCCATGCTGAAGGTCCCAGATACAGATACGACCCAACGTAATTCTCGGCAACTCCTGTAATAGTAAGCGTACTTGGCTCGCCAGAAGCGTTTCCGATTCTGTCTTGAGCATAGACCTGAATGGTATCTCCCACGCCTACCCCAAGCCGTTTTGCAAGCTTTTCTGTAATTACAACCGAATCTTCTCCAAGCTCTATTGTTTGACCAGAAAGACGATTGCGCAGGGTAGCTAAACCCGTGAGGTCTTGAAGAGAATCACTGGTCATAATAGTTGTTCTTGTCAGTGAGCCTGCCTTTTGTGTAGAAGACTCAAGAAGAACGTTTTCTCTGGTTATGCGGCGGATATTTGTAGCGCCCACCTGATTAAGCTCTGCATTAATCTGATTTGCTTCTTCCTCAGAAACATCAGAAGTCATTCCCACTATGTAGTCATAATGCGAAATAGCTGGCCATTGGTTATCAATGATGTCGCTAATGGAATCTCTAAGACCAAAAGCCACCAATAAAAGCGCAGTACATCCAGCAATTCCTACCAGCGTCATAATCAAGCGTCGCTTATAGCGGACAAGGTTTCTGATTGTAACTTTCCACGAGAAAGACAATCTGGACCATAGAGGCTCAACGCGCTCAAGCAAAATCTTTGAGCCCGCTTTTGGAGCTTTTGGAAGCATGAGGCTAGATGGTTCTTCTTTCAATGAGGATAAAACGGCAGCCATGGTTGAAAGAAGCGTGATGCCTATACCGGAAAGTCCAGAGAGTAGTACACTGTCAAGCTGAATAGAATAAGGAGCTCCCCCATTTGGAATGGTATAAATTGACCCGTATGCAGAGATAATAACGCCTGGCAACACTTGACTTAAACATGCTATGCCAATAACAGCACCCAAAAGTGAGGCGAGCAAGGCATATAACAGGTACTTTGCCGCAATCTGAGCGGTTGAATAACCAAGCGCCTTATGAACACCAATAAGTGTACGCTCTTCAGAAACCATACGCGTCATACTGGTAAGTGAAACCAGAGCTGCAACCAAGAAGAACATCAGCGGGAATACATTAGCAATATCATTGATACGCTCAGAGTCTGCTTGATAAGCTGCAACACCAATCTCTTTTGTGCGATCAAGTACATACACATCAGGTTCTTTAAGCTCATCAATCTTCTTCTGAGCTTCATCAAGCTCTTTCTGACCGTCAGCAAGTTGTTTCTCAACCTCAGTGCGTTGCTCCTCAAGACTCTGTCTTCCCTCGTTAGTCTGAGCTTCTGCACTTTGGAGGGCTGTTTGTCCTGCGCTCAGGCGACTAAGCGACGCAGCAAGTTTTTCTTGAGCCGCAGACAGCTGATCTGCAGCAGCACTTCTCGCCTCACTCAAATCCTGACGCGTCTGAGCCACTTGTGACTCTGCCTCATGCAGTTGAGCTGTGCGCTGATCAAGCTCTTCCCTCGCAGCCGCAAGAGTCTGCTGCTGGGTAGCCAATTCTGTCTCTGCAGCCGTAATCTGCGCTTGTGTGGCGAGAAGGGCGTCTACTTGCGTAGTTGCCAGACCTAAAGCGCTGAGTCGTTGCTGCGCTTCTTCAAGACTTGAAGCGGTGATGCCTTGCGCAGCAAGCCCCGCAAGATACGCATCTCTACCCGCTTCAAACGCACTCTTTTGCTGTGTAAACGTTGCTTGTCCTGCATTATAGGCAGCAAGACCAGCCTGATACTGGGCCTCTCCTGCACTGAGCTCAGCTGTACCCTGAGCTATCTGAGCCTCTGAGGCAGTAATCTGAGCTTCCGCTTGTGCAAATTGCCGCTCAGCACTGTAGCGAGAAGCTGTAAGCTGCTGACGTCCCGCATCATATTGACGCTGACTATCAGCCAGTTTTTGCTGTTGAGCGGAAATCTGCGCTTCCGCGTCATCAAGCTTCTTTTGAGCATCCCCTAGTTTATCTGCGGCTTCCTGCCTTGATTGCTCCAGCTTTTGACGAGCCTCATCAACTTGAGTCTGAGCGTCATCTTTGAGCTCTTGTAAGCGAAGAGTTGCTAGCGATGGATTCATTTGCTTGATGCGTTCTGCAACGCTATCAACGGCACTCTGATAGTCTGATGAGCCGCTTTTATAACTGGTAGCACCCTGAACTGTCACATACACTTCGGTATAAGGGTCATCATTTGCAAAAGCATCTTCCGTGACATACACAAATTGCTGGACAATGCCATTGCCTAACGATGTAGTACCAAAATTGCTTACATACGGATATGTTGGTGCATTTACAAAACCAACAACCGTGTACGAACCACCCTTTAAATGAACGCCGTTTGAAGTGTCTGGCAGCTCAATCTGTTGACCAAGGCTAATATCTGCACGTTTCTTGGGATCCGCGCTCATCACACACTCGTAAGGCCGTTGAGGAAGCCTTCCCTCCACAACTGTTGGTTGATTAAGCTCACCAGGTCTAAAAGAACTCACACGAGCAGTAGATTGCGAAGATGTCAGTGTAGCCATAACGTCTACCGTACGAGAAGGCATAACCGTTTCAACACCCTCAACTGACGCCAGGGCAGAAACGTCCTTCTCGCTTAATCCAAGCGTTGAGATGACGCGAAGGTCATAAAGATGCTGGTTTGCATAAAACGCATGAGCCGCTTCTTGCATGTCAGGGCTTGCCATTTTGAGTCCCGCAAAGAAGCCGCAGCCCAACGCCACAATTCCTGCAATTGCAAGAAATCTGGCGAGAGACCCTTTGATGGTCCGAGTAATCTCGGTAAAAAGAGCGCGGGGCATAACTACCACTCGACAGTAAGTGCGTCAGCTGGATGCTGATTAATTTCTACCGATTGAGCTTGACCCTCTTTAACGTGGATTACCCTATCGGCAATTTGAGTGAACGCAAAGTTGTGCGTGACAATAGCCACGGTCTTATGCTGCTCTTTGCACATATCCTGCAAGAGCTTAAGAATTTGCTTTCCTGTTTTATAATCCAGCGCACCTGTTGGCTCATCGCAGAGCAGAAGACGCGGATTCTTTGCCAAAGCGCGTGCAATAGAAACGCGTTGCTGCTCTCCACCGGAGAGCTGAGCTGGGAAGTTATCCATACGATGCTCAAGACCAACAGCTCGAAGTGCATCTTCTGGCTGCATAGGGTCAAGACAAATCTGAGAAGCAAGCTCAACGTTTTCTTTTGCAGTGAGATTAGGAACAAGATTGTAAAACTGGAAAACAAAGCCAATGTCATGACGGCGATAGAGCGTTCTTTCTTTTTCCGAAAGCCCGCCAATTTCTTTTCCGTCTAAATAAATAGACCCGGAGGTACAGGTATCCATACCTCCGAGCATATTTAAGACAGTTGTTTTACCGGCACCTGATGGGCCAACAATTACGCAAAGCTCGCCCTCTTCTATGGAGAAGTTCATGTCATGGACAGCGTGTACCTTGACGGAGCCCATGGTATACGTCTTTGTTACCTCTTTAAATTCAACAAAAGACATACGGTTCTCCTATAAGTAAGAATTCCTCCAAACAAGAAGAGAGTGGGTGAGCAACTACTCCTGTGGAGCCTCTGGTGCTGCAGGAGCCTCAGGTGCTGCTGGAGCTGCTGGTACCTCAGGTGCTGCTGCAGCCTCTGCAGTTACAGGAACTACAGGAGCAACCTCTGCGCCCTCGGTAGCAAGAGGCATTGGAGAAACAACAACCTCTTCCTCCTCAAGATCAGCCTGACGCTGGTCAAACTCTTTCTTAGCACGAACCCAAATGAGAAGTGCAAGAAGAGCCGTGAGGAACAAGAAGCCCACAATCATGATGTTAAGAATAAGGGTGGTGAAGTTTACCGCCTGGCTGATAGAAATCATCACAGAGAGCTCGGTAAGTGCGGAAGTCAAACCAACTACAGAGAGAATGGAAAGACCCCACCTAAGACGAGGACGGAAGCCCCTCAAAAGACCTGAAACCGCAGCAAAAAGATAGCACAGGAAAATAATATAGGTAATACGTGCAAGAATCAGAGAAATAGGGTTTGTCTGACGAGTTGCAAAGTTAAATACCGTGTGGAAATAGCTGAGATACTGAACTGGTGCAACAAAATCAATGACGATAAAAATGAGAGCCACAATTGCTGGAATGGCAATCTTTGCTTTGGGGTTCATGAAACCTCCTCGATTTCTTTATACGACCTGTCTATTTTATCGTATAAACCTATGACCAGTGTGGTAAGTCATGAAAGTCTTTTATATGGTCTTGAGCTTCTTGTTCTCTTTCTGCCAAGGCTTCTCGTAAACCTTTCAGAGCATCAAAAGGCATAAATATTTTTGCCCTGTTTGCCCGCGACATGCGAGGGTGTCCGTAGTGCATCTGCGCTGCAAACGCATCCTCTTTTGCGCTAGCTTCTACTGGCGAGAAACCCTGTTTAGACCTCATTGGTTTCTTCTCCACTACGGTGTCCTCCAATCTGAGCATTTCTCTGCCGTGCAGTTGCTTCGGGAAGTAAGTCCATAGCTTTGAGCAAAGAATTCTTACCAAACTTCTTCTTTATGGCATTGATAGTATCTTGACGCTGGCGTTCTCTTTCTAAAACAGTGTTGTCCTGGAAAAGCGACGTCTGAATACCTGAGCCCGTTTCTTCTTGAGTGTTTCCAAAGGTAAGGCCAACGCGATGCACGCTTTCTGAAGGTATTACTCGCTCGTCAAAGAAAGACAAAACCTCTGCCATAAGCTCATCTCTAGAGTTAGTAGGGTAAGAGAGTTTCCTAGTACCACTACTGGAGGGAATATGTCTTCTCCAGTTTCTATAATCCCCTGTTTGCCTCAGCTCTTCCATCTGGCTCTCTGTTGCCGAGTAGCCAATATAGATGCCAATAGAAGAGCAGACCAGCTTTTGCGTTACAAGCTCTAACGTCAACGCCTCGACCATCTCTTTAAAGATGAGGCGCGCACCTTCTGTGTCTCTGTTGTGATCAAAGACCTGTGCTGTTGAAACTGAATGACTTTGAGACTTATAGGCCTTAATATCTGCAATGGTAGTTGGTTCAATGCCCCATGCGTGATCAATAAGAATTTCTGCATCAACGCCAAATTCTTTATACAAAGGTTCTGTAGGAGCCATGGCAAGCTGCCCCATGGTGTGAATATTCATTGCCGCAAGACGCTTTTGAATACCTGCACCAATATGCCAAAAATCAGTCAAAGGTTTATGGTTCCAAAGTTTAAGTTTGTATGACTCTTCATCAAGCTCACCAAAGAAATTTGGGCTGTGCTTTGCCGTAATATCAAGCGCAATTTTTGCCAGGTACAAGTTTGGGCCCAAACCACAAGTAGCAGGGATACCAGTGGTTTTTGCTACGTCTGCACGGATCTTCTCGCCTAGCTCTCTTGCTGTGCATCCGTAAAGCGATAAGTACGGTGTTACATCGATAAATGCCTCGTCAATGGAGTAAACGTGGATGTCTTCTGGGGCAATGTATTTGAGGTACACCGAATAAACGTCTGCAGAGCGCTCCACATATAGAGCCATACGAGGAGGCGCTACCTCGTAAGTAAGGTTTTTGGGAATCTCAAAAACGCGACAACGTCCAGGAACACCCAACGCACGAAGCGCCGGTGAAACCGCCAAACAAATTGTCTTTTCTGTCCTGGTAAGATCTGCCACAACAAGCTTAGCCTTCATAGGATCAAGGCCTCGCTCAACACACTCAACCGATGCGTAGAAACTCTTTAAATCAATGACCAGGTACTGTTTTTGAGAAGGTGTCATGGCTTAGATAAGCACAATACCTTGAGAAACTTTTTCTGCCACGTCATTACCTACAAGATAACGGACAATCTCTAGACCAAACTTAAGAGCGGTTCCTGCACCTTGGCTGGTAATGAAAGAGCCATCAACACAAACCGCATCTTGCGAAAGATTGGCGCCATTCTCTGAGAGAAAATGCTGGAAACCTGGATTAGACGTAGCCTTCTTACCCGCAAGCAATCCACGCTTAGCGTAAATTGAAGGAGCTGCACAAATTGCGGCAAGCGCACGACCATCTGCTGCAAACGCATCAACTGCCTGCATAAGTGGCTCACAAGCTTCAAGATTAGTGGTTCCGGGAAGACCACCAGGAAGCACCAACATGCTGTAATCATCAAACGAGACCTGACTGAGCAGCTTGTCTGTTAAAAAAGTAACCTGGTGAGAAGAAGTCACGCTCAAAGAATCAGAGATAGACACTTTGTCACAGGGAATACCTGCACGATACAGGACGTCAACAACGCTCAGTCCCTCAATCTCTTCACAACCATCAGCAAAAAAGACAGCAACGCGCTTGTCAGTACATGGTGTTAACATCTGACTCCCTTCTCGACTAAAACTAGTACAAGTGTACGCCTTTTTACACAAAAAAGGACACTCAAGTTTGTGCTTGAGTGTCCAAAATTTTACCCAGTTAAACTGTTACAGAAAGTACCCGTCAAGCCCCCTATAGCCTGGCGAGAAACCCTACTCCTCGTTAATGCCCTCGTTAATAGCCTGAGCGATAGCTTCCTGATCATTAGAGCCACGAAGGAAGGACTTAAACTCATCTCTCATCAGAAGAACAGCGGTCTTAGAAAGAAGCTTGATGTGAGTGGTGCCAGCCTCTCCATCTGGGACAAGCAGTGCAATAGCAACATCAACGGGCTTCTCGTCAAAAGAAGGCCACTCAAGAGGGGTGTTGTTCTTGAAGACAAAGACAGCTGCGTCCTTGATAGCCGCGTCTTTTGCGTGAGGAACTGCAAAGCCGTCAGTCATGCCGGTCTCACCCATCTCCTCGCGAGCTAGGAAAGCGTTGTAAACAGCGTCTGCATTATCAGTTACGCCAGCCTCCTGAGCCTTATTGGCAATAAAACGCAGGACATCATTACGGCTCGCTGCGTTCTGATTAACAAAAACGTTGTCTGCTTTAACAAAACCGCTCATGAATCTTCCTTCCGTATGTTTGAGCTTTGTGGCTCAGTAACTTCGTATGTAGTAATAATACCCGCAATGAAACAAAATTTGCCTTGAAAAACTTTACTTTAGAGCCATCCTCAGAATCTGCTGAACATCTGCTGTTTTAAGTTGCATAAAGTTGCCTGCATGGTCTCCACCGCGAGCGTCAATAGTGCCCTCAGCCATCTGAAGAATATCCTCTTCAGAAGGGGCAACTCCAAGCTCTGCAAGGGAGGTTGGCATACCAATTGCATGACACCACTGGTTCCAAGCTTCGATTCCCGCAAGGCCCGTAGCTGTTGGATTATGGAAGTTATTTTGAACTCCAAAAACATTAACCGCAAACTGCGCAAAGCGCTCTGGATCTTGGCTCATAACATAGCGAGCCCAACTTGCCCAAATAGCCGTGAGACCAGCACCGTGAGCTACATCATACTTTGCGCTAAGCTCATGCTCAATTGCATGAGAAGCAAAATCGCTTACGCGACCAGTTCCGGTAAGTCCGCAGTGAGAAAGCGACGATGCCCAGAGCAAATCTGCACGTGCAGCGTAATTCTCTGGTTCTTTGACAGCAATCAAGACAGCTTCTTTTACGGTGCGTAAGAGCCCCTCAGCTAGCTCGTCAGTGAGTGCCACGTCCTTCTCGAGCGTAAAGTAGCGCTCCATGGTGTGCATCATGATATCAGCGCCTGTTGACGCCGTCTGATACGCACTCACAGAGTAAGTGAGCTCTGGGTTCATGATGGCAAAGTAAGGACGGCCGCTCTGATGGTGATAAGAACGCTTAAGCACACGACCATCAGCCAGCGTAATGTTCATGACGGAAGAATCAGAGGTCTCAGAGCCAGTTCCTGCAATAGTAGAAATGACACCAATAGGAGTTGCCTTTGAAACACTGACCTTATGCAAATAGAGGTCTTCAAGAGAAATGTCATTGGCCAGGCCGTATGCAATCGCCTTAGCGGAATCCATGACAGACCCGCCGCCGATAGCCAAAATGAAGTCAACACCCTCGCGTTTACCCAGCTCTACAGCTTCTTCTGCAAGCTCTAAACGAGGGTTAGGAACAACTCCACCACAATCAACATACGTAATTCCAGCATCGCTTAAAAGCTGGTGAATCTGGTCAAGCAATCCGCTCTTTACCACATGATTGCCACCAAAATGCACTAGCACCTTGCTGCCTCCGTGAGCAGAGACAAGCTCTGCCGCACGAAGCTGAGTATCTTTTCCAAAAACCACCTGAGTAGGTACAACGTACTCAAAATTAACCATGACTAAAGCCCTTTCTTACCTACTCGAGCAACATCTTAAGCGCGAGGCTCTTCTCCCCACCAGAACGTTGCAACAGTTCCAGGACCAGTATGAACGCCAATTGTTGCACCAATAGTAAAGATGTTGATATCGCCTGTCTGAGGAAGTTTTTCTTTAATAAGCTCTTTAACAGCCTGAGCATCAGAAGCGCACTCGGAGTTAGAGATAAACACCTTACGCGCATAAGCGTTTCCCCGCTCAGCAGTCTGAGTCATAATCTCAACAACGCGAGCAATTGCCTTCTTTTTGCCACGTGCCTTCTCTTTAACAGCCAAAGAGCCGTCGGCCTCGGCATCCATAACAGGACAAATGTTAAGCATGCCACCAAGTAAGCCAGCTGTCTTAGAAATGCGACCACCACGAACAAAGAAGGTCAAATCTGTAGAGAAGAACCAGCCATACACACGATGACGTGCTTCTTTAGCCCATGCAACTGCCTCGTCAAAAGACAGGCCTTCATCGCGTTTATCGGCAAGACCATCTACCAAGAGACCATAACCAGAAGATGCCTGCAGAGAGTCAACAACCTCAATCTTTCTGTCAGGGAACTCCTGCTCAATCTCTACCTTTGCCTGGCAAGCAGACTCGTATGTTCCAGAAACGCCAGAACTTAACGAAACATGAAGAACGTCTTTGCCTTCCTCCAGGAAAGGACGCCAGAAGGCCATGTACTCACCAATTGATACCTGTGAAGTGCGGCACTCAGCACCTGCAAGCATCTTTTTATAGAGATCAGCTGGTGCATTAGTGCGACCAAAGTCATCCTTGCACTGAACACCGTCAAGCTCGTAGTTGAAATATACGTATTTCACATCACGTGACTGAAGGTACTTCTCACTTACATCGGCCGTAGAACAACAGGTCAAAACGTAGTTGGACATACAAGTCTCCTTGAAATATCTTCTTGCATAAAACAATCGCACACACTTATTTTTCTTTCAGATGTGAGTATACTTCTAATCTCATTTTTATGCTGCTTGTGGGGCCCTTCAAGTGCAAAATCACGTATACTTGCACGCGTTTGATTTTCTCAGAACACTACCTATACCTTAACTTTTATCTTCGACGGGAATGGATAGCGCGTGGCATTATCAGATCTTTCTACTAGAAACTCTTCCAGACTCACACTAGATACTTCTTCTGCGCTTGTATGGAAGTTTGCTCTTCTTGTCTGCGCACTTATCTGGGGCGGGTCATTTGTCGTTATCAAAGATGCAATTAGTTACATCTCGGCAGCTTGGCTTATGACTTTACGTTTTGTCTTTGCCGTAGGTATTGTTGCCATCATCTTTAGAAAAAAACTTAAAGAACACTTGAATGTCACACATATCAAATACGGCGTGCTCTTAGGCGTTCTTAACGGTCTAGGATTTCTGTTCCAAAATGGAGCTCTTGCTTATACCACTGCAGGTAAAGCTGCTTTTATTGCATCAATTTATTGCGCGATGATTCCGTTTGTAAACTGGCTCATTGCAAAGAAAAAACCTCATGGAACCAGTATTTTTGCAGCCTTTTTATGCGTAGCTGGCATTGGTCTTATCTCACTGGGCACTGATTTTTCGTTCTCGTTTGGCTTGGGCGAGCAGATGACCTTGCTCTCAGCCATTATTTTTGCCTTCGTTTTTGTGCTTACTGCCGAGCTTGCTCACAAATACGACATCATCACGCTTACGGTGGTGCAGCTTGGCGTGAGTGCCCTTCCCTGCCTTGCCTACGCGCTTTGCTTTGAAACGGTTCCCAATTTTGCGGTATTGTCCACAAATGCCTGGGTTGCTCTCGCCTACATCACTCTTATTGCAACCGCACTGACTGGTGTTTTGCAGAACCGCGCACAGAAGTCAGTTGCTCCTGTTCAGGCCTCACTAATTATTTCTCTGGACAGTATTTTTGCAGCAGTTTTTGGCGTTATCTTCCTTGCCGAAGTTATTACCCCTACAATTTTCCTGGGCTTCATTGTTATCTTTGTTGCAATCTTTATCAGTGAGCTTGGCGAGAAACCCGCAGAGTCCCAAACTCCTTCAGAAAACTAAAGCTCTCTATACAACACGACCCTAAACAAAAAGCCTGCATACGCGGGCTTTTTTGCGTTTTGGAGCTCTTACATCTCACGAGAGCTCAGCATAGGTCC
This sequence comes from Lancefieldella parvula, assembly GCF_963530955.1. Taxonomy (GTDB): domain Bacteria; phylum Actinomycetota; class Coriobacteriia; order Coriobacteriales; family Atopobiaceae; genus Lancefieldella; species Lancefieldella parvula_A. The sequence goes on along the minus strand of NZ_CAUSFQ010000001.1, from coordinate 40,900 downwards.
ATCGGACCAAAGTGTAATCTCTCCTGAAGTAAGCGTTTTAGGAACATCAATAAGACGCTGGTTGGAGGAGCCTCTAAAACGCAAGGTAATATCGTGAAGGCTCTGAACCCATGGACCATCTACCAGAACATCAATACAAGACAGAATGCGATCAGTGTACTCTGTGTGCCACTTTCCCTCGGTCAGCTGATCCCAGGTGTGACCCGAATACATCCAAATGCTCTTTTGTGGATAGGTAGCTCTGACCTTCTCGACAAACTCAACAAGACCTTCTTGGTTTTCCGGCTCAAAAGGCTCTCCACCAAGGATGGAAAGACCGTTGATATAGACAGGTGCAAGAGAGTCAATAATCTCTTGCTCAACTTCTGGAGTAAACTCTCCGCCGCTCTTGAAGTCCCACGCCTCGTAATTAAAGCAGCCTTCACAGTGCAGACGGCAGCCTGAAACAAACAGAGTTGTTCTTACGCCAACACCATTTGCAATATCTGAAAACTTAATATTTGAATAGTTCATACATAACCTTTGATGGGTAACTTTCACATATTGTGGATGTTACCTGATAGAGATAATAAAAACGAGCAGAAGGGCCAAGGCGCTCTTCTGCTCGTTTGTCTAGTACATAAATCTTAGAGGTGAAGGACGCGGTCCTTGATCTCCTGGGTACGGCCCTGGTTCCAGAACTGGGTACCAATGTAGCCGCAGGTACGACGAGCAACATTCATCTTGGTCTGGTCACGGTTGCCGCAGTGTGGGCACTCCCAAACCAGCTTGCCGTCCTCCTCGACAATATGAATCTCACCGTCATAACCGCACTCCTGGCAGAAGTCAGACTTGGTGTTGAGCTCTGCATACATGATGTGGTCATAGATGAACTGCATGACGCTGAGAACAGCCTCGATATTGTCCTGCATGTTAGGAACCTCAACGTAAGAGATTGCTCCACCTGGGGAAAGACGCTGGAACTCAGACTCAAACTGGAGCTTCTGGAATGCGTCAATCTCTTCTGCAACGTGGACGTGGTAGCTGTTGGTGATGTAGCCCTTATCGGTGATGCCTGGGATAACACCAAAGCGACGCTGAAGTGCCTTAGCAAACTTGTAGGTAGTGGACTCAAGAGGAGTTCCGTAGAGGGAGTAATCGATATCCTCTGCTTCCTTCCACTCGGTGCACTTATCGTTCATGTGCTGCATAACCTGGAGTGCAAATGGAGTTGCCTCTTTGTCAGTGTGGCTGTGACCAGTCATAGCCTTAACGCACTCGTATAGGCCTGCATAACCAAGGGAGATAGTGGAATATCCGCCGTAAAGCAAAGGATCGATAACCTCACCCTTGTCCAGGCGAGCAAGTGCGCCGTACTGCCAAAGGATTGGAGCAGCATCGGACAGGGTACCCTTCAGGCGATCGTGACGAGCGCGGAGTGCACGGTGGCAAAGCTCAAGACGCTCATCAAAGATCTTCCAGAACTTGTCCATATCGCGACCAGCAGAAAGAGCAACATCAGGAAGGTTGATAGTTACAACGCCCTGGTTGAAGCGGCCGTAGTACTTAGGCTTGTTTGGCTCATAGTTCTTTGCGCGAGCAACGTTGTTGAAGCCATTACCAGAACGGTCTGGAGTCAGGAAGGAACGGCAGCCCATGCAAGTGAAGGTATCGCCCTCGCCTTCCTTCTCGCCCTTAGAAAGCTTGTACTCCTTCATCTTCTTCTCAGAGATGTAGTCAGGGACAAGGCGGCGAGCGGTGCACTTTGCAGCCATCTGAGTGAGGTAGTAGTACTTGGAATCCTCGTAAACGTTGTCCTCTTCAAGAACGTAGATGAGCTTAGGGAATGCAGGAGTAATCCAGACACCCTCCTCGTTCTTTACGCCCTGGTAACGCTGACGGAGCATCTCCTCAATGATGAGTGCAAGGTCCTCCTTCTCCTGCTCATTCTTTGCCTCGTTGAGATACATGAAGACAGTAATGAAAGGAGCCTGGCCGTTGGTGGTCATCAAAGTGACAACCTGGTACTGAATGGTCTGAACGCCACGAGAAACCTCATCACGAAGGCGCTTCTCAACCATCTCGTTGAGCTGCTCAGCAGAGAGCTCAACACCGACGGAGTTCATCTCCTCCATAACGGTCTTGCGGATCTTCTTACGAGAAACATCAACAAATGGAGCAAGGTGAGCCAAGGAGATGGACTGACCACCGTACTGGCAGGATGCTACCTGAGCAATGATCTGAGTTGCAATGTTGCATGCAGTGGAGAAGCTGTGTGGACGCTCAATCAGAGTACCGGAGATAACAGTGCCGTTCTGCAGCATGTCATCAAGGTTGATGAGGTCACAGTTGTGCATGTGCTGTGCAAAGTAATCGGAATCGTGGAAGTGGATGAGACCCTCGTTGTGAGCAGCAACAATATCCTCTGGAAGAAGCTCACGCTGAACGAGGTCCTTAGAAACCTCACCAGCCATGTAGTCACGCTGAACAGAAACAACGGTAGGGTTCTTGTTGGAGTTCTCCTGCTTGACTTCCTCGTTGTTGCACTCAATCAGAGACAGAATCTTGTCATCGGTGGTGTTCTTGTGACGCTTCTGGTTCTGGATGTAGCGGTAAATGATGTACTTACGAGCAACCTCAAAGCGGTCAAGAGCCATGAGCTGATCCTCGACAAGGTCCTGGACCTCCTCGACGGTGACGGTGTGTCCAGCCTTCTCACACTCATCGGTAACGTTGAGGGAAGCAAACTGAATCTCACGCTCAGTCAGGCGCTGATCCTCAGGGACCTCTGCGTTAGCCTTAGCGATTGCGTTAACAATCTTCTCAACCTCGAAGGTGACCTCTGAGCCATTGCGCTTGATAATCTTCATGTGCAAACTCCTTGAACAAACGTTGGTGAAAGCAACGCTTTCATGCGTGTTTAATTGGATTATCACTGCGGTTCCTAAGCTTTTGCCTAAGCGAAGTAGTTGGGAACCCGCTTGTGTGATGGAAACTACTATGCCACAACTTATAGTGTTTGGGTTCGAGAACTATAACAATATATTGTGAAATTTCCACACGAATACAAAATTATGTATTGACACGTTGCGGCAACCAATATCTCTGCAGGTAGAAAATTAGCTAGAAACTTCGCTAATTACAAAATTTATTAATGGTCATAAAATAATTCGATTTTTTGTAAGTAGGCATTCGTCGCCTTTCACAAATGCGCCACAATTCACCCCTCAGTACTCACTTTTGTTGGGCGTTTGGGGACTAAAAAAGCCGACACAAAATGTCAGCTTTGATGGCTAGTCTAGTGGAGGCTGTGGACGCCAGGTTGCGTCTTTATAGATAAGGCGTGCATCCTTCCAGCCCTTTATAAGGCGAGAAAGACCAGACGAGAAGTGCGCTCTGTCTACCAAAATGAGTCGAATAATCTCTTTTGCAAAGGTCAGCGCAGTACCAACACCAAAGAGCACGGGGTTGTAATCACCGTGAACCTGGAAGTAACGGGCAATATAGCCGCGGTTACGCGTGATGTAATAGCGTGTCATGTCAGAGGTTGAATTAAGCTGACGCACAGAACCAATACTCTGACCAGGAACTTCTCGACATCTTGAAAGAACAAAGTCTGGAATCAAAATAGGCTGCGTTACCTTGCTGGCCAAATAGCCATACAGAGCATCGTCCCAATAGATAAAGAAGCGCGCGTCAGGTAGGCCAATCTTCTGCACTACAGAGCGCTTAAAGCAGGCGCCCTCAAAGCACATCACATTGCACTCGCGATAAGGTACACCGTCAAAGCCAGCCTTTGCCAGCGGATTGTAGATGCCCAGGGCGGTGCTAAAGCGATACTGCCAGAAGAAAGGACCACCATCAAAGTCGTAGCGCTGGCCTTGAATAACCTCAGCCTTATCTGACCATGCGTCAAGCTTATCAAGACCATCAGGCAGCACAGCTACGTCATCGTCCATAACCCAGAACCACTCGGCGCCCAGCTCATAACCTACGCGCACACCCTCAGAGAAGCCACCGGAACCACCGGTGTTTTGCTCCATAGGGACGTAACACACGCGATTAGTGCCACCGTGAGCGTCGGGATCATCAGTGGTTTCTCCCCACGTGGTTTTGACCGTCTCCGAAAACTCCGACACAAGCGAGGCTGTCTCAGAAGAGTTTTCGTTGTCCACAACAATGATGCGCCATGGAGCCTGCGTGAGCTGCGTAATGGAATTGAGCAGGTTGGAAAGCAGTTCCTGGCGTTTAAAGGTGACTATGACAAGGGCGGTGCGCTTCATATTTCCTCAAAATGTGACTTCGTGAGTGAGTTGATGCCTCTATAGTATAAAGCAGCAATCAAAAGGAGTTTAGATGAGTCACGCTCAAAACCACCAACCTTTGGTTTCTCTTGTTGTGCCCATATACAACGTTGCAGACTATCTGGAGCAGTGCCTGGCAAGCATTCAATCGCAGAGCTATACCAACCTGGAGATTATCTGCTTAAACGACGGCTCAACTGACTCGTCTTTAGCTCTTTTAGAAGCATATGCTGCCCGCGATGGGCGCCTTGTCATCATAGATAAAGCAAACGAAGGTTACGGAAAAACATGTAATCGTGGTATTGCCGCAGCTCACGGCACATGGGTAGGAATTGTTGAGCCTGACGATTACCTTGAGCCAACTATGGTTCAAGAGCTTGTTGATCTTATCCAAGCAAACGGCGGAGAAGACCAGGTAGATATTGCACGTTCTGCGTATTGGCGTGTGTTTGGCAATCAGAAAAACGGTCGAGCAGGAGTAAAAGCGCAGGTAAAAAATGCTGCTGGTTCTGGCGAGCACAGGATTCCATGCGCTTATAAGGGCCGCGTCAAACCCAAGCATCAGCCCTGTTCTATTGACCAGATGGCTCAGCTTCTGTTGCACCATCCTGCCATTTGGACGGCACTCTATCGCAAAGAATTCTTGACCCAGAACAACATCAGCTTTAAAGAAGTCCCTGGTGCAGGCTGGGCAGACAACCCCTTCCTTATTGCTTCACATTGCTGTGGTACCCGTTTGGTGTACACAGACTCAGCGCTTTACAACTATCGCGAGAATGGCTATGCAGAAGCTGCCACCTTTGCGCAGCGTCAGCCCAAAATTCCGCTTGAGCGCTGGAATGACATGATGGACGTTGTGGATGCACGCAACATCACCTCAGGCGTAGTGCTCAACGCGCTCACGCTGCGCGGTATCAACTACGCACTGCTCACAAAAGACGCACTTATCTGGCGAGAAGAACATGGTGCTGCAGGTCAGATTGACTCAGAAGTGCACGATCTTCTCGCCAAGAGCTTTGAGCGCATGGATGCAAAGCGCGTGTTTGAAAACCCTGCAATCTCGAGCACAGGAAAGGCGCTCTTTGCGCAGGTGAGAGGTATTGATTTGCCAAAAGATGATAAGTTTGCTCGCTATGCATATCTAGCCAAAGAGGGATTCTTCCGCGTCAAAAACGACGGCATTGCACAGACATTCAAATCGCTTATGGATAGGCGCTAAGGCTGACGAACATCAAGCGACCAAATACCGTCCAACCTTACATGAAGTTACTTACGCAAGTGGTATACGCATAAAACGCGCATACCATACAGCTCTTCGTGCATAGGCATAGCGTGCCTGCACTGTGGTAGACAAAATGGCACCAAGCAAAGCGTGAGCAACCAATCGCGGAGAAGTTGCCTCAGTAACAATCAGATGAGCTACGGGATTAGAAAGAATTTTAATAATCAGATTTTCTTTCTCCTCATGGCTGAGCTGGGACTCTCCGTTAAAAACGGGATACATGTTCTTAAGAAGCTTGCTGATCAGATAACGACTAATCAACTTTTGAACTTTTTTGGAGTTTGCAAAGCCAAGATGCTTGGCAAGAGCACCAAGTGCCTGACGCTCTTGGGTAAGTTTATCCATAGCGACAGTAATATCATCTTCTTCCTTAGAAGAATCTGCTGGTACATCTACAAAAATTGCCTCTGGAGCATACGTGATGTTTTTTGCAATCTCAAAACAGTAGCCTACAAAATTGCATTCGCCATCAGTCTCTGGCTCATGTTTGATATCGGTCAAAATACGAGTTGAGCACAGCTTTCCGCTCATAGACGTCAAATAAGGAAGCTGTGACTCCTCAAATACCTGCGACAACGCAGAAGCCTTTGCACCAAAAGCCTTTTTGCATTCCATAGGTGAATTGGCGTTTTTCATGTGCGCAATAACAATATCTGCCGCTTTAGGTGAACCAACAGGACCGAGGGCAGTAGCTGCAGCATAGAGCTTCTGCAAAACATGGGGATTAAACCTATAAGAAGGCTCAGTGGTAAGCGTATAGGCTCCGCGAGCACGACCCTGAGCAATCTCAAGCGCAACAAAATGGCTAATGCCCGATTGGCACAAGACATCTAAACGAGGTTCTTGATTAGCAAGGTTATCCAGCATGCGAGCAATCTGAGGGTCAGAGCTGTTGTCAACAATGATGAGCTCCCAATGAGGGTAGGTTTGCTCTTGCAGTTGCCTAATTACCGTTCTAATAGCATCAGCATCATTATCAGCAGCCATGAGAACCGAAATCATATGTGGATTGTATGAGCGCTCGTGCATTCCACATCCCCCAAACTGGTCCTAAATTTTAGATACCAGTTTACCCGTAAAAAGTGAATTAAAAAGACATTTTTATTCTATCAAAATCTCTCCACATAACGTGTTTAACTGCTGTTATGTGGACATCTGACCTGTTTTGTAGGAGCGGCGCTACACACAACGCCCATAACGTCTATACGAGCATACCAACAAGCTTTCCTAAGGCCGTAGGGTCAACGGTAGTGCCACTTGAACCTTCAACAACAGGAGCTTCATCATGCTCAAGATTAGACACGCCAATTGGCTGCACAATCTCTACAAGCTCAAGAAGCTGATTGGGCTTCATATCGGTAATCATTGAAGACAACAAACTAGAAGCATTGCTTACCAGTGAACGAGCGCCCGAACCAGAAAGTGCCGAGATTTTCTCCCACACATCATCTGTGGCAATGATAACGTGCGTAATCTTGATGTTGGTGACAGAAGCAAGTGCGCTAACAAAAGCGATCTGACCGTCATCTTTGTAAATATCTGCCAGTGTTTTAGCGTTTGAGTCTACTTCTGCATACACATCAGTAGGAATAGACACTATATGGCCGGTTCCCTGCGTACGATCAATGACCAAAAGCCGTACAGACTGAAGCGTCGACTCCCCTGCCTTAAGCGAATTTGTGCTGATAACGGCATAGGTAAGAAAGTCATCATCAGATTGTGTAGTGCCATCCGGATTGCCTGAAACACTTTGGCTCTTTACAGCCTTGTTAAGCCCATGATCTCCCAAGTGAGACTCAAGCTGCGCGCGATCCCAAAGAGTTACAACAACAATGCCTACAAGAACAGCAACAATGGCAATTACGGCAAGGCCAATCACGTTGGTATAGGGACTCTCGCGCGGGACATCGCTGCGCTCAAATCTTTCTCTTTTCCTAAACATATTGGCTCCCTGCCTCACTGTGCATCAGTTCTGCAAGAGCTCCTAAAAAGACGCTCTCTTCTATGATGCTATTTCTTTGCAAAGGAAACCACCGCACACAATACAAGTGGTAGAAAAGACTTCGTAAACGGCGCGAGAAGACCGATGGAGCTGGATTGGCACACAGAAACTACGACGCAATCAAGGAACCGAAAGCGCTACCAGGGTTGCAAAACACCCTCTGGATAGCGAACGCTCTCAAACGTGAGGCCCTGAGCAGGTGCACAACTGCCAGCAGCAATTCTATTCTGAGCAGCTAGAACCTCGTCGATCCACTCAACAGGCCTGTGACCTCGGCCAATCTCAACCAGTGTGCCCACAATCGTGCGCACCATGTTATGCAAGAAGGCGTTACCCGTAATATCAACTGCAATGAGTTTCTCGCCAGCCTCTTCAATTTCTTCAACGGTAAGGCGCTCCACAAAACGATGCGTTGGCTTGCCCTCGGCAGAAATTGCCTTGCAGAAGCTCTTGAAATCGTGCTCTCCCACCAGCGCCTGCGCCGCCTTGTCCATAAGCTCTGCATCCAAGTGACCGTTGTACCACCACACGTGGTCCCAGCCCAGCACGGGACGAGCGCTATCTGCACAAATGCGATAGCGGTACGAGCGAGCCTGGGCATCAAAGCGTGCCGAGAAACCCTGTGGGGCACGAAAGAGTTGTCGGATAGAGATGTCATCGTCGGTCAGAGCGGTGAGCGAGCGGACGAGTTTCTCGCCAGACAGCGCCAGCTCAGCGCCGTACACAGGCAGGCTCACGTACTGGGCCTGGGCGTGCACGCCGGCGTCGGTTCTGCCCGCGCAGGTGAGCTCGACCTCTCTGCGCAAAACGGTCTGAAGCGCGCGGCGAAGGTCGCCTGCCACGGTGCGCTGAGTGGGCTGCTCGGCAAAGCCGCAGAATGCAGCGCCGCGATAACCTAGCTGGATAACAAGCGTGGCTTCAGGCTCAGAAGAAGCTTCAGCGAGAGTCTCAGGAACTGAAGGTTCAGCCGAAGACTCCTCGCATGCATCAAAACTGCAATTTGATGCAATATTCTGTGATGTTTCTGAGTTCATGAAGCTCCCTGGAATGACTTTGCCCACTAGAGTGATTGTATCGTAGGCTCAAAGTTGACGCACTCATTGCAGCTGCTGGACACAAGACCGCTACAGCAATGCAAGGCAGTACCTGCAATGCAAGATTACTACAGCGTTGTAAGACCAAAGCACAGTGCAACCCACAGCAGCAACACTACCCAGTCAACAAGCTGCATTTTTGCAGAGATACGCGTACGTTTTGCGGAGCCAAGACAGCGATCCGTCATGGTTTGCGCCATCTGATCTGCGCGCTGAAAGAGCGAGACGGTCAGTGGCACCAAAAGCGTAAACCACTTTTTGATGCGCTCAACAATACCGCCTGATTCAAAATTGAATCCACGTGCCCTCTGAGCTGCTCTAATTCTGTCGAGTTCTTCTAAGGTAAGCGGAATTGCCCTCAGAGCAATTGAGAGCACAATGCTCAAACCATCAACGTCAACATGAATAAGGCGCAACGGCAGCAATAGTACAGAAAAGCCATCAGCAAGCTGCGTAGGTGTAGTTGTTGACGCAACCGATAAAACCAGCGCCAAAGCAAGCAACACGCGGGCAATAGCTACGGTGCTTCTGTAAAAACCCGCCACAGAAAGACCGACTGATCCGGAGAAAATAATATCGGGATGTCCAATAAATACCAGCGTATTGGCCACAAATGATATAAGCAAAATGAACGCTGCAGGCTTTGCTACGCGCAAAAACTCCGGCAAGCTTACACGAGCACTCCACAAAAGGCTCACGCAAATCAAGGCGAATACCACAAAGGCAAGTGGCTGTTGTACTGAGAAGAGAGCAACAATACCTACAAAAGTGGCAACGATTTTTGTCTGCGCTGTCAATGAAGCAAGCGAGAAGTGCTTAAGCAGAGCACAGGGGCACTTAGACATAGCAGGCCTCCAAAAGCTCATGCAATACGCTTACAAACAGCGGGCAATCAAGCTGCGCAGCCTCGTATATCTCTGGGGTTGTCTGCGCTTCTTGCACATTGACGTCTGCAACAACACAGCCCTTCTCGAGAAACACTACTCTGTCAGCAAAAGGAAGCCATTCACTTACATCGTGTGTGATTGCAAAAACCGCTTTGCCCTCGTTTGCCAGCTCGCGAGCAAGATGCAGCACCTGCGAGCGCGCCTCGCCATCAAGTCCAGACGTTGCCTCATCAAACACCACCGCGTACGTTGCGCAGGCCAGCGTTCCTGCAAGCGCTGCGCGACGAGCCTGGCCACCAGAAAGCGTTAGCGGAGACGCATTCATGACCTGCTGGTCAAGCCCCACACGTGCTGCCGCATACGCGACAAGCACCTCAACATCATCTGGCGAGAAACCCTTGTTAGTTGGACCAAACGCAATATCTTCAGCAACACTTTGGGCAAAGAGTTGATCCTGAGGACGCTGAAAACACATGCCGACATCTCCAGGGCACACCAGTCGCGCATCGATTGTTGCGTGCCCGGTATCAGCCTCTATGAGGCCAGCGGCTATGCGGGCGCAGGTTGTTTTTCCAGAGCCAGAAGCGCCTACCAGAACAACAAGCTCCCCTGTGGCAGATAGTATTACGTCATGCAGAACGGGCTTGTCAAACGCATGAGACACGCCACAAACTGCCAGCTCGTGTTCCTCGCTAAGAGCTTGAATTCCGTCATAGTTGTTTGCTCGCACTACCTCAAGAGCTCGCTGATACACAAGGGTATCCAAAGCATCAAACGCAAGGTTGTTCTGAACAAGAAACGCAACAAACTCTGATGCGTTAAAAGTCACATCAAACTTATAGCCAGCCTGTGCAGCTATATGTGCTGTTGCTGTGAGCACATCATCAAAACCAGCGTTTGCGATTGCGTTTGCATCCAAGAGAAACTCTGTGGGAGTTCCCGACCAAACGAGCTGACCTTTCTCCAAAACAAGTACCTGGTCAGCCCCGGGAAGAGACTCAAACGAATGAGAAATCTCAAGCACACCCATCCCGTTTGCAACAAGGGTATTTACCAGCTTAGAAAGGTGATTTCTGAATCGAGTATCAAGCTGAGCAAATGCCTCATCAAGCACCAGATAACGTGGGCGCACTGAAAGTGCTGCTGCAATAGAAACAAGCTGCTGTTGGCCTCCAGAAAGCGTGTGCGTAGGTGCATCAATCAAATCGGCAATGCCACAAAGCTCCAGTGTTTGAGTAACGCGAGAAACTATCTCTTCTTTTGGCAAACCAAGATTAGCAGGACCAAAGGCAACCTCATCAAAAACCGTTGCACAAACAAGCTGCGCTGTTGGATCTTGGCGAACCATCCCCACAACAGAAGAAATCTGAGTAGAAGGCACTACAGCAACTGAATTGCCGTCTACTAAAACCTCTCCGGATAGAGGAAAAAGTGATGCATTACAAAGATTTGCAAGCGTTGACTTGCCTGAACCATTGTGGCCAAGCACAACCGTTCTAGAGCCCGGCTTTAGGGTAAATGAAACGTTATCAAGGGTTAGTGCCATTGGATGCGGAGATTGGCTCTCAGTGGCTCCTATGGCATCTTCAGAAACAGAGTCAGTCATAGATTGCGCAGCAGCTAACGTACCGTATGCGAAAGATACGTTTTTGAACTCAATCATGACAACCCTCCTTTATTTGAAAAAGAGGTCCCAGCAAAAAGCCAGGACCTCTTCAGATTCACTTTGACAGAAGTTACTCTGCAGCCTCTTCGGTCTGCTCGGTCTCCTCTGCTGGAGCCTCGGTCTCCTCTTCCTTTACAGGAGCAGGAGCAACCTTGGTAGCCTTAGCCTTCTTGTTAGAAGCCTTTGGCTGAACTGGCTCGGTAACGAGCTCAAGGATAACAACCTCAGAAGCATCGCCCTTACGAGGACCAAGCTTCATGATACGGGTGTAGCCGCCATTGCGGTCAGCCCACATACCCTGAGCAGCCTTGTCAAATACCTCACGGACAAGCTCTGCGTTACCAACCTTGGCCATAGCAAGACGACGAGCGTGAAGGTCGCCGCGCTTTGCCCAAGTGATGACCTTGTCGACCTCGCCGCGAACTGCCTTAGCGCGGACGTCAAGAGTCTTAATACGATCGTTAGTGAAAAGGGCTTGGATCAGGCTCTTCTTGATGGCCTTGGTGTGGCTAGCATCAGTACCAAGCTTCATGCCCCTCTTCTTATTGTGCCTCATAATTTACATTCTCCTATGCGTGACAAGGCGCGACTAAGCCTTAAGGGACAGGCCCATGCTCTCGAGCTTTTCCTTGACTTCTTCAATAGACTTAACACCAAAGTTTCTGATGTTGAGAAGATCGTTCTCAGAGAAATCAACGAGCTGACGGACAGAGTGAATTCCTGCACGCTTGAGGCAGTTGTAAGAACGGACGGAAAGGTCCAAATCCTCAACCTGCTTCTCAAGCTCGGAATCGTCCTCGACGTCTGCCTTAGCAAAAATCGAAGCCTCTTCCTGAGTCTCGTCAAAATCAGTAAGTCCCATGAATGCGCTCATGTGCTGGTTAATGATGTTTGCAGCCTCAACGACAGCCTCGCGAGGGCTGATTGCACCATTGGTCTCAACCTCAAGCACCAGACGATCATAGTCGGTGTGACGGCCAACACGGCAAGGCTCAACAGCCTTAGCGCAGCGGCGAACTGGCGAGAAAATCGAGTCAACGTGAATGAATCCAATTGGATCGCTCTCGCGCTCGTTATCCTCACCGGAAACATAACCGCGACCATTACCAAGGCGAAGTCTCATGGAAAGATGAGCTCCCTCAGCAAGAGTGCAAATGTGCTGAGCTGGGTTAACCAGCTCATAGCCCATAGGAACATCAAGATCAGCACCAGTGACTGTGCAAGGACCATCAACAGAGATAGAAGCCTCAGCCTCATCAGAGTTGTTGGTGTTGCGGAAAACTAGGCCCTTAACGTTCAGAACGATGTCAGTAACGTCCTCATAGACGCCTTCAACCGTAGTGAACTCATGCTGAACGCCATCAATCTGGATGGCCTCAACCGCAGCTCCCTCAAGAGAGGAAAGCAGTACGCGGCGGAGGGAGTTGCCAAGCGTGTCACCATAGCCACGCTCAAGCGGCTCTACGCTCACACGAGCGACGTTTGCGCCGATTTCATCTACCGACACATTTGGTCGGATAAATTCGGACATTGCTACCTCCAAAACGGGTCGGGCTTACTTGGAGTAGAGCTCGACGATCAGCTGTGCGTCAATCTCAAGGTCGATCTGATCGCGGGTTGGAAGCTGAAGAACAGTGCCCTGCAGCTTCTCAATGTCAACCTCAAGCCATGCAGGAACTGCCATGTGCTCGGAGGAAATGAGAGCTTCCTTGATTGGAAGAAGATCCTTTGCCTTGGAAGCGACAGCGATAACATCGCCGCTCTTTACGCGATAAGAAGGAATGTCAACGCGCTGACCGTTAACGGTGATGTGACCGTGACGAACAGTCTGACGAGCCTCTTTACGTGTACGAGCAAAGCCAAGGCGGAAGATGACGTTGTCAAGACGAGTCTCAAGAATGCTCATCAGGTTGTCACCAGTAATGCCTGGGTTCTTCTTAGCCATTTCATAGTAGCCGTGGAACTGGTTCTCAAGGACGCCGTAAATGAACTTAGCCTTCTGCTTCTCACGGAGCTGCATACCGTACTCGCTCTCCTGGCGACGACGGCGACGTGGCTCACGGTTAGAAGTCTTATTGATCCCCATCACAACGGGATCGATGCCAAGCTGACGACATCTTTTAAGGACCGGGGTCCTATCAATTGCCATTTGCTTGTCCTTTCGTGCTAGTTGCGACGGCGCTTTTTAGGACGGCAGCCGTTGTGTGCAATAGGTGTCTTATCCTGAATACCCGAAACCTCGAGGCCTGCTGCCTGAAGGGAACGGATTGCGGTCTCGCGACCAGAGCCTGGGCCCTTAACAAAAACAGCTACCTTGTGGAGACCGTGCTCCATTGCTGCCTTTGCTGCTGCCTCTGCTGCAAGCTGTGCAGCAAAAGGAGTGGACTTACGAGAGCCCTTGAAGCCGACGGTACCACCGGACTGCCAGGAAATTACATTACCCTGGGGATCGGAAATAGAGACAATCGTGTTATTGAATGTGCTCTTGATGTGGGCCTGGCCCACTGCAATGTTTTTACGCTCGGAGCGGCGGACGCGTGTAGTGCGAGCGTTCTTTTTCTGTGCCATTAGCTACTCCTCGCCTACTTCTTCTTGCCGCCCACCTGACGCTTCTTACCCTTACGAGTACGAGCGTTAGTGTGGGTACGCTGACCGTGGACAGGGAGGCCCTTGCGGTGACGGAGGCCGCGGTAGCAGCCAATCTCCATCAGGCGGGCAACATTTTGACGCACCTCGCGGCGAAGATCGCCCTCGGTGGTGTAATTTGCGTCAATAAAGTCACGAATCTTGGTGACTTCTTCCTCTGTGAGGTCCTTGACGCGAGTATTTACATCGATACCAGTCTCGTTGCAAATCTTGGTTGCACGAGTCTGACCAATGCCGTAAAGATAGGTGAGTCCGACCTCAACACGCTTATCGCGTGGCAGGTCGACGCCGTTAATACGGGCCAACTTGGTGCTCCTTCCTTAGCCCTGACGCTGCTTGTGGCGCGGGTTCTCGCAAATCACGTAAACCTTACCGTGGCGACGGATGACTTTGCACTTGTCGCACATCTTCTTTACCGAAGGACGTACCTTCATGTGTCTTCCTTTCGGTTCTGCTGATACGAACTATATACTCGCCCAGCCGCTGGCGTGAAATACCGACTGTACTTACGTACATGTGCCCTTGCGACGTGCACAAAGACACAGATAACCTCATGCATGGCACGAGGTTTTTGCATTACTTACTTATAACGGTAGGTAATGCGACCCCTGGTAAGATCGTAAGGAGAAATCTCTACTACAACCTTGTCACCAGGGAGAATTCGAATATAGTTCATTCGAATCTTACCTGAGATGGTGCAAAGGATGGTCTTGCCGTTCTCTAACTCAACGTTAAACATAGCGTTTGGCAGGGGTTCTAGTACCTTGCCTTCAAGCTCAATCGCGTCTTGTTTAGCCAACTTTCATCCTCTCGACACATCGACAGCGGTTATCAATAATACATAAAAATGTGCCACTCGTCTATCACTTATTTTTTCAACACAATTAGATAGCGAGAAAAACAATGTATGTGTTACTCAAGACCGCCTTGCATCTCGCACCATGGACCAACTTCATCTTCTGAAACGATAACGGGACCATCGGCAGTAATAGCAACCGTGTTCTCATAATGTGCTGATGGCAGGCCATCATCTGTAACAACGGTCCAACCATTTTCAAGAACGGTGCAATCGTAGGTACCCATAGCAATCATAGGCTCAATTGCAATTACCATTCCCTCACGAAGAACAATGCCGTTGCCTGCACGACCATAGTTTCTGACCTCTGGATCCTCGTGAAGATTGCGACCAATACCATGACCAACAAAATCACGAATGACACCATAGCCATTATCCTCAGCAAGTTTCTGAACTGCATGTCCAACATCGCCAAGGCGAGCACCAGGAACAGCAGCTGCAATACCTGCCTTAAGGCAATCGCGGGTAACCTCGCAAAGTGCCTGGGTTTTCTCGTCAACTGTTCCGCAGTAGAACGTCCAAGCGTTATCTCCTGCCCAACCGTTAACGGTAGCACCCGTGTCAATGGTCAGAATATCGCCATCTTGCAAAATGACGTTAGCTGATGGAATACCGTGAACAATCTGCTCGTTAATAGAAGAGCAAACAGATCCAGGGAATCCACCGTAGCCCTTAAAGGTAGGGGTTCCGCCATGAAGTCTAATAAAAGCTTCAACAGCACGGTCAATCTCGAGCGTTGAAACACCAGGTCTAATCATGGATCCAGCACGGCGAAGAGCTGCCTTAGAAAGGGCGCCCGACACCTTCATTGCCTCGATTTGTTCAGGTGTTTTTATCGTAATCATAGTGCGAGGAGTGTCTTTACGTCGGCGAATACCTCGTCAACAGGACGATCTCCGTTGACCTCCTTCAGAATTCCATGACCCTTGTAGTACTCGATCAAAGGAGAAGTCTGGTTCTCGTATACATCAAGACGCTTACGAATTGTCTCTGGCTTATCGTCATCACGCTGATACATCTCACCAGAGCAATTTGGGCAAGTCTCTGTACCAGCAGGTGCAGTATAACCACACTCTTTGCACGTACGGCGAGAAGAAAGACGCTCAACAATAACCTCTGGCTCAACAGCAACAAGCAGAGCTGCATCAAGCTTGAGGCCCATATTCTGAAGCTCAGAATCAAGGGTTACTGCCTGAGCGGTGTTGCGTGGGAAGCCATCAAGAATAAAACCAGCCTTTGCATCGTCTGCAGAAAGGCGCTCTTTTACCAGGTCAATGACAAGCTGATCTGGAACAAGCTGACCAGCATCCATATACTCTTTAGCCTTAACGCCAAGCTCAGACTGAGCTTTAACAGCAGCACGAAGAAGGTCACCGGTTGAGATGTGAGCAAGTCCATACTCTGCAACGAGCTTCTGAGCCTGTGTACCCTTGCCAGCGCCAGGTGCGCCGAGAAGAACAATGTTCATGCTTCGCCTTCCTTTCAAATAATAAAAGGGGCCTGTTTCCAGGCCCCTTTATGCTACGTATTAAGAACTACTTAAAGAAGCCCTCATAGTTGTGCATCTTAAGGTGGGACTCAATGGAAGAGAGTGTATCCATTGCAACACCGACCATAATAAGGACGGAAGTTCCACCAAACGCCTGTATCAACGAATCGCCTGTGAACCAGAAAATAATGGTTGGGACGATTGCAAGAACTGCCATAAAGATAGCACCGGGGAGGGTGACTCTGTCAATAACAGTCTTGATATACGTTGAAGTAGCAGTACCTGGACGAACACCAGGAATAAAGCCACCCTGCTTCTTAAGCTGGTCTGCTGTCTCCTCTGGATTGAACACCATTGAGGTGTAGAAGTATGCAAAGAAGACAATGAACATAACTGAGAGAACCCAGTTAACCCATCCAGAAGAAAGTGAAGTAGCAAGATTTTGAATCCACTCTACTCCTGGGAAGAACACAGCAACCTGAGCAGGAAGGTACAGGATTGCAGATGCAAAGATGATTGGCACAACGCCTGCAGTGTTTACCTTAATTGGAAGGTACGTTGACTGACCACCCATCATACGACGACCAACAACGCGCTTGGCATAGTTGATAGGAATACGACGCTGACCACGCTCAATGTAAACAATGAGCGGAATAATAGCGAGCATAACCACAACAGTAACAACGGTAAGAACAATGTTTCCACGAGTAGCTACTGAAGAAATAAGGGCTGTTGGAAGTCCAGCCATGATGTTTGCAAAGATGATAAGACTCATTCCGTTGCCAACACCCTGCTGGGTAATAACCTCACCGAGCCACATAATAATGATGGCACCAACTAGCATGGTAAAGACTACCAGGAAGTTTTCAAGTGCCTCAGGCACGCCCTCCATAGATGCAAAAGATACACCATAGCTCTTAAACAAGAACAGGTAACCAACTGCATTGAGCAGAGCTAGGCCAACCGTAAGATAACGCGTGTACTGCGTAATCTTACGCTGGCCGCTCTCACCATCTTTAGCAAGCTCGCCAAGAGATGGAATAACGGACTGCATCATCTGGAAGATGATCTGAGCCGTAATGTAAGGCATGATGCCCAGACTGAAAACAGACATGCGAGAAAGAGCGCCACCCGAAAATAGGTTAAGCACGGCCATTGCGCCATTCTTAGAAAGACCATTCTGATAAACAGAAAGCATCTGCTGGAATGGAGCACCGGGCACAGGAAGATACGCACCAAAACGGTACAGAAGAAGAATCAGTACCGTAAGGAGAATCTTTCCCCTTAGTTCCGGAACACGAAATGCGTTGGCGATTCCTTTACTCACTACTCGGCCTCAACCTTTCCACCGGCCGCCTCGATCTTAGCCTTTGCGGAGGCGGAAACCTTGTCGACCTTAACAGTGAGCTTCTTAGAAAGCTCGCCATCACCCAGAACCTTGACTGGGATGAAGTTGTACTTAATAACTCCCTTAGCAACCAGAGCCTCTGCGTCTACGGTCTCGCCGTCTGCAAAGAGAGCATTCAGACGAGCAACGTTGACTGGAGCGTACTCAACACGGTTGTGGTTAGTGAAACCAGGAAGCTTAGGAAGACGCATAGCCAGTGGCTGCTGTCCACCCTCGAAGCCAGCGCCCTTACCGCCACCAGAGCGGGAGAGCTGACCATTCATACCGCGGCCGGCAAAAGTACCATTGCCTGAAGAATTACCGCGACCTACGCGCTTACGATTTTTGCGCGAACCCACTGCGGGGCGAAGATCATTGAGCTGCATTATTACTACCTCTAGTTCTCTTCAACCTCGACAAGGTGCTTAACCTTGAAGATCATTCCACGAATGCTTGGGTTGTCAGGCTGCTCGACGGTATCGCCGATCTTGTGGAGGCCGAGGGCCTTCACCGTAGCAGTCTGGTCCTTCTTGACGCCTGCGACAGCGCCACGGACAAGCTTGATGCTAAGGTTCTTAGCCATCGTTAGTTCTCCTTTCCGACGAACATATCGCCGACGGTTAGGCCACGACGCTCAGCTGCTTCTTCTGGGCTGGAAAGCTCCTTCAGACCCTCAGCTGCTGCCTTAATCATGTTCAGAGCGTTGTCGGTACCAAGGGACTTAGAAAGTACATTGGTGATACCTGCAAGCTCGAAGAGTGGACGAATAGGACCACCAGCAATAACACCAGTACCCTCGAATGCAGGCTTAATAAGAACAGAACCTGCACCGTAGTGACCAGTGACTGCGTGTGGTACGGAACCAGTCTCGGTCAGTGGGACCTTGAACATGTTCCTCTTTGCGTCCTCGACGCCCTTCTGAATTGCCAGAGGTACCTCAGCGGAACGACCCTGGCCAATACCAACGTTACCCTTACCGTCGCCAACGACTACCAGAGCAACGAGTGACATACGGCGGCCACCCTTAACGGTCTTGGAAACGCGGTGAATATAAACGACGCGCTCCTGAAGATCCGTATCCTGCTGGCGCTTACGATCACGTGCCATTGAATCCTCCTAGAACTTCAGGCCCGCGTTGCGGGCGCCATCTGCCAAAGCCTTGACGCGGCCGTGATAGAGACGGCCACCACGGTCAAAAGTGACCTCAGTGACGTTCTTCTCGGCAGCGCGCTTACCGATAAGCTCACCTACGAACTCAGCTGCCTCCTTGTTGGAGCCAACCTTGCCAGTAGAACGGAACTCTGGGTCAAGCGTAGAGGCAGAGCAGAGAGTTCTTCCAGAAGCGTCGTCAATAAGCTGTGCATAAATGTTTGCGTTTGTGCGGTGAACTGCAAGACGCGGACGCTCAGGTGTACCAAAGACCTTGGCACGTACGCGGCGCTTGCGGCGTTCGAGACCCGCCTTTTTCGCCTGCTGCTTGTTCATTCCTTCTCCTTAGAGACATGCCATCACCTAACGGGGTGATGGTCTTTTAGCCTAAAAGTAGGGTTGCTTTACTTAGCAGCCTTACCGAGCTTCCTGCGGATGTGCTCACCTTCGTAGTGAATGCCCTTGCCCTTGTAAGGCTCTGGTGGACGCTTCATACGAATCTCAGCTGCGACCTGGCCGACCTTCTCCTTAGAAATACCCTTAACAGTAAGGTGGGTGTTATCAGGTACCTCAAAGCTAATGCCCTCAGGTGCAACATAGAGAACTGGATGAGAATAACCAAGGGAAAGGTCAAGATCCTTGCCCTTAAGTGCTACACGGTAACCAACGCCGGTGAGCTCAAGCTTCTTCTCGAAGCCCTCAGAGACACCAACAACCATGTTGTGGATAAGGGTACGGACAAGACCCTGCTGAGCATTGGACTCAGTGGACTCGTCAACGCGAGTAACAAGAATCTCCTCGCCCTCCTGAGCAATAGCAACCAGCTCAGAGAAAGTACGAGTCAGCTCGCCCTTAGAACCCTTAACGGTAACGGTGGTGTTATCAACTGTCACAGTGACTCCAGCAGGAATCTGGACAGGCTTCTTACCAATACGAGACACGGCTGTCTCCTTTCATTCCTGTCAGATTTACCAAACGTAAGCGATGACCTCGCCGCCAACGCCGTTCTTACGAGCGTCGCGGTCGCACATCATGCCCTTAGAAGTGGAAACCACTGCAGTACCAAGACCACCAAGAACGCGTGGAAGCTTCTCAGCGGTGGAGTAAATGCGCAGACCAGGCTTAGAAATGCGACGGATGCCGCGGATAACCTTAGCGCGCTTCTTACCATACTTAAGGGTGATGTGAAGAGTCTTCTGAGGCTTAGTATCCTCAACGGTGTAACCCTCGACATAGCCCTCTTCGGTGATGACGCGAGCAATCTCAACGAGCACCTTGCTCGATGGCATGGATACGGAATCCTTGCCAGCTGAGTTTGCGTTACGAATACGCGTCAGCATGTCTGAAATGGGATCGGTAATTTTCATTTGATCCTTCTCCTTCGTTAATGATGAAACTGCGTGTCTGGTTCATCTACACCCGTGGCGCAGATGCCTTGACGCCAGAGCCCTGAGTCCTACCAGCTTGCCTTGCGGACACCAGGAAGCTCGCCCTTGCTCGCTAGCTCACGGAAGCACACACGGCACAGACCAAACTTGCGGTAAACGGAGTGGGGACGTCCACAACGCTGGCAACGGTTCTGTGTGCGCGTAGAGTACTTCGGCTCACGCGAGGCTTTGACGATCATCGAAGTCTTAGCCACAAATCCTCCTTCAAAATGCAACTTGGCGAACGCCAAGATGACTTCAAACAATAGTGCTGGTGACTATGTCACCCGGCATCGAAGATGCCAACAGGAATGCGCTTAATTTAAGCACAGGTAAAAGTTAGTCCTGCTTGAATGGGAAGTGGAAGGCGTCGAGAAGTGCCTTACCCTCCTCGTTGGTGTTAGCAGTGGTGACAATGGTGATGTCCATACCGCGGGTGTGGTCCATCTTGTCAAAGTCAATCTCTGGGAAGATGAGCTGCTCGGTTACGCCCATGGAGAAGTTACCACGGCCGTCGAAGCTCTTAGCAGAGATACCACGGAAGTCGCGGATACGAGGAATTGCAACTGCGATCAGACGATCCAGGAACTCCCACATACGATCGCCACGAAGGGTAACTTTAGCGCCAATTGGCATACCCTGGCGAAGCTTAAAGGTTGCGATAGACTTGCGAGCGTGTGTAACAAGTGGCTGCTGACCAGTGATGGTACGGAGGTCATTTACAGCGCCATCAATTGCCTTAGCGTCTGTAGCTGCCTCGCCAACACCCATGTTGACAACAATCTTCTCAAACTTAGGAATCTGGTTAACGTTGGTATAACCAAATTTCTCCTTCAGAGCATCACGCACGGATGCGTAGTAAAGCTCTTTAAGGCGAGGTGTGTACTTCTCGTCTGCCATGGTTTCTCCTTAACTCTTGGGGTTTTAAGTGCGGGGATCGCCTCGCACCTCCTAGTTTGGCGAACTAGGAGCCATCTGCATCCTCGAGACATACGTGTCCCATAGAAAGACGCAATGAACAATATTAGACCTTATTGAGCAAAAATGGGGCGAGAATTTCAAGCTAGCTGATATTTTTTCGTGTCATCACACGACTTACACAACACCGCACTTCTCGCCCAAAAAGAAAACCCCGCTATCTGATGATAACGGGGTTTGAAGTAGCTCTGAGATGTTTCTACAAAGCGAGAAACACGTATAACTTAGAGCTCAGCGCCTGACTTCTTGGAGACGCGGACCTTAGTGCCGTCCTCCTTGATCAGGTAGCCAACACGAGTTGGCTTGTCGGTCTTAGGGTCGATAAGAGCAACATTGGAAGCGTCGATTGCTGCCTCTGCCTCAACGATGCCACCCTGCTGGTTAGCTGCGTTTGGCTTGACATGGCGCTTTGCAATTGCAACGCCCTCAACGACAACCTTGTTCTTCTCTGGATATACGCGAAGTACCTCGCCGCGCTTACCCTTGTCCTTACCAGTGAGGACCTCGACCTTGTCGCCCTTCTTGATCTTCATCTTAGGCATGTCGTTCCTCCTTAAAGGGTCTCAGGTGCAAGTGAGACAATCTTCATGTACTTGTGGTCGCGCAGCTCGCGAGCGACTGGTCCAAAGATACGAGTACCCTTGGGCTCACCCTCTTTGTTTACAAGAACGCATGCGTTCTGGTCAAAGCGGATGTAGCTACCGTCCTTGCGACGGGTGTCCTTAGCGGTACGAACGATGACACAGCGAACAATGTCGCCCTTCTTCACCGAACCACCTGGAGTAGCCTCCTGGACAGCGCCAATGATGACGTCGGCAAGGCCGGCGTAACGACGCTTGGAGCCACCAAGGACCTTGACGCACTTTACGCGCCTTGCGCCGCTGTTGTCAGCGACGTTGAGAATGGTCTCCATCTGAATCATGTGACGTTCCTCCGGAACCTAATTTCTCAGAGGTGCGCGTATTTGCGCACATGAGAAATAATGATAGATACAAAACTAGGTTGAGCTAAAAGCTGTTTCCTAGGTGCTAATTACTTAGCGCGCTCAACGATCTCTGCGAGACGCCAACGCTTGGTCTTGGAAAGAGGACGAGTCTCCATGACGCGGACGGTATCGCCCAGACCAGCCTCGTTGTTCTCATCGTGAACGTGAAGCTTCTTGCCGATGGTCATCATCTTGCCATACTTAGGGTGGTGCTTACGGTACGTAATCTCTACCGTAATCGTCTTCTCGCCAGAGATGGAGACGACGAGTCCGGTACGAACCTTACGCGCATTTCTGCTTTCGGTCTCTGCCATAACTTATCTCCTGCGATCTAGTTCTGCTCTGCGGATGCTTCCGCAGCAATTTGACGGGTGCGCATCTCGGTCTGAACGCGAGCAATGTCACGCTTAACAGCCTTGACACGAGCGGTGTTGTCCAGCTGGCTGGTTGCCATCTGGAAACGAAGATTAAAGAGCTCTGCGCGGCCTTCCTCGAGTTTCTTAGCGAGGTCTGCATCGCTCATAGCCTTGATTTCGGTGTACTTCATTAGTTCTCACCGTCCTGATCGGCCTTGGAGACAATCTTGGTCTTGATTGGAAGCTTGTGCTGAGCAAGACGGAGAGCCTCACGAGCAACTTCCTCTGGTACGCCATCAATCTCAAACATGATACGACCAGGCTTAACAACTGCTACCCACTCTTCTGGGTTACCCTTACCGGAACCCATGCGAGTCTCTGCAGGCTTCTTGGTGATTGGCTTATCTGGGAAGATAGTAATCCAAACCTTACCGCCACGCTTCATCTCACGGGTGAGAGCAATACGAGCAGCCTCAATCTGGCGGTTAGTAATCCAGTGAGCCTCCTCTGCACGGATGCCCCAGGAACCAAAATGCAGCTGGGTATTACCCTTTGCCTGGCCCTTCATGGAACCGCGCTGTACCTTACGGTGCAATACACGCTTTGGAGCAAGCATTAACGGCCCCTCCTCTCATTGCGAGCACGACGAGGACGAGCGGAGCCCTCAAGAGCTGGGTTAGGTGTTGGCTGTCCAGGCATCTTCTCGCCGTAATAAATCCAAACCTTGATACCAACAGCGCCCATGGTGGTGCGACCTGTAGCGGTACCATAGCCGATTGCAGCACGAAGGGTGTGCAGAGGCACGCGACCCTCACGGTACCACTCACGGCGGCCCATCTCAGCACCGTTCAGACGACCGGAGCACTGGATACGAATACCCTTAGCGCCAGCCTTACGAGCGGACTGAACAGCCTTACGCATAGCGCGACGGAAAGCGACACGCTGCTCAAGCTGCTCTGCGATGGACTGAGCAACAAGGTTTGCGTCAAGCTCAGGACGCTTAACCTCGACAACATCAACGTTGACCTGACCCTTGCCGACCTTAGCAACACGCTCAAGATCTGCACGGAGGCCGTCAATCTCTGCACCCTTCTTGCCAATGACAATACCAGGACGTGCGGAGAAAATAGTTACCTTGACCTTATCGCCAGCGCGCTCGATGTCAATGCGAGCAACAGCTGCCTTCTCAAGGCGCTTCTCAAGATACTTGCGGATAGCAAGATCGTTGCCGAGCTGCTCGGCGTAGTCCTTATCGGCGTACCAACGAGAACGCCAGCTCTCGGTTACACCAAGACGGAAGCCTGTAGGCTGTACTTTCTGACCCATTCCTACGCCTCCTTTCGAGGTGCAACGACAACGGTAATGTGGCTCATGCGCTTGTTAATGCGGGAAGCCGAACCCTTTGCACGAGGGCGAATACGCTTAAGCGTTGGGCCTTCGTCAACAAAAGCGGTCTTGACTACCAGGTTGTTAGCACGGAGACCATTGTTGTTCTCGGCGTTAGCAACTGCAGAGCGCAGAACCTTAGCAACATCAGTAGCGGCAGCACGAGTCGAGAACTGAAGAACCTCAAGGGCCTTCTCGACAGACTTACCGCGGACAAGCGCGACAACTGCGCGAGCCTTACGAGGAGCAACGCGAACATACTTAGCTGTTGCGCGAACCTCAATAGAATCGGTGTTCTTAGCCATTTACTACACTCCCCCTATTTGGCCTTGTGACCGCGGAAGGTACGGGATGGGGAGAACTCGCCCAACTTGTGACCAACCATGGACTCGGTGACGTACACAGGTACATGCTTACGACCATCGTGAACAGCGATGGTGTGACCGACCATCTCAGGGAAGATGGTTGAGGAACGTGACCAAGTCTTGATAACGTCCTTCTTGCCAGCCTCGTTCATTGCAGCGACACGCGCAAGGAGGCGAGTCTCCACAAAGGGGCCTTTTTTGAGACTTCTGCTCATTTATCTACTCCTACTCGTGTCTTACTTGGACTTACGACGGCGAATGATCAGGCGGTTAGAAGCCTTCTTCGGGTCGCGGGTCTTATAACCCTTGGTTGGCTTACCCCATGGGGTGACGGAAGGACGACCAGAAGTATGGTTCTTACCTTCACCACCGCCGTGTGGGTGGTCAACAGGGTTCATGACAGTACCACGGACGGTAGGACGGACGCCTGCCCAACGGGAACGACCAGCCTTACCAACAACAATGTTGGAGTGCTCAGCGTTACCAACCTCGCCGATGGTTGCACGGCAGGTCAGAAGAACACGACGGAGCTCGGAGGAAGGCATACGCAGAACTGCATAGCCGTTGTCCTTACCCATGAGCTGGACGGAAGTACCAGCAGCACGTGCCATTGCAGCACCCTTGCCAGGCTGGAACTCAACTGCGTGAACAAGAGTACCTACTGGAATCTGCTCAAGAGTGGTGCAGTTACCAGGCTTGATGTCGATGTCCTTGGTACCAGAAAGAACGGTGTCACCGACGCTCAGGCCCTCTGGGCAATGGATGTATGCCTTTGCGCCGTCTGCATAGTGCAGAAGAGCAATACGAGCGGAACGGTTAGGATCGTACTCAACAGTAGCGACCTTAGCTGGGATGTCATCCTTGCGACGCTTGAAGTCGATACGACGGTACTGGCGCTTGTGGCCACCACCCTGGTGACGGGTAGTGATGCGGCCATTGTTGTTGCGGCCAGCCTTCTTTGGCAGAGGCTCGAGAAGGGACTTCTCGGGCTTATCAGTTGTAATCTCAGCAAAGTCTGAGATTGTCTGGAAGCGCCTGCCTGCGCTTGTTGGCTTTAGATGCCTAACTGCCATAAACAGTATCCCTTTCTTCTCCGTTGGCTAGCCCGCTTAAGGGAAAGTCGAGCTAACACCGGATTACCACGGTACCGCGCGTATCTACTATGCGCGGCATACGAACCCGTACCTCAAAAGAGGCACGGGAGAAAAACCTTACTCAGCAGAGTTATTACCGAAGATCTCGATAGTCTCACCAGCAGCGAGGGTAACAATAGCCTTCTTCCACTGGCGGGTCTTGCCTGCCTGCTGATAACGTACACGCTTGTTCTTTGGCTTAACAGAAAGTGTGTTTACCTTGGTGACGTGTACAGAGAAGAGCTTCTCTACAGCTGCAGCAATCTCTTCTTTACCTGCGTTACGAGCAACCTCAAAAGTGTACTTGCCCTGCTCCATCAGATCGAAAGCACGCTCTGAAACGATAGGACGAATGATGACCTCATAAGGAGAGTTCATTATGCGAGCACCTCCCCAAGCTGCTTAGCGACATCAGCGGACATAACAAGTGCGCCGTTGTCGATCAGGAAACGAGTAGTAACCTCAGAAACGCCGAAGATTGAAACCTTAGGAAGGTTGCGGAAAGAGAGGTAGGTGTTGACGTCGTCGTCTGGGACGATGACGGTAACGCGCTTACCCTCAATACCGAGGTTCTGAAGTGCAGCCTTTGCCTGCTTGGTGGAAGGCTGAGCAAACTCGAGAGAGTCAACGAGGACAAGCTCGGAATCTGCAACCTTGCCGGAGAGGACGGACCTCATAGCAAGCTTGACCATCTTGTTGTTAATACGACGTGCGTGGGAACGAGGGGTAGGTCCAAAGATGACGCCACCACCAGTCCACTGACCAGCACGAATAGAACCCTGGCGAGCACGACCAGTACCCTTCTGACGGTAAGGCTTAACGCCACCGCCGGATACCTCGTGACGGTTCTTTGTAGAGTGGGTACCCTGACGTGCGGATGCGTCCTGGCAGACTACAACCTGGTGCACAACAGGGATGTTTGGCTCAATGCCATAGACGTCAGAGGAGAGCTCGGCGTCGCCGACCTTCTTTCCCTCTACGTTCTTAATCTCATACTTGGACATGTTGTCTCCTTGTTAGCCTAAGTGTTTGCCTAAAGGCCCTTAGGCCATGCGGACCTGGACGAGGGCATTCTTGCCGCCAGGAACAGCACCCTTGATAAGCATGAGGTTCTGCTCAGCATCAACGCGGACAAGCTTAAGGTTCTTGACCGTAACGCGCTCTGCGCCCATGTGACCATACATGTGAAGGCCCTTACGAACGCGTGCAGGGTATGCGCACTGACCAATGGAACCTGGACGACGCTGGTTACGAGAACCGTGAGTCATTGGACCGCGAGAGAAGTTCCAGCGCTTAACGGTACCCTGGAAACCCTTACCCTTAGAAGTGCCTGTTACGTCAACAGCGGTGACCTCAGAGAAGTCAGCAACTGTGACAACATCGCCGGTCTTGTGCTCAGAAGCATCCTCAACGCGGACCTCGCGGAGGTAACGCATTGGCTCGACGCCCTGTGCCTTGAAGTGACCAGCCATTGGCTTGTTGACATGCTTCTCGGAGATGTCGCCGAAGCCAATCTGTACGGCATTGTAGCCGTCCGTCTCAACAGTCTTTACCTGTGAAACGGTGCAGGGGCCAGCAAGAACGACGGTAACAGGAACGACGTTGTCGTTCTCGTCCCATACCTGGGTCATGCCCAGCTTGCGGCCGAGGATGGTATTAACCATGCTCTTTCCTAACCTTCGGTGGTCATGGGACCTTGAGAGCACATCGGGTACTCTTCCCCAGCGGACCACGTCCTGTACATACTGCCTTTAGACATAATTGTCCTGTTTGAGCAGCCCGTCTACTTTACACTCATTTTTGACAAGAAACAAGCCTAAAATCTCTAAAAGATGAACGCTTTGTGAAGACCGTTTGATACCATCTAGCTGCGAGATCTTTCTTCTCACCTATTTTGCGAGGTCAAACCGCTGACCCGGGCGTATCTATTGGCGATAAACCCAAAGAATTTTGAAAAGTTTTTTCAGAAATTTTGTAAAAACAATCCACGGTAATAACTTTGAAAAATCAGGCTGCCGAAATTACCTTGCCAAAAGTTTTTTGAGCAATGCTTCGCAACCCTCAGTAACATCCTTATACGTCAGATCAAAATTTCCTGAATACCATGGATCCGCAATATCGCGAGGCTTTTCCGTCCAATCAAGGAGCAGCGAAACCTTTCCAAGCGGATCATTCTTAAGCATACGCATCATGTTGCGCAGGTTATTGTGGTCCATGCCAATGAGGTAATCGAAGTTCTCGTAATCTGCGCGCGTCATCTGCCTCGCACGATGATTGCCACAACGAATCCCCTCTTGCTGAAGCTTGTGTCGCGTACGAGGGTCAACAGGGTTACCAATCTCTTCAGTGGAGGTTGCGGCTGAGTCAATGACAAACGAGTCTGCGAGACCATTTTTCTCGACAAGGTCCTGCATGACGTACTGTGCCATTGTTGACCTGCAGATATTTCCGTGACACACAAAGAGAACCTTGGTCACATGAGCGTTTTCTGAGTGGACGTTGTTTAGCTGGTGATGAGCGTTTATCCGAGTATCCTTCATCTCTTCTCCTGTGCGCTGTAAAAGTATTCGCTTCCCTATTCTACGGGTTTCTCGCTAAACATGCCCTTTACTCTGTAAAGTAACGTGCTCCTGCATTAGCCAGCCTGAAAAGGGCATCAAGTCTGAGTAAATTTACTCAGACATGGCGAGAAAAACAGGCAAATCGCTCAGACTTGGTGCACTTTTCCGGCAAAACGTTCAGACATGACGATAACATCAGGCTCCCTGAAAGGGTGAGCTCGGACACGCTTTAAACCCTGCCTGAAAAGTGCAAAGAATCTGTATTTGAGCCACCGATTCTTTTGTAAAATCAGGCAAATCCACAGATTCTTTAATGTTTTTAGGCAGAATTTACAGATTCTTTGCAGAAATCAGGCTTGGAGCAAATCAAGCGCAAGCGGAAAGTATACCCACACAAAAACCCTCCTGCGTAAAAGTGCGCAGGAGGGTTTATATGTTGGATTAAGCCGAATGCTTAGAGCTTGATCTCGATATCGACACCAGTTGGAAGGTCGAGACGCATAAGCGAATCAACGGTAGAAGAGCTTGGGTCGAGAATATCGATGAGACGCTTGTGAGTGCGCATCTCAAACTGATCACGGGAATCCTTATCCTTGTGTGGGGAGCGGATAACGGTGTAAAGGTTACGCTCGGTTGGCAGAGGGATAGGACCGGAAACACGCGCACCTGTCTTCTGTGCGGTGTCAACAATCAGCTTAGCGGACTGATCAATGACCTCGTGATCATAGCCCTTGAGGCGAATCCTGATCTTCTGGCTTGACACTTTGGGTACCTCCATACATGAGCTAGAGCTCGTGGTCGTTTACTTAGGATGCAGAGCCGCCGTTTTTGGCGACAATCTCTTCGCGTACAGCGTTAGGAACGGGCTCGTAAGAATCGAACTGCATGGTGTAGCTCGCGCGGCCCTGGGTCTGGGAACGAAGGTCGGTTGCGTAACCGAACATCTCACCAAGAGGCACCTTAGCGCGGATGACCTTGGCGTCCATACGATCGTCCATACCCTCAATCTTGCCACGACGGGAAGAAAGGTTGCCCATAACGTCGCCCATGTACTGCTCAGGTGTCTCAACCTCAACAGACTCAACTGGCTCGAGAAGGACTGGGTTGGACTTCTTGAGAGCATCCTTAATTGCCATAGAACCAGCAATCTTGAATGCTGCCTCAGAGGAGTCGACCTCGTGGTAAGAACCATCAACAAGAGTGACCTTGATGTCGACTACTGGGTAACCAGCAATAACACCGTTCTCAAGAGCCTCACGAATGCCCTTATCGATAGATGGGATGTACTCCTTAGGAATAACACCACCGACGATAGCGTTGACAAACTCGTAACCCTTGCCCTCTTCCTGTGGCTCAAGGTCGATGACTGCGTGGCCATACTGACCCTTACCACCAGACTGACGGACAAACTTGCCCTCAGCGTGGCTTACTGCCTTACCAGCAGTCTCGCGGTAAGCAACCTGTGGCTTACCAACGTTGCAGTCAACCTTAAACTCACGACGGAGACGGTCAACAATAATCTCAAGGTGAAGCTCACCCATACCAGCAATGATGGTCTGGCCGGTCTCGTGATCAGTGTGAACCTGGAAGGTTGGGTCCTCTTCAGCCAGCTTAGAAAGGCCGATGGACATCTTCTCCTGCTCAGCCTTGGTTTTAGGCTCAACAGCAACGTCGATAACAGGATCTGCGAAGCTGATGGACTCAAGGATGATTGGGTTCTTCTCGTCACAAAGGGTGTCACCAGTAGTGGTGTTCTTGAGACCAACGCATGCAACGATGTCGCCTGCGGAGCACTCTTCACGGTCAACACGGTCGTTTGCGTTCATCTCGAGGATGCGGCCAAAACGTTCACGGTTGTCCTTGACGGAGTTGTAGACGTAAGAACCTGCCTCAGCCTGACCAGAGTAGACACGAATGTAGGTAAGCTTACCGACATAAGGGTCAGTCATAATCTTGAATGCAAGAGCGGAGAATGGCTCTTTGACGTCTGCGTGACGGACAGCCTCGTCACCCTTAGGAGTGACACCATCAATCTCTGGAACATCCAGAGGGCTTGGAAGGAAGTCGATGACTGCGTCCAGAAGCTCCTGAATACCCTTGTTCTTGTAAGCGGAACCAACAAAGACAGGGTTAATCTGACCAGCAAGAACGCCAGCACGAAGAGCACCCTTAAGGGTCTCAACGTCAACCTCTTCACCCTCGAGAACAGCCATCATGAGCTCCTCAGAGAAGTCAGAAGCTGCCTCAAGAAGCTCTTCACGCTTCTCAGCTGCAATCTCTACAAACTCAGCAGGAATCTCGTCGAGTGGCTCAGGGTAAATCATGCCCTTAGCATCCTCTTTGAAGTCCCATGCAGTGTTAGTGACAAGGTCGATAAGACCCCAGAAGTTGGACTCAGCACCCATTGGGACCTGAGCTGCAATTGCGTTTGCGCCAAGGCGGTCACGCATGGTCTGGATTGCACGGAAGAAGTCTGCGCCTACGCGGTCAAACTTGTTGATGAATGCAATACGAGGTACGCCGTACTTGGTAGCCTGACGCCAAACGGTCTCGGACTGTGGCTGAACGCCTGCAACTGCGTCGAAGACTGCAACTGCGCCGTCCAGAACACGAAGAGAACGCTCAACCTCAGCGGTAAAGTCAACGTGGCCTGGGGTGTCGATGATCTGGATGACATGGTCTTTCCAGAAGCAAGTGGTAGCTGCGGAAGTAATGGTTACGCCGCGCTCCTGCTCCTGAATCATCCAGTCCATGGTTGCTGCACCGTCGTGGACCTCACCAATCTTGTGGGTCTTACCGGTGTAGTAAAGAATACGCTCCGTAGTGGTGGTCTTACCAGCATCGATGTGAGCCATGATGCCGATGTTGCGGAGGTCTTTAAGATTGTACTTAGTCTTAGCCATTTGTTTGCTACTCCTGAATTCCGACTAGAAGCGGTAGTGGGAGAAGGCGCGGTTGGCCTCAGCCATCTTGTACAGGTCCTCGCGGCGCTTGACGGATGCACCTACGCCGTTAGTTGCGTCGATGATCTCGTTTGCAAGACGCTCTGCCATGGTCTTCTCTTTACGGCTACGGCTGAAAGTGACCATCCAGCGGATAGCAAGAGTAGTTGCACGACGGGAGTTGACCTCCATTGGGACCTGGTAAGTAGCGCCACCAACACGCTTAGGCTTAACCTCAAGTGTTGGGCGAATGTTATCCATAGCCTTCTTGAAGACAGTGAGGGCATCCTCACCAGTCTTCTCTGCGACGATGTCAAATGCACCGTAGACAATGCGCTCTGCGGTTGCTTTCTTGCCGTCGAGAAGGACCTTGTTAATAAGCTGGGTTACCAGACGATTGTTGTAGACGGCGTCAGGCATAACCTCACGACGTACTGCTGCTGCGCGACGCGGCATATTAATCTCCTAAGAACTAGTTCGAGTAGTGGACGTGATTACTTAGCACGCTTAGTGCCGTAACGGGAACGGCCCTGAGCACGATTCTGAACTGCTGCGCAGTCGAATGCACCGCGAACAACCTTGTAACGAACACCAGGAAGGTCACGGACACGGCCGCCACGAACCAGAACAATGGAGTGCTCCTGGAGGTTGTGGCCCTCACCAGGAATGTAAGCGGTTACCTCAATGCCATTAACAAGACGAACACGAGCAACCTTACGGAGTGCTGAGTTAGGCTTCTTTGGCGTAGTGGTGAAAACGCGGGTGCAAACACCACGCTTCTGTGGGTTGTGCTGAAGAGCGGCGTTCTTAGACTTTGACTTGACGCTCACGCGGCCCTTACGTACGAGCTGGTTAATAGTAGGCAAGATCTTCTCCTTCTTATACCTATCTACCTGCAGTTTTACATATTCGAAAGGTGACACAGCACTGTCCCCTTGGAATTACGCAGGGAAGTACTTTACGCTGATGAAAGCCACATGTCAACAAGCCACTGTGCCGGGCGTATCTATACTTCATAAACTGCACATAATATAGAATCAAAATAACTTGTCTAACTATCAAAAACCTTTATTGAAAATCCGATATTCACAATCTTAAAATTTTTATAAGAATTTATTGCACATATCTATAACTGCGTGAAAGAGAACAGGAGCCAAGACATTCTTTCGAAATATTAAAAATAAAGCTGTGTATAACAAACCATTTCCAATACCAAAGGTAATATAAGACCAAAGAGGTTCAAGATTATTAACATTATTTACAAGCGGAAAGATTATATGAGTTACCCCCCACAATACGTTAGCAAATAATGAACCTATAATATATGCTGATACATTAGTGATCTTCCAATATCTTAATAAACCTTCATTAAATTGTTCGGTTAGGTAAACTCGGAAGAAAAATTCCTCAGGAAGTGCCACTAAAAATAAATAGTGAACCCAAGCGTAAATTCTATCAATATAATTTTCTTGAGAAAAAAGAACAGGAATAAATGAAATGAGCAATAAAATGGCTATATTAGCAGGTTTGAAACTTTTAGCAATAATATTACTGTAATGTTTTATGGTTATATATACAGGATAAATTGAAATGACCATACTAAAAGCTATTTTACTAATGTAACTATTTTCAAACAAATTCGCATTGTATTTATATTCTAACGATGCAATAAAAATTATGAAAACCAAAATTAAATAACTATAAAGAGCTTCATTCTTGAATTGTTTTTTCTGTTTATTTTCCATCCTTACTTCACCGTTCTACATTTATCGTTAGAGAAAAGTGTCTTAGTACTGAGTGTTCCTTCAGTTACATCCGCGGATAGCTTTAAAACAGCGATCGATTCTTCGCCGTCCTTCTCGCCCGTCTCAACAAATCCAAACGTACGATAGAGATTACGAGCAGCTTTATTTTCAGGCTCATAGGATAGCCAACAAAACTCTGCTTTTCCACAGGGAAAGGTACGTATAAACTCCAACGCAAGCATGAGCGCTTCTTTACCGTATCCCCTACCTTGGAATTTTGCATCAATCATCAGACGTCGAAGATCGTAATTATTTTGAGCTATTGCTGGAGCTTTGTCCCAGCTACTATCTGTGCCAAACCCAATCATCAAAAACCCTATTGGTAAATCATTCTTGTATATACCAAAAGGGAAAATCTGTCCGTTTTCTGCCTTAGCTATATAGGCTTCGATAAGACTTACATCATTTCCAGCAACAAAGTCTTGCTGGTCCTCGGACACCTTGAGCTTAAGAATGTCCCACACGTTTCTTCCGTTTATGTGCTGAAGACTTAACATACGGTATCAATCAAAAAATTCATTTCTCGTTGAAAATCAAGACACCAAAAACTTCTAATATTTTAGTGCTGATGTGCAGCGTGAGCAAGGCCAACGCTAATAAGTGTAATGACATGATCGTCAGCAAAAGAATAAATGACGCGACGACCATCTCTTTTTGCAGTTACCAGACCACGATCACGCAGGAGACGGAGCTGATGAGAAGTAGCAGACTGAGAAAGGAAGTACTTTACGCTGATGAAAGCCACATGTCACCAAGCCACTGTGCTGGGTGTATCTATACTTCATAGAAATTACAAATGCTAGGTAACCTCAATCTCAGCAAGCTCAATTTCTAAGCCTTGGATGAGTTCTGTTTTCTCGCTAGAACAGTAAGGGCATGTGCGACCATACGTTACCGTAGCGTACGTTTTATTGCACGATAAACACTGTGTTAGAGCTGGCACTTCTTCAATTTCTAGCTGAGCTCCGTGTAGCAACTCCGTGCGATCAGCTGCCCAACGCCATACATCCAACAAATACGTTGGAACAACTCCAGATACCTCCCCTAGCTGCAACTTTACACGTGCAACTGAGGTGAGGTTGTTCTGTTTTCCCAGGTCCTCAACCATATCTATGAGGTAAAACGCAATTCCCAGCTCATGCATGTTAACTTGAAATTCCCGTACTGCCCGCAGAAACGGGATTACCAAGCTCATCGGTTGTTACGTGTGACTGAGGCTTAGGAGTCTTTGTTTTTCTCGCGGGGTTCTTAATAATCTTTACCGCACGTTTTCCAACATACGAGAGAATCTTTCCTGCCTTATGCTCTGCGGCAACCATATCTGAACAGTGAGGATTGTCTCGGAACAGGTGAATTGCATCAAACTCGCAGCGTGTAGTACAGAGACCACAACCAATACACTTATTTGCATCAACAATTGAAGCGCCGCACTTCAAGCAGCGTGCGGTCTCGATTCTGATTTGCTCTGGCGTAAAAGTATGGCTAGGATCTGTCCAGTTATGCCTGATGTTTTTAACTGAATCGCATGCGGAACGCTGACGACCTGCGTGATCGTATCCACAAGACTCAACTGCTGCGTCAGATTTATCAAGCTCAACATAATGGCGCTGGTTACGGCCAATAGTCAAAGAAGAGCCTTTCTGCACAAAACGATGCAGTGAAACAGCAGCTTCATGACCTGCGGCAATAGCATCGATAACAAAGCGAGGACCCGTGTACACGTCTCCACCCACAAAGACATCGGGCTGAGCAGTCTGATACGTCTGGGAATCAGCACGCGCAAAATTGCCGCGCGTAAGCTCAACTGCCTCTCCCTCCAAAAGACTTCCCCACTCAACGGTTTGTCCAATAGACAAGACCACTGCATCTGCCTCAAGATACATTGTTTGCTCGTCATCAAAACAAGGCGAGAAACGCTTATCATTGTCAAAAACCCGCATACAGCGTTTAAACATCACGCCGCAAACGTGTCCTTGCTCATCCGTGGCAATAA
Organism: Lancefieldella parvula; assembly: GCF_963530955.1. Taxonomy (GTDB): domain Bacteria; phylum Actinomycetota; class Coriobacteriia; order Coriobacteriales; family Atopobiaceae; genus Lancefieldella; species Lancefieldella parvula_A. The sequence goes on along the minus strand of NZ_CAUSFQ010000001.1, from coordinate 6,228 downwards.
AAGCAGGTCCCCAACCATTCTTGATTGACACACCATCTTCCTGCGCTTCTGTGATTTCTTCTGGTAGTGCAGGCATCTCATCTGGCTGCTCTAGGCACACCATAGTAACTGACTCTGATCCGCAACGAGCAGAGACTCGAGCCGCATCAATGGCAACATTACCGCCGCCAATGACCACTGTCTTTCCAGGTACTTCATGCAGAGGATGTTCGGTTACAAAATGCAAGAAATCAACAGCAGAAATAACCCCATCGGCGTCTTCTCCAGCAATATTGGCCTTTCTACCGCCCTGGCAACCAATGGCAACATAAAAACCAATAAAGCCTTGAGCACGCAGTTCATCAAGGGTTATGTCTTTTCCTACCTCAACACCACAGCGAATCTCAACGCCCATTTCTTTAAGAACGTCAATCTCTGCGGCAACAACGTTTTTCTCGAGCTTGTAAGAAGGGATGCCATATACCATCATTCCGCCAGGAAGAAGGTTCTTCTCAAAAACAACGGGGTTGTAACCGCGTTCTGCCAGGTAATATGCACAGGACAGGCCGGCTGGACCTGCACCAATAATGGCAATTTTCTGGTTGAATCGGCCTCTATTTGACGGGATAACTGGCTCTGGAATAAAGCGATGTTCTGCCTCAAGATCTTTTTGAGCAATAAATTTCTTAACGTCATCAATGGCTACTGCCTGGTCAATAGTTCCTCGCGTACACGCTGCCTCGCAACGTTTATTGCAAACGCGACCACAAACAGCAGGGAATGGATTTTCTTTTTTGATGAGCTCAAGCGCATCTCGATAGCGACCTTCAGCAGCCATGCGCAGATAACCCTGAACAGAAATATGCGCTGGACAGGCAACCTTACAAGGAGCGGTACCGGTATCGTGACACTCAATACGGTTGTTATTTTTATAATTCCAATCCCAATCAGACTCTCCCCAGAACTTATCATCTGGAAGATCCTGCGTTGGGTAGGAAATTTTGCCCTTCCTGGTAGGAAGTTTCTGACCTAACTGAGGGGCTCCAGCTGGACAAACCTCTACGCACCCACCGCAAGCAACACATTTTTCTTCATCAACGTGAGCCACAAAAGCCGAACGAGACAAATTAGGCGTATTAAACAGCTGAGAAGTTCTGAGTGCATAGCAAACATTTACGTTGCAGTTACAAATGGCAAAGATCTTATCTTCACCGTCAATGTTGGTAATCTGATGAACAAAACCGTTTTTCTCGGCCTTTGTACAGATATCGATAACCTCATCGTAGGTAATGTAGTGGCCTTTTCCTGTTTCTACGCAGTAATCAGCCATATCACCAATAGCAAGACACCAATCTTCTGGATCGTCAGCACAGCCGTCGCCACGAACTCGTTCAGCAAGGCGACAAGAACAGGGAGTAGCAGCATATCTATCGTATTTCTTTAGCCAATGCGAAATATGCTCGACAGTAACTGTGTGATTTACCTGCTCAATGGATCGTTCAACAGGAATGACATGCATTCCAACGCCCGCGCCGCCTTCAGGAACTAACTTGGTGACATTTTTGAGCGGTAGATAGGTCATACGCTCAAACAAAGAACCCATCTCGGGATGTTCTTCGAGTTGACGCTCGTTCATCACGGTAAACTCTGCGGAGCCAGGAACAAACATAGGAAGAACATACTGCTTTTGCTTGCTCTTGTTTTCCCAGTTGTACTCAATCATGCCCTTTACAGACAGGGTGTCTAGGATAGGCTGAAGCTCCCCCGCAGTTTTTCCAGTACGCTTGCAAAGCTCCTCTAAGGTAACTGGCTGGCGAACCTTCATGTATTTGGTTACCGCAGCTTCTTCCTCAGTCATAATTGCTGCTATGCCCCAATATTCTGGGTCATCTTTTACAATTTTGTGACCAAGGCGACTCGTAATTTTTTGAACTTCATCTCTTACAAGAGGCTTAAATTGCTCAGAAGAAGCTGGTCCAGGCTCATTTGGATCTACAGTTTTGTAATGAACTACCTCGTCATTTTCAGTAATGTGATTTTGAGCGAGTATGCGAGTAGGACCGCCAGCAGGGTTAGTAGTTGGCAATACATTTCTGCGTGCAATTTCTTCATCAGTAAGACTGCCGCGCATGGCATTTTGACCTTTTGGAGTCTTACGTGCTGGTACTTCCTCTGCCATGACCTCTCCTATCAGGCATAAGACATTCTTTAAGCGCTAGCTATTGGTTACTGACTGCTTTTCCACTCAGCAACTTTGCGAGAAAGCCATTCAGTCCAAGCGTTTAATCCTTCCCCAGTTTTGGCAGAGAAAGGAATAACAACCGCCTTTGGATTTCTAAGGGCCACATTTTCCTTGAGTTTTTCCAGGTCAAAATCAAAATACGGTGCTACGTCTATTTTGTTAACAAGCACCACATCACAGACCTGATACATCAAAGGGTATTTCAACGGCTTATCGTCGCCTTCGGGAACAGAAAGAATAGTGACGTTTACGCCGGCACCGGTGTCAAACTCTGCCGGACATACCAAGTTCCCAACGTTCTCTAAAAAGATAAGGTCCACATCACCTGCATTGAGACCTTCAAGACCCTGAGCGCACATATGCGCATCGAGGTGACACATGCCGCCAGTATGCAGCTGAATGACTTTCACGCCCGTTTCTGAAATAGCAGCAGCATCAACATCTGAATCAATATCAGCTTCCATAACAGCAATGGAAACCTTATCTTTCAGGGCAGCAATGGTCTTTTTAAGGGTGGTAGTTTTGCCAGAACCTGGAGAAGACATAAGGTTTACCAGCAGAGTTCCCTTTTTCTTCATTTCTTCTCTTAGTTGATCGGCGCTTTTCTCGTTAGCTGCAAAAACACTCTGCTTAACTTCAATGATGCGATACTCACCCATAAGTTCTCTCCACAGTTCCGAAACGTATGTTAATGACCCAACAGATGAGCTGCATGTGCAAGGCCAACGCGAATCAGCGTTGTGACGTGCTCATCTGCAAGTGAGTAGATAACTTTTCTGCCATCTCTTTTTGCATTGACAAGACCGCGGTCGCGCAAAAGACGCAACTGGTGAGAGGTTGCTGACTGAGATACCGAAAGCATTTCCTGCAGCTCTGTTACGCTTTTCTCGCCATTTACTAGAGCACCCAAAATCTGGAATCGAGTGAAATCAGACAGTGCATCAAAAATCTGGGTTGCATCGTAGATGATGTCATCGTTTACCAGGTATTCATTCAGCTTCTGATCAGAAACATAATCGCACGTAGAATGAGTGTGCTCGCATTTTTCGGAATCGTGGGAGTGACTATCCATTTGCTATTCCTATCCTTTAAGAGCCGCAAAATAAATGGCTTACCAAACGTAATTCATAAAAGATTAGTATATACCGATACTCGCTTCTGTAAGCGTAACTAAAAGAGGACTCCAGCTAACGGCTGAAGTCCTCTTCTGTATCGGAGTCAATCTCCGAAAAAGTTTGATGTATCAGGCGAGATTACTTACTCGTCTTCGCCGTCTGCCTCAGCGTCCATGCGGACAACCTGATTGAGAAGGTCATCCAGAGAACCAAGGTCCTCGTTGATTACATCAGGGCTAACCTCGTCGGAAGAAGAACCGATGAGTGTCTCGGTGTAATCAGAGTGCGTGGATGGAGCTGCAGAGCCCAGCATCAAGCCGCCATCGCCTTCTGGCGAGAAGACCATGTTGAGCAGCTGAGAAAGATCCTCAGAATCTGCCTCATCCTCTTCTGGCTCAAGGATGTAGAGGAGGTTACGAGCCTCAAGGCCATCGCGGAGCTCCTCGATTGCCTTTGCACCAATACCATCGATGCGAAGCAGGTCTTCCTCGGTCTTACCGATAAGATCGCCTACGGTCTCAATGCCAACCTCGCTGAACTTGTTGGTCCAACGCTGTGACACGCCAAGATCGTCGAAGAGATACAGCTTTGCGTCCTCGCTTGAAAGCGTGCGACCATTCTTGGAGTAAACGCCACCGTTGTAATCCTCGTTGACCCAGTCAAGCTGCTTAGGAAGCTGCTCCTCGATGTCCTTAAGCTCTGCTGGTGCCCAGTCTGGAAGAGACTTAGCAAGAGAAGAAGTTGGGCCATCAATCTTGGTGCCATGGTACGTAAGCTCAACATCGTTGTATGCGGAGAGACCAGTACCTGCAGGAATCTGCTTACCAACAATAACGTTGGACTTGAGGTCAAGCAGGTGGTCAACGTCGCCCTCGATAGCTGCAGAGGTAAGAACGCCTGCAGTACGAATGAACGATGCGCTGGAGAGCCAAGAATCGATAGAGCTTGCAACCTTCAGAGTACCAAGGATTGCTGGCTCTGCCTCTGGTGGAGTACCACCAGCAAGGGCAATATTCTGGACAGTCTCTGCAAAGACATAGCGGTCCACATACTGACCAAGCAGGTACGAAGAGTCACCTGGGTTGGTAACCTGAACACGACGAAGCATCTGACGTGCGATAACCTCGATGTGCTTATCGTTGAGTTCTACACCCTGAGAGGTATAAACGTCCTTAACGGACTCAACGAAGGTGTGCATGGTGGACTCAATGTCAGTGAGTCGACGGAGCATACGGAAGTTGACGAAGCCGCGGGTAATCTGATCACCAGCACGGACAACAACGCCATCCTCAATGCCAGGCATAAAGCGGACGGATGCAGGTACACGCCACTCCTCGATAACACGGGAAGCATCGTCTGCATCAACAATACGCAGCAGGTACTCGGTGGTCTCTGGGGTGATGTGAAGAACACCAGAAACAGGAGCCAGGTCAGCCTCGCGACCAAGAATCTTCTCGTTGACGTTGCCGACGACGTCGAACATACGAGCAACGGTAGGAAGACCCTGCGTAATATCGTCTGCGCCTGCAACACCACCAGAGTGAATGGTACGCATGGTCAACTGAGTACCAGGCTCACCAATGGACTGAGCTGCAATAATACCAACTGCAGTACCAATGTTGACAGGACGACGGGTGGAAAGATCCCAACCGTAGCACTTCTGGCAGACGCCGTACTTAGACTTACAGGTCAGAAGCGCACGGAGCTGAACCTTAGCAAGGCCGTGCTCAACAAGACGCTCAAGATCCTGCTTGGACTCAACATAGCCACCAGCAGGGATAAGAACCTCGCCAGTGTTTGGATCGCAGACATCCTCAAGGGTGCAGCGGCCAATCAGGTCAGTATCAACAGAAGTCTGACCAGGCTTAATCAGAGGATAGGTAACTGCCTCATCAGTGCCGCAGTCCTCCTCGCGGACAATGACGTCCTGTGCAACGTCGACGAGTCGACGAGTCAGGTAACCAGAGTCGGAGGTGTGGGATGCGGTATCTACCAGACCCTTACGAGCGCCGTAGGTAGAAATGAAGTACTCAAGAGGCTCAAGACCCTCGCGGAAGTTTGCCTTAATTGGAAGGTCGATGGTTTCACCGGACATATCCGCCATCAGGCCTCGCATACCAGCAAGCTGGCGAAGCTGTGTCTTAGAACCACGAGCTCCAGAGTCAGCCATCATGTAAATTGGGTTGTTCTCTGCAAAGCCTGTAAGCATCTCAGAGCCGAGAAGATCGGTGCACTCGGTCCATGCGTTAACAACCTCAACGTGACGCTCTCGCTCGGAAAGGAAGCCGTCCTCGTAGTACTCGTTGATCTGGTCAACGCGGTCCTGTGCCTCCTGAAGCAGCTGTGGCTTGTGTGGAGGAATGACAGCGTCCCAAACAGAAACGGTCAGACCAGCAAGAGTTGCGTAGTGGAAACCAGTCTTCTTGATGTTATCCAGAATTGGCTCAACATCAGCCATTGGGTAACGGTCGCAGCAATCGTTGACCAGAACACCAATATCAGACTTAACCATCTTGTAGTTGATGTATGGGTAATCCTCTGGCAGGCACTGACGGTTGAAGATAATGCGACCAACAGTGGTCTCAAAACGCTTAGTACCCTCAGTAACGTCCAGGTCCTCATACTGACCACGGCCGGTCATAACGCGGAAGATAGCGCGATCGCTATCAGCAACGTTTGCATCCTTGGAGCTTACGCGGACAACAACCTTTGCCTGAAGATCAAGGTCACGGTTAGCCTCAATAGCCAGAAGAGCATCCTCAAAGCTTGCAAAGGTAAGCGTCTTAGCATCTTCACCGGTCTTCTCGGAAGTGAGGTAGTAGACACCAAAGACCATATCCTGAGAAGGAACGGTCAGAACCTTACCAGAAGCAGGGCTTCTGAGGTTGTTGC